>CAYUAW010000120.1:0-6453 GCA_964442485.1 uncultured Polyangiaceae bacterium
TCCGAGACGAGCTTGCCGCCCACGTCCACGTCCGAGTGATCGGTGTTGTGGAGCGAGATGGTGACGGTGTGCGCGCCACCGACGCCCGCCTTGCAGAGCGAGAGGTCGATGTTGAGGGGGCTCGCAATGCCGGCGTTGTTGTACGGCGCGCCGGAGGTGTTGCAGTCGGCGCCGTCCACATTGATGTGAACGTGGCCGCAAGTAGCCTTCGGGCACTTGGTGATGGCCGTGCCAGGCGCCATCAGCGCGAAGTTGCCGACCTTGAACGCGATGGGGACCATCGGGAACGCCGTGTACTCGGCGTTCTTGCTGACGGTCTCACCCGTCTTGGGGTCGGTGATCTTCACGGAGGGAGTGCCGCCGTCGAAGCCCGCCTCGGGAACGACGCTGCCGCCGTCACCCGCGGACCCGCCGGTGCCGGTCCCGGCGCTGCCGGCCTTGCCGCCAGTGCTGCCGGACGAGCCACCCGAGCCGCCCTTGCCGCCCGTGCCCTTGCCGCCCGCGCCGGGGCCCGCGTCGCTGCCTCCGGTGCCGCCGTCATTTCCGCCCGTCGTCTTGTCGCTCGAGCAGGCCGCGACCGACCACGCCCCGAGCGCAACGAGCCCTGCCAAAAAAGCGCTACGTCCTAATTTCATCGAAAGTTCTCCTAGGCTGATACCAAACAAAAGATCGGCTCGCAGCTCTCGCCACGATCCGAGCGCGGTGTCCCGTGCAACGGTGTGGTTAGCGCACGCCGACGGGCGAGGTTACAAGAAAGTGACTCGGCGGCCGCCTAAAACGACGATTCGACGATTGAACGGGCGCCCGGTTCCGGCGGCGCACGACGCGTACGTGCATATGCGATCATAGTGTCCGCAATTCTTACAGAGCATGTACCGAGCAGTAGCCCCCCGAAAACGTCGATGATCCAGTGTATTTCCAAGTACACGGTACTCAAGATGATGCTCGTCGAATAAACGATCATCATCCACCGATACGCGCGGCTCTTTTCCCGAAGCGCAATCAAGAGCACGGCGAAGGCGACTGACGTGTGCATGCTCGGGAAACAATTTGCCCCGAGATCGTGCCGCACTTCGTCGCTCCACCCGCGCGCGCAGCGATCGGCGTGGCCGAGCACGCACCACACTTCGTCAACACGGATGGCCGTGTAGAACGGCATGATGAGTGGGAACTGGATGAGATGCGCGCCGAGCGCGTACCGCGCCGTCCGCACGGCATCGAATCCGATGAGCGACCGCACGACCGGGATCCACACGACCATGTCGAACCCGCTCAGGTAGATCCAGCGGAAGACGGAGAGCGCGCTGTCGGAGTCGTGGCTCCACAGGAAGCGTCCGTCGTTGCCGGGGATCCTCGTCATCGCGGCGTTCGCGTTCCACAGGTAGTGGCTCGCATGATTCAGCCGGTAAGCGATGGCGAACCATACGGTCGGCATGTACGCGACCGCCGTGCACAGCACCGCGAAGAAGACCACGCCGCCCGCCAGACGCCGGTTCGTCGGTGCGACGCGATCGGGCCAGGCCGTCGCCACGATGACGAGGAGCAAGCCCCAGCTCGCCGCGCTCCACTCATCGAGGTACGCGATGCGGTAGACCATCCCCGCGACGGCGAGGAGGTAAAGCGCGATCACCCCGCGGGGGGGGGCGACGCCGCGTTCGGCGCTGGGGCTCATTTTCGCCAGTATTGCCGATCTTCGGCGTGAAGCCGGGCCAGGCGCCGCTGTTCCTGCACGAAGGCCCCGTAAAGCTTGGGAACGCGCCCGTCGCGGCAGAAGGCCGCGTGCACGAAGGCAGCCGCCTCCGCGTCGTGCACGGCGCTGTGCGCCTTCTCGAGGGCGATGCCGAGCCGCTCCGCGACGTCGCCCAGCGAACGACTCTTCTCCTCCTGGTGAATCTCCCGCGCCCACACCAGGGGGTCGAGCCACTCGATGCCGCGACGCGCAGCGGGCGGCATCGCCGGCCGCGCCACGCCTGCCCGCCCGAGCTCCTCGACGAGGAACGCGCGGTCGAAGTCCGCGTTGTAGGCGAGGGGGATCTTTCCTTCGAGCACCGTCAAGATCTCCGCGGCCACCGCCGCAAAGGCCGGCGCATCCTTCACGGCCTCGTCGCTGATGCCGTGCACGTCGAACGATTCCTTGGGGATGGGGACGCCGGGGTTCACGAGCCAGCGGTGACGCGAGATGACCTCGCCGCCCTTGAAGACGACCGCCGCGAGCTCGACTACGCGATCCACGGCGGGATCCTTCCCCGTCGTCTCCGTATCTATGGAAACGAGGAGCAGATCCTCGACTTCGAGGGCGCCGTCGAATTCGTCGACCAGGCCCTGCGCGACGATGCGCAGGAGGTGGGCAATGCCCGGGTAGTGTCGCCCGGTCGGAAAGCAGCCGCCGCCCTCCTCGCCGGCCCTCATGGCTTCTTCGCGGGAGCCGAGGCCGCGGGCGCTGCCGACGGCGCGTCCGGCAGCTCGACCTTCTTCGCGGTCACCTTCTTGCCCGTGCGCTGCTCGATCTCGAGCTCGATCCAGTCATTGACGTCCTCGAGCAGGTTGAACTGCTCGAGCTCGAAATGGCGTCCGTTGATGTAGATCATCGGCGTGCCTCGGAGCTCGAGCTTCTCTGCCTGCTTCCGGTCCTTGTTCACGGCGTCGGCGGCGGCCTCGCTGTCCATGTCGGCGACGAACTTCTTCTCGTCGACGCCCACTTCCTTCGCGAGCCGCAGCACGACGTCCCGATCGAGCCCCGTCGCCTGGTTCTCGAAGAGCTTGTGGTGCAGTTCCCAGAACTTCCCCTGCTTGCCGGCAGCCACCGCGCCGCGCGCGGCGATCTCCGAGTGCTCGTGGCTCGCGAGCGGATAGTTCTTGAAGACCAGCCGGAGGTTGCCCGGGTATTGCTCCACCAGCTTGTCGAGGACGGGTGCGGCGGCCCCGCAGTACGGACACTGGAAATCCGCCCATTCCACGATGACGACCGGAGCGTCCTTCCCCCCCTTCGCGGGCGAGTCGCCCTCCTCCACCGTCTTCACGGAGTCCGGCGAGAAGCGCAGGCGGAAGGCGCTCTCCACCTGTGAGCGGGTACCCCCGCGCGTCACTCGCTGTACCAGGAACTTCGCCGCGGGCAGGCAGAGCGAGCACGGGCGCGACTCCTTGATGCACTGAGCAAGGCTCACCGGCTGATCCGAGCACGGAGCCAGCAGCTCGGAGACGTAGGTCGACCACTCGTGCTGCTCGCGCGCGGTCAACGCGGACGTGTCGACGCCGTCGAGCTTGACGGTCGCCTTCTCCTCTTCCTTCGGCGCCGGGTCGCGCCCGCCGTCGGAGGCCGGCGACCGGCACGTCGCCACGTTCAGATTCACGAGGGTGAGCGCGACGGCATTTCCGACGCTTCTCCAGAGCGGCATGGTGCGGAGCCTAGCCTCGAGTTGGAACGCGAGCCTAGTATGATCGAGCGTTCGTGCGGTAGATCGGCGGAGCATGCCGGACAGCGAGTACCCTGCGCTGCCTTCGGACCTGCGGGGCCTCGCTCCCCGCGGCGCCCGCCACGTCGTTGCAGTCACGGGCGGCCGGGGTGGCGTCGGCGCGAGCATCACGGCCACGAACCTCGCCGTATACCTCGCCCAGCTCGGCCGCAAGGTGACGCTAGTCGACGCGGATCCGGCGGGGGCCCAGCTCCACTCGATGCTCGGGATCGCGCTCGACCGGGGCCACATCGAGGAAGATTCCGAGGAGTCCCTCGAACTCGTGGCGACCCCGATCCCGGGGCTCAAGCTCCTGCCGCAGCGTTACTCCATCGGGTCCACCGTGCCGATCCGGCCCGGCAGGAAGCCGCGCTGGATCCGGGGGCTCCGCGTCCTCGAGTCGGACTACGTCATCCTCGACCTCGGCGCGGGCACGTCACCCGCAGCGCTCGATCTCTTCCTGGGCGCCGATCTCGGCATGGTCGTCGTGACTCCGGAGCCGCCGAGCGTCGAGGGCGTGTATCGGTTCGCGCGCGCTCTCTTCCAGCGCAAGCTCAGGCGCGCCATCGCGAAGGATCGCTACAAGAGCCGCCTCGAGGAGCGAGCCCTCGCCGAGCTTCCGCCGCTGCCTCCTCCGGAGGCGCTCGTGCGGCAGCTCGCGCGCTACGAGGTCGCGCTCGGCGAGCTCGCGGCCGCGGAGCTCGCGTCGCTCAGGCCGAGGCTGGTCGTCAACGGGGCGCGCCTGCGCCCGGACGCGGAGCTCGGCCAGGCGATGATCGACCTCTCGCGGAGGCACCTCGGGGTCGGCTTCGACTACCTCGGGCACATCGAGCACGACGATGCGGTGTGGCTCAGCGTCGTGCGGAGCCGCCCCTTGCTCGTCGATAGCCCGACCAGCAAGAGCGCGCGCAACATCGAGCGCATCGCGCGCCGCGTCCTCGCGCTCTCGCAGAACCGCGTCGAGGCAGCCGACGCCGCTCCCATCCCGCTCGTGCCGTCGGAGCGGAGCCTCTACGACGTGCTCCTCACTCAGCGAAGCGCGACGGACGAGGAGCTCCGCCGCGCGCACAAGCGCCAGCGCGACATCTACCAGCCGGGCAGCTTGCCGCTCACCTCGCTGCTAACCGAGGAAGAGCTCCGCGCGGAGCTCGCGCGCATCGACGAGGCGCACGACACCCTGCTCGACCCGCTCCGCCGTCGCGCCTACGACGTGTCGACGTTCCCGGAGGAGGACGCCCGCGAGAGCCCGAAGAACATCGCCGTCGACGAGGCGGTCGTCGCCGAGCGCGCCATGCTCCGCGCAGAGCTCGCGCGCGAGATCAACGCGGAGACGGAGTTCACCGGCGCGCTCCTGCGCAAGGTGCGGGAGTCCCTCGGCACGGATCTGGAGGAGATCGCGAGCCGCACGAAGATCAGCCTCCCGTACCTGCGCGCCATCGAGGCCGAGGATTTCGGCGGGCTTCCGGCCTTCGTCTACGCCCGCGGCTTCGTGCACGAGGTGGCGCGCTGCCTGAACCTCGACCCGACGCAGGTGACGCGCACTTACCTGAAGCGGTTCCGCGAGTGGCTCCGCGCGACCCAGGGCCCGGGTAGCTGACGGCTGCGGAGGGATGAGGTGGCCACGATGCGCACACCCCGCGGGAGCGACCCGAGTGGCAGGGCCGAACCGGGCGTCGCGTTCACGTTCGCCGTGACGGTCGTCGCGCTCTTGCCGCGCCTGTTCGTCGCGCTCGCGTGGTCGCGGGAGCCCGTCTGGGACGGGCATTACTACCACTACGGTGCCGTGCGCATCGCGGAGGGGTTCGGATACGCCGATGAGCTCGTGATCGGCGGCGTGCGCACGTGGCACCCGTGGGCGCACTATCCGGTGGGTTACAGCGCCTTCCTCGCTGCGGTGTACCGCGTCTTCGGGACCGGGCTCGCCGTCGCGCCGGTCGCGAACGCCGTGACCGGCGCGCTCCTCGTGGCGGTGGTACACCGGATCTCGCTGCGCACCATGACGCTGAACCGCGCGCGCATCGCGGCGACCATCACCGCGCTGCACCCGGGGCTCATCATCTACTCCGCGGTGCTCATGAACGAGATCCTGTGCGCGCTCCTGGTGCTCACTGCCGCCTGGGTGGCGGTGCGGCACCTCCGGTGGTCGAGTACCATCGTCGCGGGTGTGCTCCTCGGGTTGGCGACGCTGGTGCGGCCCTCGGCGCTCGTTGCGGCGCCTCTCGTGGCGCTGCTCCTGCCGCTCCCGCGGCTCGCTGCCGTGCAGCGCGCCGTCGTCGTCACGGGCATCGCCGTCTTCACGGTGCTGCCGTGGACGTACAGGAACTGCCGCGTCATGGACGGCTGCGCCCTCGTGTCGACGAACGGCGGCTGGAACCTCGCGATCGGCGCGCTCACGGAGACCGGCCGCTTCCAGACGCTGCGGGCCCGGGACGGCTGCCCCGTCGTGACCGGTCAGGTCCAGCAGGATCGCTGCTGGGCGCAGGTCGGCCTTTCCATCATCACGGAGAACCCCGCGCACTGGCTCGGGCTCATCCCGAAGAAGCTGTCGCAGACGTACGATCACGAGTCGTTCGCCATCGAGTACCTTCGCGAGGCGGACCCCGCGGCCTGGCCCGAATCGCGTCGCGTCGCGGGGCGCGCGCTGCTCACCGCGTACCATCAGATGCTCCTCGTGGCGGCGACGCTCGGGCTCATCGCGCTGCCGTCGCCGCGGCGCGTGGGCGGCAGGGGGACCATCGTGCAAGGCTCGCTCCTCGCCGCGGTGCTCATCTTCGCGATCTACGCCGCTGCCGGCAGCGAGCACCCGTTCTGGATCCTGGTCGCGTTCATGCCGCTCCTCGGTCTCATTCCGCTCCCGGGTGCACCGCCCGCGCCGACCGTCGAGCGCTTCCTGCTCGCGTTCGTGTTCGCGACGACGCTGACTCACGCGGTCTTCTTCGGCGACGACCGCTACCACCTGGTCGTCACGCCGGTGTTCGCAATCCTCGCCGCCTCGGCGTTG
>CAYUAW010000120.1:6553-18433 GCA_964442485.1 uncultured Polyangiaceae bacterium
ACGGAGCTCGCCGACGCCGTCACTGCCATGGATCTCCGCGTCGAGGCGATCCGCGGGACGGCCGTGGCGTCGGATGCCCTGCTCGTGCGGCACGGCGCGCGCGTCGCGGCGCACTTCGGGAATGCTCCCGCGTTCCCGCTCCGGTTCCAGGTCGTCCCGGTAGAGAGCGGCAAGGCCGCGGTGCTCCTCGAGGCGACGATCGGCGAGCCACGGCCCCTGGTGTGGCTCCTCGACGCGCACGGTGAGGTCGTCTGGGCGAAGGAGCATCCGAACGGCGGCGTACCGCCGGGTGCATCGGAGCTGGTCCTCACGCCGGGGCCCGACGGCCATGTGTGCCTCGTGTGGTGCAATGGCTCGACGAACAGCATCGCGTTCCGTCGGTGGGCCGACGACGGCGGCTCGTTCGCCGATTACGACGCGCTCCACGTGGACGAGTGCGACGCGCTCTCGGTCCTCTACTGGCCGCGGCGCGGCTGGGTGCTCGCGGTTGCCGGGGCCACCGGCGCAACGCTGGAGCTCCTCGACGAGAACGGCGAGCGCAGGTGGGGCAGGGACGGCATGTCGCTTCCGTGGACGTGGAGCGGAGCCGCACCCGTGTCGTTCGCGCTCGATACGCTCGACAGCGTGATGATGTTCCGGCTGGGCCAGAGCGGTGGCGCGGGCTCGGCCGAGTACGTCTTTGCGAGCCGCTGGTCCGCGGACGGTCGCCCGATGTGGCCAGGCCCCTTGTCGCTGAAACGCTTGACGCCTTCCGTCGGCGATCCGCGCGTCCGCGTCGTTCTTCGCCCCGCGGCGGACGGCGCGATCCGTGCCAGTGTACCGGTGGGTACCGCCGGCCCCGGGGTCGTCGTCGACGTGCTCTCCGACGGCACGATCTTGCGACGCTGACTATCCATGCAGCTCGTGTCGCGCCGGGTGCGCGACGTCTTCGACGACCCGGAAAAACTCCGTTGAGAGTGGCTTGAAGGTGGCGAAAGAGGCGTGGGAGTCGGGCGACGTGGCGAGAAGGTGATAGCCTGTGATTTCGCCCGAGACTCGCGCCTGCATCGCCGCAGCTCGAGCTCGCCTCTCACCAGGTCGAACAAATACGGACGGCTTCGGCCCCGCTCGAGCGACTTAGTACCGAAGGACGGACGCCATGCAACCCACCAAGCTGCCAGCCCCGGAGGCCACCGACCCGAAGGACGTCGCCCTTCCGCTGGAGGAAGCCATCGCGCTCTGGGCGACGGGCAAGCGAGAAGAGGCGCTCGTCGCGATCGGCAGGGCCGCGGACGCCGCCGAGCGCGCCGGCGCGTTCGAGCGCGCGGGAGCTCTGCGCGCCGCCGTCGCGGCGCAACGCGACGCGGCTTCGGGGGCGCCCGCCGCGGCCACGGGGCGGCCGCCTCCGCCTTCCGTGAAGGGTTCGGTCGTACCGCAACCACCCTCGATGCGAGCTCCGCAGGCGGCTCTGTCGCATGCCCCGCCGCCGCCTTCGGCGCGAGCGGTGGTGAAGGTGCCGTCGGCCCCTCCCACGTCTGCCGCGCCGCCGGCGCAGTCGTCGCCGCCGCAGGCCGCCGCACAGGCGGCTCCGGCCACGGCCATGGACGCTTCGGCGGCGAGCAGCCCCGCGGGGGCAGGGCTTCACGTCTGGGTCCGCGCGTCGGCGCGCGATCCGTCTCTCCTGCTCGTGCGGTTGCTCCCTGACGGTCACCCCGCGCCGCCCGGCTCCTACGAGGCCTTTCTGCGCGCCGCCGACGCCGGCGCCGATCTTCTCGCTCCGAAGCATTAGGTCCCGCGCAAGGGTAAATGGCAAGCTACGACACTCGTTTGCAAGAGGGAGGCGAAGACCCGGAAGCCCTCGTCGGCATTCTCGAGCGGCAGCTTCGCGCCGAGCCCGCTCCCTCGGAGGGCGAGCTCGCGAGCCTCAGGGTGCGTCTCTCGGCGCTGTATCTCGAGAAGCTCGAGGATCCCCTCTCGGCGGCCGTCCACGTGGAGGAGCTGCTCCGCGACGGTGACCTCGAGCCCGAGGTCCTCGAACTCGCGCTGTCGCTTCTCGACTGCCGTCCTATCGCTGCGCGGATCGCCGAGAAGCTGTCGCGGGCGTTTGCCCGGCAGGGCCTCTCCGATCGCGAGATGGAGATGCTCGAGTTCGAGCTCACCGTCGCGAAGCCGGAGCGGCTCGAGGCCGTCCAGCGCAGGCTCGTGGAGCTCCGGCAGGGCGACCAGCCCGACCCGGCGGGCGCATTCGAGCTGCTCGGGCAGCTCGTGAGGAACGAGCCCGACGACGCCGCGCTGCTCAACCGCTACGTGGAGGCGGCAGCAGCCGCGGAGAAGACGGAAGAAGCGATCGCGACGCTGTCGTCTGCGCACGACATCGCGCTCGGGCTCACTCGCGCTCGGCTCGGACACGCGCTCGGACTCCTCTACCTGCAGGAGGGCGAGCTCCCGAGTGCGCGCGCGGCGTTCCTGTCCGCCGTCGCCGACAGGCTGAAGGACGACGCGGTCCTCGCATCGGCGAGACGGCTGCTCGCGCTCAGCCGCGAGCCGGAGGTGCCGGTCGAGCTCGCCCCTGCTTTGGAGGTCGTGGCCCTGCAGGAGCCGGACATCGACGTCCGTCAGGGCGCCGCGGAGCGCCTGCTCGCGCTGGGCGTCTTCGCCGAGGACGACGTGCGCGCCATCCCGTCGTGGCAAGCGCTGCTCGACTCGTCGCGGGCGGAGGAAGCGCTCGCGAAGCTCGAGCCGCTCTACGAGCGCGCAGGGAACAAGGACGGTCTCGCCGCGACGCTTCATCTCCGCGCGCTCCGGACAGCGGACACGGAGCTCTCCAGGGCTCTCGCAGTGCGGAGCGCCGAGCTCCGGAGCGAGAGCGGCGGCGATGCGGCCATCGAGGCGTGGAACTTCGTCTGCACCTATGGGCCCTCGCGCGAGGCGCACGAGCACCTCGTGCACCTGCTCGAGGCGGCCGGCCGCTGGGGCGAGCTGTGCGAGCGGCTCGAGGCGAGCCTCGAGGGCGCGTCGCCTCACGACGCGGCGGCGGCGCTCGCGAAGCTCGGCCAGGTCCGCTTCTCCCGGCTCTCGCAGGAGGACGCGGCGCTCTCGTCGTTCGAGAGGGCGGTGGCGCTGGAACCGACCAACGCGCTTGCCAGAGTATTCCTGGAGCGCCTGGTGGCCGAGGGCGAGCGCCGGCTCGATGCGGCGGCGATCCTGGAGACCGCGAGCGTCGCAGCGGGCTCGGACGAGGGCCTGCTCTCGGCGCTCGAGACGAAGGCCGAGCTCACGGCGTCGCCGGAGGAAGCGCTCGAGGCCGTCGAGCGTGCTCTCGCGATCGCCGCTCGAGCTCCGGAGCGCGCGACGCGAGGGCTCTTGCTGGCGGGTCGCGGGCTCGCCCTGGTCGTCGTGCATCGACCCGCGGACATCCCGGTCTGGACCGCGCGTCTGCGCGAGTTCGCGGCGGCGGCCGACGAGCCCGGTACGGAGGCCGAGCTGCTCTTCGAGGCTGCACAGCAGGCCGAGCTCGACACCCCCGAACGCGTCGCCCTGGCGAGCGCGGCCGCCGAAGAGCTCGAAGCCCAGGGACGGCCGTCAGAAGCTCTCGCGCTCGCGATACGCGGGCTGGACGCGTCGCCGGGCTCGCTCGCGCTCTCGGAACGCGTCGATCGCCTCACGCAGGGCAGGGAGCCGCCGGAGGCTCGTCTCTCCCGCTACGAGACCACCCTCGAGAATCTGGGCGACGCCGCGGAGCGCCGGAAGCTCCGGCACGCCCTGGCCGAGCTCGCGCGCGACGGCCTCGCCGACTTCCAGCGCGCGGCGGCGGAGTGGCGGGCCATCCTGGCGGACGACCCGGCCGACGAGCGCGCGCAGCAGGGACTGGTGGAGGCCTACAAGAAGACCGGCGACGCGTCCTTCCTGCCGGCGGAGCTCGAGGGCGTGATGGGCAGCCTGGACGCGGCGGCTCAGTGCACCGTCCTCGCCTCGAAGGCGCGTGCGCTCGTGACCCGCGGCGAACGAGACGAGGCGCTCGAGTTGTGCCGCGCCCTCGTCGCGAACGCGGAAGCCGGCGACGACGCGCTCGAATCCGTCGCGACCCTCGCTTACGAGGAGAACGAGCAGGACGTCTATCACGAGGCCCTCGAGCGGCTCGCGAGCTCGGGCACCGCGGGCGTGCGCATCCAGGCGCTCGAACGGCTGGGACACTACTTCGAGCAGCTCGGCAATCGCCGCGCCGCGGCCGAGTCGTGGAAGCCCGCGGCCATGCTGTCCGCGGGTGACCCCGCGGGGAACGAGCGCGCGAGAGAGCTGTACGAACGCGTGCTCGCCGCCGCGCCCGACGATTGCGAGGCGGCCGAGCGGCTCCTCGAGCTCTACGTGAGCGAGGGCCGCTGGGTGAACGTCCCCGGCATCTACGCCATCCTGCTCCGTGCGTCGTCCGACCCCGGCGCGACGGCGAAGAAGCTCCTCTCGCTCGAGGAGCGCGCCATCAAGGATGGCGCCGTCGACGTGCTGGTCGGCATGCTCGACGAGACGCTGCCCTACCTCGGCGGGGCGAACGAGGACGTGCGGCGCAGCGCGATGCTCGCGAAGGCGCGCGTCCTCGCGGCCAGTGAACCGCGCGTGGAGGAAGCGTCGCAGGCCTATCGTGCGCTGATCGAGGCCGGCGGCGGTGACGCAGCGCTCTCCGCGTTCGAATCGTTCGTCAAGGAGCGCCTGCGCGGGAAGGAGCAGCAGGCGGAGAAGCGCTGGCTCTTCGAGTGGCGCGCCGCCCGCTCGCTCCTGTCCCCGAGCGCGTTCGTCGCATGGGGGAAGGAAGAAGAACGGCAAGGAGAGCTCCTCGGCGCGCTGCGCGCTTACGAGCGCGCGGTCGAGCTCGCGCCGGACCGCGACGAGCCGCTCGACGCGCTGTCCCGCCTGCGCGCGTCGCAGGGCGACTTCGAGGGCGCGCTCTCGGCGCTCCGCACCGTGCGCGAGCGCGCGGTCGGTGCGCGCCGCGCAGAGCTCGACCTTCGCGTCGCACGGATCCTCGGCGAGGACCTCGGCCGTCCGGAGGAGGCGCTCGTTTCGGTTGCTCCGCTGCTCTCGAGCTCGCCGCCGGCCGCTCCCGCGCTCGACATCGCGCGCCGCGCGCTCGAGCGTGCCGAAGAGCTCGACCGCACGGTGGAGCTCGTCGAGCGGGCCAGCTCCGAGACCACGGACCCGAAGGTGGCCGCGGCGAACCTCGAGCTGCTGCTCGAGGCGCCTCTCGACGAGGCGTCCCTCGGGGAACGGCGCGAGAGCTGGCTCGTCCGCTTCGCGGAGGTGAGTGCCGCAGAGCCGGAGGAGGCGCTTCGCGTGCTCGGGAACGGCATCGCACAGAACCCGCGCTCCACGCTGCTCTGGGATGCGTTCATCGCACGCGCGCGCAGCGCGAAGCGCGCGGACGCCGTTTACGAGGCCTTCGCGCGCACCATCGAGCATCCGTCGGTCGATGCGGACACGCTGGAGCGGCTCGGAAAAAAGACCATCGCCTTCTACGACGAGTGGTCGTCCGACTCCGCCGACGTGCAGAAGACGCTGGAGGTGGTCCTCGAGCACGTCCCCTCGGCGCGCTGGGCGCTCGACCGGGTCAAGGTGCTGCTCTTCGCCGGCGAGCGCTGGCCCGAGCTGTTCCGCTTCTACGATCGCGCCATCGATGCCGCCCGGAACCCCGACGAACGCGCCGAGCTCCTGGACGAGGCGGCTCTCGCCGCGCGCGACCTGTCCCGGGACGCCGGGCGCGCCATCTCCTACCTCGAGCAGCTTCGCGTGCTCCGCCCCGCGGATGCACCCGTGCAGGCGTCGCTCGAGCGCTTGTACGAGCGCGAGGGCGAATCGGCGAAGCTCATCACGCTGCTCTCGGAGCGCCTGGCTTCGGCCTCCGGCATGGCGAAGGAGGAGCTCGAGCAGAGGATCGCGAGCCTGTGGCTCGATCTCGGGGATCTCGGCAGCGCCCACGGGCTCGTAGAGCGGATGCTGGAGAACGGCGGCAGGCTCGCCGACGTGGTCCCGTTGCTCGAGCGAATCCTCGGGGTGCGGCCGGAGCACGACGTCTTCGAATCCCCGAAGACGCCGCACTCTCGCGCCGTGGCGCTCCTCGTCGAGCACTTCGGAGCGCTCGGGCAGGCGAAGGACGTCATCCGCGTGCGCGAGACGGAGCTTGGCTTCGCCCGCGGGGACGAGCACAGGAAGCGCGTCGTCGAGAGCCTCGTCGGTCTCTACCTCTCCGCCGGCGGCGATAGCGACGAGGCGTTCGTCGCCGCCATCCCCAGGGTCGCGGCCTTCGGCGAGCACGACGAAGCGCTCGGGCGCGCGGCGGCCGCGAAGCTGCTCGTCCTTGCGGAGGAGGCCTGGAAGCGCCGCGGCGCGTCTGCCGACAGCGGCGCGGCACAGGCCGCCTACTGGGCAGCGCGCAAGCTCGAGGACGCGGCCCTCCGCATGGACGATCCCGGGGCAGCCGTGCGCGTCCTCTCGAGCGCAGCGGAGCTCCCCTTCGAGCGCGAGCGGCAGCGCGCGCTCCTCCGGGACGCAGCCATTCACCTCGCCGACCGGCTCGGCAAGGGGGACCGCGCCGTGGCCCTCCTCGAGAAGCTCTTCGCGGAGGACCCGACCGATGCGGTCGTCACGCCGCACGTCGATCGCTTCGTGAGGCTCCTCGAGAGCCTGAAGACGCCGGAGGAGCGCTCCGAGCTCTGGAAGTCCCTCGGCCATCGTGCCGTCGAGCTCGGGCAGCTCGCGCATGCGCGTGGCTATTTCACGCTCGCAGCCGAGCTCTGGGAGTCTTGCGCCGACACCGAGCGCGCGATCGCCGCGCGGCGTCTCTCCGCATCGCTCGGTTCGGACGTGTCGCTCGAGATCCTCGCCCGGCTCCACCGCGAGCGCGGCGAGTGGCGGGCCTCGGCAGAGGCGCTCGAGTGGGCATTCGCCGCGTCCGGCTCCGGGCAGAAGGCGCGCCTCGGGTCGCTCCTTGCCGACGCCTGTCTCGAGCTCGGCGAGCGTGACCGCGCCGCAGCCAGGCTCGAGGCCGTGCTCGAGACGGTTCCCGACGCCGACGACGTCCGCGCTCGCCTCGCGGCGCTCTACCGTGACGCGGGCGATTATCGTCCGCTCACGGAGCTCCTCGTGAAGGGCGGCCGGGCGTCGCAGAGCGCCGAGCAACGGCTTTCGATGCTGCGGGAAGCCGCGGACGTGATGCTGATGCGTCTCGGGGAACCGGCGCGCGCCATCCCCATCCTGGAAGCGGCAACTCAGATTGCCGGAGCAGACGGCGAGCTCTTCCTCTCGCTCGCCGGCGCGCTCGACGCCGCCGGTCGGCACGCGGACGCCGCGCGCGTCCTGCGCGGCCAGATCGCCCTGCACGGCGAGCTTCGCCCGAAGTCGCGCGCGACGATTCATCACAGGCTCGCGCGCGTGCTGCTGCACCTGAAGAGCCCGCGGGAGGCGATGGCCGAGCTGCGCACCGCGACGGAGATAGAGCCGTCGAATCCGGAGATGCTCTACGACCTCGCGCGCCGAGCCCTGGAGGAGAACGAGCTCACGATCGCCGAAAGCACCTATCGTGCGCTGCTCCTCAGCTTGCACCGTGCCGAGCCGGGAGAGGGACCGAGCCGCGTCGACGTGTACCTCGATCTGAGCGAGATCGCCGCGCGACGGAACGACCACGCGCGAGCGGCGGAGTACATCGAGTCGTCGTTCGACGTCTCCCTGGAAGGCCTCGAGGAGGCGCTTCGCCTGGAGAAGTCGCTCGCGGCTCGCGGTCGTGACGATCTCGTCGCGCGCTCCGTGGAGCGAAGGCTCCGAGCGGCGAAGGACCCCGCCGTCGCGGCGGCCGCGCTCGCCGAGCTCCTCCGGCTTCACGCCGCGCACGCCGGCACGAGCGCGGAGCTTTCGTCCACCATCAAGCGGCACGCCGACGAGATCGGCAAGCGCATCGAGGAGGCGGGGGTCACCGACGCCGGCATCTGGACGACCCTCGCCGCCGCCGCGGCTGCGGGCGGGGGTGGCGAGGCCGCGCGCGCGGAGGTCGTCGGCCGTCGCATCGCGCTGCTCACCAGCGCCGCGGAGCGGGAGTCGGGAGACGCGGCCCTCGGACTCCTCCGCGAGGCCGCCGTCACCTGCGAGCGGGATCTGTCGGATCCGGCGCGCGCGCTCGGCTCCTACGAGTCGATCGTTGCCAGGTTCCCCTCGGACTGGGCGAGCTGGGACGCGCTGTTCCGGCTCTCGGACGCATCCGTCGCGGAGCGCCTCGCCGCACTCATCGCGAAGGCCCTGAAAAAGCTCAAGCCGGTCGACGAGCGCAGCCGGCTGCGGCTCGGCTTCGCGAGCTTCCTGCTCACCGGCGGAAAGAGCGGCGATCGCGCGACGCGGGTGCTCTCCGACCTGCTCGACGAGCAACCGGACCACCCCGCAGCCGCGGAGCTTCTCGCCGACGCCCTCGAGCGAGAGGGGCGGCACGCGGAGCTCGTCACGCTCCTCGACGCGCGGTTCTCGGCGGCGCGAAAGGCGGGGCGCGTTCCCTTCGCCCTGGCGCTGCGGCTCGGCGCCGCGCTCGAGCAGAGCGCGACGAAGGAGCGCGCCGAGCGGGTCTACGACGCGATCGTGGAGGACGAATCAGCCGATCTCGGTACGCTCGAGACGGTGCGGGGTCGCCTCGAGGCGCTCCGAAGCCCGGGGCTCGCCGATTGCCTGGAGCGGCTCCTCTCCGTCCCGGGTGGCCCGGCCGAGCCGGCGCTCGGCAAGCGGCTCGTCGAGCTGCGCGACGCGGCCGGAGACGCCGCGGGTGCTCTGCGCGCTGCCGCGATCGGCTTCAAGCTAGACCCGACCGACCGGGTGCTGCGAGAGCGACTGGTGCGTGACTACGAGGAGCGAGGACTCTCCGCGGAGGCGTGCGGCGTCCTCGCGCGCGCCGTGGCGGCGAGCCCCGACGATCGCCCTCTGTTCCTGTCGTGGATCGACGCCTCCGCGCGCTCGGGCGACCGCGCGGGAGCGATCGCCGCGCTCGACCACGCGCTCGAGGCGAGCCCCGCAGACACCGAGCTCCTGCGCGAGCGCGCGCGAGCGAAGCAGGAGAGCGGCCGTGACGAGGACGCCCTCGCGGATCTCGAGCGCGCCTACGAGCTCGATCCGAGCTTCGCGTTCGACGTCCGCAACGTGCTCGAGCGGCTGGTGAAGGCGGAGCATCCGGAGAAGGACCGTCACGTCCTCTCGCTCGTCGACGTGCTCGTCGAGCAAGGCGAGCAGCAGCGCGCGGGCGAGCTCCTCGAACAGCTCCTCGAGGAGCGGCCGGAGCACGTGGGTGGGCTCGAGCGGCTGGCTGCCCTCCGCGCGGCGAACCAGGACTGGCCCGTTGCCATCGCCGCCTACGAGCGCCTCTTGCCGCTGGTGGGTGGCGATCACGAGCTCTTCGCCCGGCTCACGCTCGCGTTCGCGGAAGCCTGTGATCGCGCCGGGGGCTCCGCGCAGGCACGCGCCGCGCTCGAGCGCGCCTACGAGCACGCGCCCGATCGCACGGACCTCCGTGAACGCCTCGAGGCGATCTACGAAGCCGAGGGGAATCGCCCGCGGCTCTCACAGCTCTTGCTCTCGAGCGCGCCCCGCATGGAGAACGGCCCCCGTCGCGCGGCGATGTTCTTCCGCGCGGCGGAGCTCCTGCTCGAGGTGGGCGACACGGAGCGGGCGCTCGCCGCCATCGAGTCGGGCATGGCCGCCGACGCCGCAAACGCCGACGGCGTGCTGCTCCACGCGCGCGCGCTCCGCGCGCTCGATCGCGACCGCGAAGCACTCGACGAGCTGCTCGCCCTCGCCGAGCGGATGCGCGGCAAGCCGGGGCCCGGCGTCTCACGCGTGCACCTCGCGATCGCCGGGGTGTACCTGGACGCCGACTACCTCCACGAGGGCTTCGAATCGCTCAAGCATGCGTTCCAGCTCGATCCGAAGAACCTGGACGCAGCGTACCTGCTCGGCCTATCGGCGATCGACCTGTGTGACGAGGCCACCGCCTCGCGAGCCCTGCGCGCCGTCACCGCCGCCCACGACGACAAGGTCACGCGTGAGACCAAGGCGATGGCCTTCTATCACCTGGCGCGCCTCGCCCAGTGGAAGAACGACAAGCGCCGCGCCCAGACCATGGCCAAGAGCGCCCTCGGCGAGAACCCCGACTGCGACGTCGCGAAGGCGCTGCTGGAAGCGCTGGGACGGTAGGGGGGACGGCGCGACGGCGGCTACGGGCTTCCCGGGTCCGTCGGATCCTCGATCCGCCCAAGGAACAGCACCGCGCCCGTCGGCTGGTCGACTATGGAGAACAGGTAAGGTCGGTCGACCTTGACGATCATCGGGGGGGGTGGAGCGAGGCCGATCATCGACCCTACCACACCCGTAGCCGCGGCGGCCACGACGCCGGACTCGACCATCTCGACCATCGCCTTCTGGACGACGTCGCCGATGAATAGACGCCCGTTGCCGGGCGGCCGAGCGCACATGCCGGTGAAATCGGCGGACGAGCGATCGAACGCTTGATGGAGCCCCATCGCCTGGAGCGCGCCCGCGAGGGAGAACGTACGCGATGTGAAGGTCACCCTGGGGATGGAGAGCTGCACTATCTGCCCCGTCTTCGGAGGAGCGAATGCGGGGGAATTCGGCGTCAGGCTGGCCTCGTAGGAGCCGAGCTCCACGCCGACATGGGGAACCGTCAGCACGATCTCCAGCTGGTCGCCCCAGAGGGGCAGTGCGACCGTCTGCGCCTGGCCGTCGTCGGAGACGGCGAACCAGCTCTGCGTGTTCATGAACGGCGTCGATACGGTGGTGCCGTCCGCCTTCGTGAACGTCGATGGCGAGGTGCGCGCGGGGTCGAACGCACTGGACCAGTCGAACTTCAAATGAATCGCATTCACGAGCACGAAGCGCGTGGCGGCGTCGAGGGAGCCCGGCAACAACAGATCCTTGATGGCGCCCGACGTCGCACCGCTGACCCAGTCGTTGATCTGCCCGCGGACGGCGTCCGGAGCGCTCAGAAAATCCGCCGGCGTGACGCTGGTCGCATAGCTCCGCAACAGGACGTTCTCGAACGAAGGCTCCCACGGGTAGGTGCGCTCGCCCCAGACCGCGTCGACGATCTGCAGCTGTTCGGCGCCAGGCACGTTGCATTGCCCGAACGCCCCCGACGTGGTGCGCGCTTCGAGCGCACGTACGAGCGCGGCCTGACCGTCGAAGATGGACGGCGGAGCGGCGCCCAGGTGGAGCGCAGCGGCCATCTCGGTCGCTGTCTGTCCCTTTGCCCCGGCATAGGCCATCGTCAGCGCGACCGACGCGCTGAGCGGGGACGTCACGATGTTGCCGGCGCTCCCGGTCCGTAGCTGCTGGTAGAGGGCGACACCGAAGGCGTTGTTCGCGTCCACGGCCATCGGGATGGTCGGAGCCAGCGGCGGTGCCACCGTCGGCGGCGGCGAACAGGTGATCCCACCCGCGCCAGGATTTCCCGCACCACCGCCGGCGCCAGTGTTCCCCGCGACGCCGCCAGTGCCGGGGCTCCCCGCGATGCCGGCGCCCGCGCTACCCGCGCTGCCGGCGCCCGCCGATGCTCCGCCGGCGCCGAGGACTGCTCCGCCCACGCCCGGCCACATCCCGCCGGTCGCGCCGCCGAGAGTCGCCGGCGATCCCGTTGCCCCCGCGTCGCTCGACGAGCACCCGACGAGCACGAGCACCCCGCAGAGTTGCCGCGTCGTACCCACCGCCCACCTGCTCACCTGCATGTAAGGCCCGCTAGCAAGCCGCGAGCCGACGCGAATTCGAGCAGGAAGAACCGCACGACACGGAGGCTGTGCCGCTCTGTGCCAGCTCGCTGTGCCGGCAGGAGGGAGCTCGTGCGCCGCGGGAGTCTCTTTGCCGCGCGTCAGG
>CAYUAW010000121.1:0-18381 GCA_964442485.1 uncultured Polyangiaceae bacterium
CGTGCTCGAGCGAGCCTGGTGACAGGCAGCTCTCCGCGCACCAGAGCGTCACGAGAGCCGTGAGCGAGATGGCGAATGGACGAATTGCGCTCTGCACGGCGTGTTCCAAAGAGGTCAACCTATCAAGAACGCGCAGCGCCGAGAAGGTGTCTGGCCGATTTCTTCGAGATCGAAAATTCCGTCGACGTCATTTGCATGCACGCGCGCGCGAAGCCTGGCGACGAACGCGCCGAGCGCATGCAAAAACTTCATCTAACGACACGCGTCAAGTTCAGTTAACACCGTGACGATGGTGGTCGTGCTCCGACTTTTTCGTTGCGGCAAGAGCTTCTCGCGGCCGACGAGAAGACGCGTGTGTGCCCCGAGGTAGCAGATACGCGCCACTTCACGACGCGCGAGAATGCCCGAGATACTTCGGATTTTTTTTCGAGCGAGGGGGCTGGCCCATGGAACGTAGAAATTTCATGGTGCGGCCGGCCGAAGAGCTCGCGATGCGTGAAAGAAATCTTGAGCCGCTGTTCGGTGCGCGCGGTACCTCGACGTCAGAACTCGGCTCGTGACGATCGCGTCATGCGAGCGATACGGGTGCGGCTACCGGGCCGAGCCTGCGCCACTGCACGCGTCCGAGCTTCGCCGGTGCGATGACGGTGAACATCGACCGGATCTTTCCCGCTCCATTGAGGTCGATGAAGAGCACGACCCGCGGCGCGTTCGGCCGTAGCGGTGCGGGGTCCTCCGCGACGAGCGCCGGCACTCCGTTCACCCGGCGGATCTCGAACGACGCATCCGGCGAGCCCCGGGTCGCGAGCTTCATGTACATCCGCAGGATCTTTTCCGCTCCGTGAACCGGAGCGCGGCCGGCCGGGAGTGCGCCTCCTCCGTCGGTGAGCGACACCATCCCCTCCGTGAGGAGCGCGCGACCCCGCTCCGCGGCGCCGGTCGCGATGCAAGCAAGGATCTCCTGCAGCGTCGTCTCGACCGCACGGATCGTCTCGGCGCTGAACGGGCGCTTGTCGCGGTCGTAGGTGGACATGGCCTTGCGCGCGCGGTGGAGCGTCGTGCGGACCGCCTCTTCGCGCAGGTCGAGCATCTCCGCCGTTTCGCGCGACGAGTAGTCGAAGACGTCGCGCAGGATCAGTACCGCACGCTGCGACGGCGTCAGCGCCTCGACCGCGACCAGGAAGGCGAACGAAGCGCTCTCCATCAATCCATAGCGCGCCTCCGGCGAATCGTCGGCCGCATGTGATTCGGCCTCGGCGGCCAGCGCCTCCGTGCCCTCCACCGGCGTCGGCAGCCACACACCGTGGTAGCCGCGGCGCTTGCGGCGACGGAGCTGATCGCGTGACAGGTTCATCGCGACCCGGACGAGCCACGGCCGCCACGGCTCCGTCGTGTCCTTCGGTGGCCGCTCGAGCGCGCGCACGAACGTCTCCTGCACGAGGTCGTCGGCATCCGAGGCGCTGCCCGTCATGCGATAGCAGACGCCCCACAGGTACTTGCGCTCAGGCTCGAGCGCTGCGAACGGCTCTGACGGCGAAGCATGTGGGGACTCCATCGGAGCCCCCACCATAGCCGGATTCACGCCACGGCCCTCGCGGGCGACAGCCGTCGGAGCACGGCGCGGGCGGCCTCGCGAGCGCTCCCGAGGCTCGCGTCGGTGAGCCATGCGCCCCCTTGCACCCAGTCGCCGGCGACGGCGATGCCGGGGAGCGCCCTCACCTCGACCCCTGGCCTGCCATCGAGGCCGCCTTCACGCGCGAGGTCGATGCGCTCCACGGCCGCCATGCGCGGCAGGTACTGGGCGTGCACGACCTCTCTCTGCCAGCCCGGCTGCGCCAGATCGAGGAGCGCCTCTAGCTCTCCCCGATCGGCCGAAGGATCCGTCTCCTCGAGCGGCAAATACTTCATCACGTGAATGACCGCTTTGCCCTCGGGCGCGAGCTTCGCAACCGCGGAGTGCACCGAGAGATACAGCGGCGCGTCGATGCCGAGGACGAATCGCTCCTCGGGTCTCGGAAGCCGCGCGAGCGCCAGGTCGAGCGTCGCGACACGGCCTGGCACGACGTCAGTGAACGTGGCCGGCGCATCGACGCCCGCGCTCGCGACGAGGCTCGCCGCGTCGCGGGGCGGAACGGCGAGGACCACTGCGCGCGCCCCGAGCGTCGTTCCATCTGCGAGCGTCACCACGAATCCCGTGGACGTCGCCTCCAGGCGCAGAGCACGGGCCTGGCTGCGCACGCGAACACCCCAGCGCGTACCGGTCGCGGCGATGCCGTCGACCAGGGTCTTCCATCCGCCGTCGACGTAGAGCACGCCGGCGAGCGCGCGCTGGAGCTGCATCAGGGCCGTGCCGGCGCTGAAGTCCTCGGGCGCGTTCACGAAGGTCGCGACGCGGATGAAGGCCTCCATGAGGGCGCGCACCTCCGGCGGGCACCCATCGAGCCACTCTGCAACGCTCAGGTGTGCGAGCGAGCTGGGCGAGAGCCGCGGAGTGCGCTCGAGCCACTTCGCCGCAGCCGCCTTCGCCCGCAGGCTGAGCAGGCCAGTCGTGAAGATCGACAGCGCGCCGGTGGGGAGCTGGAACAGCTGTCCGTGCCGCAGCGCCTTGCCGCTCGAGGGCACCGGCTGCCCGTGATGCGCGACGCCCAGCTCGGCGAGGACCTCGACGGCGTCGCTCGCGCGATAGAGCGCGTGCGCGCCGCGGTTCAGGAAGAACCCATCCTGTTGATGGGTCGAACCCCGGCCCCCGAGCTCCCCGGTGCGCTCGAGCACGGTGACGCCGAGCCCCGCCTTTGCGACGTAAGCGGCCGCCGTGAGCCCCGCAAGACCGCCTCCGACCACGATCACATCCGTATTCCGACCTTCGAGTTCCATGTCCTGTCCTCGCTTTCCGACCTCCTTCACGTTTCTCCCGGCCCGTTCGTGACGGTTCACCTGAGGATTGTTCCGTGCGAGAAGGTCGAGGCCGATCCACGCTTCCGCATTCCCTGCGTCATTTCGAGGATTTGAGCCACCCCGCGCATGCCCGAGCTCCCCGACGTCGAAGTCTATCGCGAACGCCTCTCGGCGCTGCTCGCGGGCCAGGTGCTGAAGCGCGTCCGGCTCGCGAACGTCTTCGTCCTCCGCACCTACGATCCGCCCATCTCGGCGCTGGAGGGCAAGCGCGTGCTCGGGTTCCGGCGGCTCGGAAAGCGCATCGTCTTCGTGTTCGAGGACGAGCTCTTCCTCGTGGTGCACCTGATGATCGCGGGGCGATTCCTGCTCCGCGACGTCGACGCCCCCATCCCCAAGCGGCTCGGACTCGCGGGCTTCGACTTCGAGCGCTCGACCCTCATCCTGACGGAGGCAGGGACGACCCGGCGAGCGAGCATCTACCTGGTGCGCGGCGAGGCGCCGCTCGCGTCGCTCTCCCGCGGCGGCATCGAGCCCCTCGAGATGTCGCTCGAGGCGTTCGGCGAGGCTCTTCGCCGGGAGAACCACACGCTGAAGCGCTCGCTCACCGACCCGCGGCTCTTCAGCGGCATCGGCAACGCCTACTCGGACGAGATGCTTCACGCCGGGAAGCTATCCCCCGTGAAGCTCACCTCACGGCTGACGGACGAGGAGATCGGGCGCCTGTACGAGGCGTGTCGCGCGACCCTATCCGACTGGACCGAGCGGCTCCGGCGCGAGGCCGGCAACGGCTTCCCGGAGAAGGTGACTGCGTTCCGCCAGGAGATGGCAGTACACGGGAAGTACGGGCAGCCTTGCCCCGCCTGCGGGACGAAGGTGCAGCGCATCCGCTACGCATCGAACGAAGTGAACTATTGCCCGCGCTGCCAGACGGAGGGCAAGGTGCTCGCAGATCGCGGTCTGTCCCGGCTGCTCGGGAGCGACTGGCCGAAGAGCATCGACGAGCTCGAGGAGCTCGAAGCAAACCGCGGCTCGAAGGAGACCAGGAAGAAATGATGCCGATAAGAGCCCGGGGCGAGGCGCTCCCGGCCCATTGCGTGAACGTGATGATGATGCGCGTGCGGTTCTTCGAGACGGATCTGATGGGCATCGTTCACCACGCCGCGTACTTGACCTACGTGGAGGCCGGGCGCGTCGAATACCTGCGCGCACGCGGCGCCGACTACCGAGAGCTTGCCCGGAGCGGGTACCACATGCCGGTGGTCGAGGCTTCGCTCGTATACAAGCGTCCCGCGCACTTCGACGACGAGCTCGTCGTCGAGACGCGCCTGTCGGTGCTGACCCGGATCACCACGCGCTTCGACTACCGGATCCTGCGCGGCGACGAGCTGCTCGTGACCGCGTCGACACTGCTTGCGTGCGTGGACGCCGCCCACAAGCCGCGACGCATTCCCGCCGACGTCGCCGGGATGCTCTGCACGCCGGAGCCAGCGAAAGCCGCTCCTGGCCCCGGACGCCTCACTGGCTGACGCGCGCTCAGCTCGCCGCGGCGACGCTTCCGACGCCGGTCATGCGCTCGCTGATCTCCCACAGGCGACGCTGGACGTCCCGGTCGTAGGAGACCTTCGACGAGCGGATCTCCTTCGTGTCGTCGTCGAAGTACTTTCCGGTGACGCCCTCCACCTCGGGCGACGTGGCGAGGTAGAGCGACGTCCGGGCGCCCTTCTCCGGAGTCCAGAGCAGCGGTGCGACGAGCCGCGCCCCGAAGGCGAAGAGGCCTGGCTGATTCTTGCCGAAACCAGAGGCGATGACGCCGGGGTGAAGGCAGTTCGCAGTGACCCGCGTCCCTGAAAGCCGTCGCGCGAGCTCGTACGTGAAGAGGATGTTGCAGAGCTTCGACTGCGCGTACGCGCGGAACCCGGCGTACGATTTCCTCCCTTCCAGGTCGTCCAGGTCGATGCCGCTCCGGGTGTGAGCGCGCGACGCGACGTTCACGATGCGTGACGGAGCGGCCGCCTCGAGGGCACCCCGGAGCAGGTACGTGAACAGGAAAGGGGCGAGGTGGTTCACGGCGAAGGTCGTCTCGAGGCCGTCGCGGGTCGTGGTGCGCGTCATGTTGATGGCCCCTGCATTGTTCACGAGTACGTCCAGGCGAGGGTGCCGGGAAAGGAGCTCACCGGCCGCTCGCCTCACATCCGGAAGCGAGGCGAAGTCGGCGATGACGACCTCCGCCCGACCGCCCCTGTCGACGATGGCGCGCACGACGGCCTCGCCCTTGTCGCGGTTGCGTACCACGAGCACCACGGTGGCCCCGTCCTCGGCGAGCCGCGACGCCGTGACCTCACCGATCCCGGAGGTCGCGCCGGTCACCACGCACACCTTGCCCAACATACGGCGGTCGTTTTGAGGCATGTTCGCCGGGACATCATGATGCCAAGGCGGCCCATCGAGAAGAGATCTCGCAGGCGACCAGAGGAGCCCGGACCGGAGCCCGTGAACGCGCCGCTCTGGCGGCTCGTCGTGCGCGTCGCTCCGGAGGACGCCGAGGTCGCCGGCGCGCTGCTCGTGCAGGAAGGGGCAGGGGGCGCCGTGGAGGAGTCGCTGCCCCACGAGGCGCACGTCGCTTGCTTCGGAGAGGACCGGTCCGAGCTCGAACGCCTGGGCGCCGAAGTGAAGAAGCGACTCGGCGACGGTGGCATCCGGGCGACCTGCAAGGTGGCGAGAGCGCCGCGCGCCTTCGATTCCTGGCGCACGGAATGGACGGAGCAGCTCGAGCCCATCCGCATCTCTGCGAGGACCTGGCTCGTCCCCACGGGTTCTCGCCCAGTTGCGGAGGCGGCGCGAAAGGCCGTGTGGCTCGAGCCGGCTCTCGCGTTCGGGTTCGGAGAGCATCCGACCACACGAATGGCCGCACGCGAGGTCGAGCGACGCTCTCGGACGGGGGCGCCGTCCGTCCTCGACTTCGGCTCGGGGAGCGGGGTGCTCGCGCTGGTCGCCGTCCGGGCCGGGGCCACGCGGGCGACGGGCGTGGACGTCGACCCGGTCGCCGTCCACGCCGCGCGCCGGAACGCCCTCCGCAACGGCGCTGCGTCGAGGTGCAGGTTCACCGACGCACCCCTCGGCCGGCTGCGCTCGCGCTTCGACCTCGTCGTCGCGAACGTCGACCGGGCCACCCTCGTCGCGCAGGCCGCCTCTCTCTCGGCTCGCCTGCGGCCGGGCGGGGTCCTGCTCCTGACGGGCTTCCTCACGGAGGACGTCCGGTCGGTGCTCGGGGCCTACCGCGCCCTGGGGTTCGGTGTGACCAAGCGCGCTCGCGACGGCGACTGGATACTCCTTTCGCTTCACCGGGCGTCCCCCCGCGGGCGCCGTGGCCCGGGCGCGTCCGCCCGTGCCCACCCCTGAAATCGACTCTTGATAATTATCCCTCCAGATAATAATCAAGGGATCATTCGCGCGAAGGTCGCGCGGGCGGAGGCGGGCTCAGGTGGCGAGGCGAAGCAAGGAATACGACGAGGAAAAGGCGGCGGATCTCGAGGACCCGGGTTTCGTCCGCGAGTCTCTCATGACGGCGGTCGCCGGGGGCAGCGTGCTCCAGGAGGCGCTGGGTGAGTTGATCCGGACGATGGGCGTGAAGGAGTTCTCGGAGAAGGTGGGGATGCCGAGCCCCAACGTACTTCGAGCCATCGACCCGAAACACAACCCGACCCTGCAGACGCTCGAGCGCCTGTTGCGCCCGTTCGGGCTGCGCATCGGGCTGGCGGAGCTCAGGAAGGGCAGCAAGGGTCGGGCCTCGAAGCAGCGCCGGAAGTCGAGGTAGTCACCAAGCCGGCGCATGCGCCGGCTTCACGGTGCGAGCAAGCGCGCGATTTCCCTGCTCTCGAAGAATCGTGCGACGCCGCTCTTCAGGGTGACGCCGAGGACCAGCCGCGAAGGAGTCCGTTCGCTGGCGAGGGGCAGGGGGAAGAACGCTCGGAAGCCGAGACCAGGGTCACCCGGCGAGCCCCGGATGCCGGCGAGTGCGCCGAGAACGTCGGGTCGTTCGACGCGGGTGAGCGACTCCGCGTCTGCGCATTCGAGGGTCTCTGGCGAGATGACCGAGACCCGCGTCACCTCGTCGCGTGCCGGGCAGAACCAGCCGATGGCCTCGAACCCACGGCCCGGGTGGCAGACGAGCGACTCCAGAACGAACCCGGAGTGCGGCTCGCGGGGATCGGCCGGGCGCATCAGCCGTCCGATGACGAAGTCGACCAGCGCAGCCGAATAGGCGGGGGAAGGGGGGACGTCGAGCCCCTGGGCGTGGCGGAGAAAGTCGTTCGCGTCCGTCCCTGACTCGAAGAAGAATGCCTGCATGCCGGCGTCGCGGGACAGGAGGACCGTCGCCGCGCCGTTCGACAAGACGACTGGTCGTGGACGGCGGCCGTCCGCGCTGAACGCAGGCAGGCGTACGAGGAGGAGCCGCAGGTCACGCGGCCGGAACAACGCGTCGACGAGACGGAGGGGCCCGGTCAAGGTGAGCGCCGAGCGCGGCAGGCTCAGCCGAGGTTCGTCGCCGTGCTGTGCGGTCAGCGCCGCATCCGGACCGGGTTCGATGTCGGCCGCCCCGACGAGGAGCCCGCCGGCCCCGCTGAACGCAAGCCGGAACGGCCGGAAAGGGTGGCTCTCGGCGTACGGTGCGTGTCGCCGGCCCCGTTCGAACTCGACGCGGCCGTGGCGCATCCAGTGCTCGTAGCCGCTCCCGAGGATCCGCTTCTTGACCAGGGCGAGCACGTCCGGGTTCGACCGTAGGTAGATCTCCTCGTCGTAGAGGAGATCGTGCTCGTAGAAGCCCGATCTCCTCCGTCCTGCCGAGTGCTCGAGCGAGCCGCTCTTCTGCCAGTGCTCGAGCGGCGACTTGAAGATGCCGCGCTCGACCATGACGGCCACGTCGGGGTTGGCGCGCAGGTACTTCTCTTCGTCGTACTCGTCGAAGCCCACGCCCTCCCAATACCATGGCCGGATCGACCCCGTTCGTGGCACTGTCCGTGGCGTCGTGGAAGGATCCCCGGACGCCGCGAAGCAGCCCAGTCGGCGTCCGTCGCTCCCGAAGCTCGCGACGCTGCTCGCGGTCGCCGCGTTTCTTCCGAGCCTCGCTGCCGGCTACGTCTACGACGATCGTCTGCTCATCGAGGAGAACTACTACGCTCAGAGCCTGGGGTTCCTCGGGCGCGCGTTCCGGACGCATCTCTGGGACGTCCACGCTTTCGGTTCCGCGGGCATCGGCCTTCGCTATTACCGCCCGCTCGTCTCGGCGAGCTACATCTTCAACTGGGTCGCTTCCGGCGGCGCGGCCTGGGCGTTCCACCTCGTGAACGTCCTCCTGCACGCCTCGGCCGTCCTGCTCGCGGCGCGTGCGGCGATCCGATGGACGGGCAGTGAGCGGCTCGGGATGATCGCGGCGCTGCTCTTCGCCCTGCACCCGAGCCGCACCGAGAGCGTCATCTGGATCTCGGGGCGCACGGACCTCTTCATGGCGCTCTTCGCGCTGCTCGCGGTGGAGCTTGCTCACCGCGCTGCCCACGCACGGCCTGGCCGCGCGTCCGCATTCGCCGCCGGTGCCTTGCTCGCCACCGCCCTCGCGATGCTCAGTAAGGAGGCGGGCGCCCTGACCGCGCTGCTGCTCCTTCCAGACTTCGTGAGCGCAGAGCGTGGCAGCGCCGCGCGACGTCGCCTCGGTCAGATCGCACTCGGCGTGGCGGCTCTCGGCGCGGCATACCTCTCCGCGCGCTCGCTCGTCTATCCGGTGCACAAGAGCAGATTTGCCGTGGAGCCGACCCTTCGCTACGGTCTCCTCACCGTCTGGTCGTACGTCGAGCGCGTCGTGTGGCCGTGGCCTCAGACGTTCTTCTATCGACCAATAGAGGAACGCGCCGGCGCGCCGTACTATCCGCTCGCGCTCGTCGGTCCGGGCGCGCTGGTGTGCGCGTCGTACGCGGCGGTCCTTCTCCGCGCGCTCCGTCGCGACAGGGTGGCCTTCGTGCTGCTCGTCGCGGCGCTCGCTCTCCTCGGCCCGCTGCTGAATTTCTCGTACACCGGCATCTACGTCACCACCTCGGATCATTTTCTCTACCTTCCCCTGCTCCTGCTGTCGGCGGGGCTGCTGCGTGTCTTCGGCCCCGCTCTGTCGGCGATAGTGGCCACTCGGGTGGCCACTATCGCGCTCGCGGCGCTCTGTCTGGTCTACGCAGGTGTGGATGCCTGGCGAGCCGTCGACTACCGGTCCGAAGAGGCGCTCTTCCGGCATGAGCTCGAGGTGAACCCCGACAACCCGGTCGCCCTGCAGAATATGAGCGGCATCGTGTCTCAGACGGGAGATCTGGAGCGTGCGCGCGCATTGCAAGCCCGGGTCGTCGCCCCCTCCGCCACGCGCTTCTTTCTCCTCGCGGGCACCGTCTCGAACCGCGGCGTCTCGAAGGCGCGGCTCCTCGGCCTGGACGCTGCCCTGACCGCGGACGGCGACGTCGTGGCGCTCGGGCGCTTCGAGAGCGAGCTCGAGCGGCTGCTCTTCTCGGTTCACTCGGCGGAAGACGACGCTCCGCTGACGCCTGCCGGCGTCTTCAAGGAGATGGCGCGAAATGGGCACGTCGCGGCGATGGCGGCGGACGCAGCGCTGGTCGCGACGCGCATCGGTCGCGTGCAGCAGGCCAAGCGCCTGGTCGACGCGCTACCGGACGTGATGTTGTGGCACGTGTCGAGTCCGCTGAACCTCGTGCTCACCGTCGCCAGGCTCGGGGACTTCAAGCGGGCCGCGCACCTCGTTGACATTGCCGACAAGCCGCCGCCCGGGCTGCATGTCGCGGCGGCTCCGGGCGCTCTCGTGGAGCTCTCGGCCCGGCTTGGGCGCGCTCGCAAGTCGATGCACGCTGCGCTGCGAGCTCCCGAGCCGGCGGCGCACATCGAGCTAGCGCTCGCGTTCGCCGAGCTCGGCGCGTACCTGCAGGCGCTCCGGCTCGTTCGGCCCGTGTTCGACGTCGAGCCGCACCCTCCGGACGTGGACCCGCTCTACGTGCAGCTACTGGTCTCCGCGAGGCTCGATGAGGAGGCGCAGCGGACCGCGGCCGCTCTCCTGGGCGAGCAGGTCGGGGCGTCGACTGTCGCCCAGCTGCGCGGGCAGCTTTCCCCGCGGCTGCGCGCGCTCCGGCCCGTCCCCGAGCCGAGCCCGTGGTGGCCACCGTGAAGTGTGCAGGTCGCGGCGAACGGTAATTTGCCTCAGCGTGGCGCAGATGAACGCAAGGCGAGCGCGGCCAGGGCGACCGCCGACAGTCCGAGAAACGACCCGTAGGCCCAGAAGTCGATGCTCGGGCCGCCGTGAGTGAGCGCCTCCGAGAAGAACACTCCGCCGAAGAGAACGCCGCTCGCGATCGCCATGACCGGCAGCGCCCAGCGCTCGCCGCGCGACAGGGGGCCGACGATGATCGCGAGCGAGAGGAAGGACGCCGTCGCGTACTTGCAGGCCTCCCACACGACGTGGAAGTTCTGATGTGCGGTCGCGCCCGGCTGGAAGATGTGTAGCTTCGCGGCGAAGGGCGCGCCGAGGATGCCGAGCACGTGGATCGTCACGAGGACGGCGAGCGCCACGCGACGCACCGGATCACGTTCGAAGGAGTTGACCATGGAAGCAGTGGTTCCTCGGGTTATTCGCCCGAAGTTGTGCATTTGCCCAGCCTGAACGGTCGCTCTCGGGTCCTGGAGAAGCTGTGGAGGATTGATTCGCGGGGTCGCGGGGTTGTCGAGCTTCGTGAAGCGCCGGCGGCGCGCAAAGCGTCAGTCGTCTGGCGCGGTCGCCGTCAACCGGATGGCGCTGCGGCTCCTGTTTCGCGCGAATCGTCCCTCATCGTGCTACATCGCCGCGGGCATGGTCATTGCTGTTGATTCGCGCGTGGGCACGATCACGGTTCGAGAGGTCCCCAGGGCTCCGGGTGGCGCACACGAGTTTCGCATGGGATCATCAGAGGAGATGAGTCAGCTGCTGGCGCGCCGCCAAGACGCACCACCCTGGGTGCTGGTCGTGGACGACGATCCGCTCGCAGCCCGCGGCGCAGCAAGGCTCATCATGGGAAGCACCGGGGCGCGGGTCGCGATCGTCGGGGACGTCGCCCAGGCGCTGCTGCTCGTCACACGGGCGGACACAGCGCCGTCTGCCGTCGTCCTGGATTACGATCTCGGCGGCGGTGAGAAGGGGCTGGCCGTGCTGCTCAGCCTGCGCGCCGCGGGAGTCGAGGTTCCGTGCGCCTTTCACACCGGTGGCCCTGCTCGAGCTCGAGCGGCGCTCCGCAGGAGCCGTCTGAGCGACGGATATCCGGTCTTCGATAAGGGCACGACGGGCGATGGGGAGCTCGTGGAGTGGCTCGATTCCCGGCTGCCCGGGCGGGAAAAAGACAGCCCGCACCGAAGCGGGATCCGCGAAAAGCTCGTCTGAGCGTCTCGCTCCGAGCGGGTAGAGCGACGGGTCCGGGAGCGCGTGAAAACGGCGCGTCCGGCGGACTAGCGGCGTGAATCGGCGTCGCGGCGCCCGCTCGGATCCCCTTGCCCAACCGCGGCATGGCCCTTACCCTCTCGCGGTTGAGAGGAATACCCATGCGTATCGCGATGATTGCAGTTCTACTTGGAGCGACCTTGTCGGCGTGCGGCGGCAGCCTGCCCCCCCCGAACGACGAATGGGCGGCGGCCCAGGCCGACGTCGGGCGCGCGGAAGCCGGGGGCGCTCCTGACGTTCCCGACGCGAAGCTGCACCTGCAGCTCGCCCAGGAGAACCTCCAGAAGTCGAAGGCCCTGATCGACGACGACAACGAGCGCGCGGCGAGCCTCATCGCCGTCGCGCGAGTGGAGGCGCAGCTGGCGCTGAGCCTCGCGAAGGCACAGCAGGCGACTGATCAAGCGCACCAGGCGCAGACGGAGCTGCAGAAGACCAAGGGGAATGGATCGTGAATCGGAGGAATGTGATGACGTTCAAGCGTATCTTCGCTTTCGGTGGGCCAGCGTGTGTGGTCGCGCTCGTCGCGTGCGGCGGCGAACGCATGCCGCCCAAGACGCTGGTTGATGCGCAGAACGAGCTCGCCCGGGCCAAGGGTGGCATCGCGATGCAGCTCGACCCGACGGACGTGCACGAGGCCGAGCTCGCCCTTCAGAAGGCCGAGCGCGCGTGGAGCGACGATCCTGACGAGCCGAACACCATGGATCTCGCCATCATCGCGCAGCGAAAAGCGCAGATCGCCGAGGCCGAGGCCACGGCGATGAAGGGTCAGCAGGACGCCGCGAACGCCAAGCGCGAGCAAGAGTCGCTCATGGCGTCTCAGCTCCAGGCGACACGCGGGGCGCTGGACAAGACGAGCCAGAAGCTGCAAGCCGAGCAGGCCGAGGCAGCGGCCAATCGCGCGAAGCTCGCCGACCTGGAGACGAAGCTGAAAGACGCCCGCGACACCATCACCAAGATCGCCTCGGTGAAGGACGACGATCGCGGCATGGTCATCACCCTGCAGGGCGAGGTGCTCTTCAAGACCGGCAAGTGGGATCTCAAGGCCGGCGCGATGGCGAAGCTCGACCAGATCGCGGAGGCGCTCCGCGGCAAGGAGCAGCCGATCGTCGTCTTCGGTTACACCGACAACGTCGGCAACCGCGACAGCAACATGGATCTGTCGCAGAAGCGCGCGAGCGCGGTCCGCGACTACCTCGTTGGTCGCGGGATCCCTTCGGATCTGCTCACCGCTCAGGGCAAGGGACCAGACGACCCGGTGTCCGACAACGGTTCCGTCGACGGCCGCGCGGCGAACCGCCGCGTCGAGATCGTCGTGAAGCCGAAGAACTCGTAAGCGTCCGTCGCGATGGTCTCGTCGAGGGGAGCCTTGCTCCCTTCGAACGAGACCGCTCCTAGCGGCGCTCGGGGCGCCTCTTGCCATCGGGCAGAGACGCCCGTTCCCGTCCCGCGTGCGCTCCGCGCCGGCGAACGACGGCCGCGGAGAGAGCCGCAAGCGCCGCGAGCGCGCTCCACGGGGGCGTACGGCCCGACGGCACCGTGCAGCCGCAGCCTCCCGTCGTGGTCGTGCTCCTGCTGCGAGCGTCGAGTCCTCCGTCCTGGCCGCCCGACGACGACTGGCGCGGGGAGCCCGCCGCTCCGGCGCTCGCCGCCCTTCCTCCGCTACCGCGGCCGCCGCCGCCGCTGCTGCCACCCATGCCGCCGCCCACGCTCGCGTCGGCGAACGTCGTCGGGCACGCCAGGCGGCAGCCGAGGCGGAGAGCGCACGACGCGTTGTTGACGCCTGCGGCGAAGGCATTGCCCGAAGGACCGCCGTTCGCGTCGATCAGCGCCATGCAGCGGTCTGGCGTGTAACAGTCCATCCCGCTGCAGCCGAACCGGTCGAAGCAAGCGACGATGGCGTTGCAGCCGGTCGTCGTGGAGCAGCCGAGATGCGCGTTCGGACACGCCTTGCAGCTGCACTCGGTGGCATCGGGACAGATGGCCTCGCCGTTCATCATGGCGGCGTCGAGGCACGCTGTGGGGCTCCCGGGCTGGGTGATGATGGTGCTTGGATCGACGCACCCGAAGGGCGCCATGGCACCGCATTGCTGGCTCGGCAGACAGCATGGGCTCTCGCCGTTCGGCCCGGGATTGCACAACATCGCGTTGCACGCCTGGGTGGCGGTGACGTTGATGGCGTAGTCGGCGGTGGCCCCCGCGGAGACCGGCGAGACGAGCAGCACGACCTTCTGGCCCTTCGACAGGAACACCGCCGTTGGCGGGCCGCTGCACTGCAGCGGGGGCCCCGCGCAGTTGTCCGTCAGGACCGAGATGAACACGCTCGGGCCCGGATCGAACAGGTAGGTTGCGTCGGCGGGAGAGGTCCACGTGTAGGTTGCTTCGGGCGCGAACGGGGGCCCGCAGGCCGTCGTGAACTGCTCGCCTCCCGTGATCGGTAAGGTGCCAGAGACGATCTTGCTTCCCACCCTCGAGTGCAGGTCCGTCCCCCCGCAACCGGCGAGGCAGTCGACGCAAAGCCCGAACATTCCCGCGAGCTCGTTGTCACTGCAGACTCCGTCACCGCAGGACCCGCACGTGCCGTCCTTGCAGTGGATGCCCTTCGTGCCGCAGTTCGCGTCGGTCACGCACTCGACGCATCGGTCGACTGCCGTGCTGCAATACGGCGTCGAGCCGTAGCAGTCGTTACTCGTCCTGCAGGTGGCGCAGACGCCCTTCTCCTGGTTACAGACGTACGCGACCCCGAAGCAATTGAGATCCGCGATGCACTGCACGCAGACTCCGAGAGTCGGAGAGCAGTACGCCTTGGGCGGATAGCAATCGTCGTTCGTGTGGCACGCGCCGGAACCAGCGTCCTCCGAAGGAGGCCCCGCATCCAGCGCCGCGACGGCAGGTGTCGACAAGAGGCCCACGAGAGCAACGACGACGAGTGCACCGATCGACTTCACGCCGACTCCTTCCTCACGAGCCCGGCTCTACCATGCAGGTCGTCGCGCTGTCACCGCTTCCCCGGCCGCTGGCCCCCGCGGTTCACGCTGACGGCAAATGGCGACTGTCACTCTCCGGACGACGCTCTCCGGACGAAGCAAAGGCTCCCTGCATTCTGCAAGGAGCCTTTCGTCTCTACACCGCGTCGCATCCTGGGGCGCTCAGTGCACCCTCGAGCTCGTCACTTGCCGAGAGCGCCGTGCTCCTGCACCCGGCGGCGCTCCACCTCCCACAGGCTTCGGTTGAGCGCCTCCATCAATTCCTGCTCGGTGACGACGCGGCGCTCGCGATGTCCGGATTGATTGTCTTTTTCGTTTTGCGCCATCTCACTATCACCTGCCCCCATCGAACGGTACTCGGGGTCGGCCCTTGAGCAAAACCGTCAGCAATTCGACGCTGCCGGGGGGGTGGTGCCAACTGGCCGGCAGGCGCCATGCCGTTGACGGTCCAGAATGGGCCGGCAAACGCGGCCCGAACCATCGGCCGGGCGGCTGGTGGCAGTGTGCGATGCTGTGGGGCCGTCGTTCAAAGCGACTGCAGATATGCGATGAGATCGCCAATCTGTCCTTCGGACAGCGCGGAGGTCTTGCCGTGGAGGTCGCCGCCGCCGCAGCTCGGGTTGAATCGATCCCGTAGCGTGACCGCGCATCCGTCATGGATGAAAGGCGCTCGATATCCGACCCCGTGGAGCGACGGGACCTGAAGGGTCACGCCGGAAGCCGTGGTGCCGACGAAGACGTTCTGGTTGCTGGTCAGCTTCGCGCCGGAATGACAGCCCGAGCAGCCGACGCCCGTCGATTCGAACAGCGCCTTCCCGCGTGCGGCGCGTGGGTCGTCGGTGCTCACGATGGCGGCCGGTGGCGCAAGCTGGAAGAGCCAGTGCGCGAGGGCGTTCTTGCGGTCGGCCGATTGCGGAGCGCCGCCCATGCGATGGACCATGACCTCGTCGACGAGAGTGCCCAGGTTCGTCATGTCGCCGTCCCAGTGGAAGGGCTCGGTGCCCTCGAGGCCGACGTGAACGGCCTGGGTGCGCCGCGGACCGACCGTATCGAACTTCCACACGCGGCCGTCTTCTCCCCCTTCCGGGTGGCAGGACGCGCAGGCGATGCCGCCGCCCGCGTCGCGATGAAAGAGCTCATGCCCCGTATCGAGCACGCTGTCGCCGCCCAGCAGGATGGTCCGCGGCGCGGTTCCTGCCGCGTCTCGGAAGGTGACGAGCGTCGCGGGTTCGCGCGTCTGCACGGCGAACCAGGTCTGGGTCGCCTGCGACTCCGGCGACGAGCTCGGGTTGAAGGCGACCGCCGTGCTCTGTCCACCTACCTGTATGCTCTGCGGCCGAGCGCAGGAGCTGTCGACGGGTCCGTTCCCGTTCTGGAAGGCGGCGGAGGTCTCGAGCAACGTGATGGCTCCGCCGGGGCCGCTCTTCGGTAAGTTCAGCCCATCCGCTGGGGAATCGACGAGCCCCGCATGCGCGAGCAAGGCCCACTTCGCGTCGGCCGAGAGCGCCGCGTCCACGGTGAGGACGTGGGTCGCGAGCGGCATGCCCATCGTCGGGCCGTTACCCGCAGTGACCCGGCTGATCGCTGCCTGCACCAGGCCCCCGCAGCCGCCGGGAGGGGCGCCATAGGGGCTCTCTCCCGCGGGGGTGAGCGGAGTCGGCCCGAAGCCCCCGTCGACGCTCGGCGCAGTGGCGGTGGGCTTCAGAGCGATGGTCGAAGCCACGTCGTACTGATGCAGGAGAAACACCGTGTCGTTGACGCCGAGGGCGCGCCACGCGACGGCCGGCTCCACGGGGTCGGTGTTGCCGAGGTCCGACACCCGGTTCATCGGCGCGAGCGAGGCACGGGACAGGATCGCGCCGTTCGCGTCGACGAAGAGGAGCTGAGCCGTCTTGAATCGGCTCACGGCGAGCGTGCCGCTCGATTGAACGACGACGTCGCGCAGGTCCACGTCGAGGTTCAGGCGTCGGGTTGCGTCGCCGCCCGACGCTGGAAAGGTGACGAGCTCGCCGCCCGCGCACGCCACGTGTACGACGTCGGTGGTCGCCTGGTATGCGACGCCACGCGGCGCTCCGCAGACAGCGCGACGTGCGACCACCTTGCCGGTCGCAACGTCGATGGTGACGAGCGCGCCGCCGCGGCGAAGCGCGACGTGCACGCGGTGAGCGCCGTCTTCCACGACCCGCCCTGGCTCGTCCCCCGGCTGCAAGATCACGGTGCGCACGGTGCCGTCCGAAAGCCCGACGATGGAAACGCGGTCACGATCGGGATCCGCCGCCACTGCGGTCAACCCGTCCCCCGTGATCAGCAGCGTTCCGCCGCTGATGGGGACGGGGGCGCGTGCCGCCGTGACGACGGGCCGCGTGTCCGACGGCAATGACGGCAATGACGGGGGCGGACGAAGCACCGCCCCGCTGTCGACGAAGCTGTCAGTGGGACTGACGTAGGTCAAAGACGGCGGCGAATCGAACCCGCAACCCCAGAGCCCCAGCGCGACCAGCGATACCCCAGCGTGAATTCTCCTCATCGACCCTATCCTCCTTGAACACCCGCACGCAGTGTACACCTGCGCCGGCTCGCGCGCCCGCTGCCCCGTGAAGGTCGTGCCCGGACGCACGAATAGCGAGTGAAAACGCGCACCAAACAGCCGGAAGAGGACATGCGTTGACGTCTCCCAGCGACGATGATGCGAAGTGAGGATGACGGCGAATATCGAGCTCACCATGGAGGAGATGCTGGCCGACCCCGATCGTGCCCTCGGCCGGGCGCGTGACGCGGGCGCGGTCGTGGGAACGGACCTCGGTGTCCTGGTCGTACGCTACGAGGCGGTGAGGGGGGTGCTGCAGGATCCGCGGCTGCGCCCGAGCTTTTCGAAGTTCCTGGAGCGGATGGGGATCACGTCGGGGCCGTTCTACGAGTGGATGAGCATGTCACCGCTCGACATGGAGGGCGAACCGCACCGCGTGTGGAGGAAGCTGGTCCTTCGAACCTTCACGCCCCGCAGCGTCGAACGGCTGCGTCCCTTCCTGCGGCGGGAGGCGGACCGACTCATCGACGGCTTCGTGGGAGACGGACGGGTCGAGTTCATCGACGCCTTCGCCCGCAAGCTACCGTCTCTCGGCCTCTGTGAGCTCATCGGCGTTCCCGCGGAGGACAGGTCTCGCTTCGGCGTGTGGGCCGACACCATCGGCCTCGGCTTCAACCTCGTCATGGCCCCCGCGCGCATCGGCGAGATCGATGCCGCGCTCGTGCAGCTGCTCGAGTATTCCAGGGCGCTGGTCGAGAAGCGCAGGGCGGCGCCGCTCGACGACCTGGTGAGCCGCCTCGCGCTCGGCGCCGAAGAGGACGGCGTCAAGCCCGAACAGATACACGGAACGGTGGCGGGGCTCGTCTTCGCAGGACACGAGACGACCAAGAATCAGCTCGGCTGGCTCGTGACGGCCCTGTCGGAGGTGCCCGCGGAGTGGGATCGGGTCGCGACGGAGCCCGAGCGCGCACGCGACGTCGTCGAAGAAGTGTTGCGGTTTCGCTCGACGGTGACGAGCGTCGGTCGCCTTGCGCTCGAGGACGTCGAGCTGTTCGGCACGAAGCTCCCGAAGGGCTCTACCGTCATCGCGTCTCTCTGGTCGGCCAACCGAGACGCGGCGGCGTTCGTCCGTCCGGACGAGTTCGACACCGACGCACATCGGGACGGCGCGCAGCTCGCCTTTGGACAGGGCGCGCACCACTGCCTCGGTGCGGCGCTCGCGCGGGCGGAGCTCCAGGAGTCCCTCGTGGCACTCGCGTCGCGCCTCGAATGTCCGAAGCTCGAGCCCGGCGCCACGTTCCTGCCTCCGGTGGGCATCAACGGGCCGACGGCGCTTCCGATTCGCTTCGAGTCGCGCCGCACTTCCCGCGCGCCGACCCGCCCCGGCTGATGCTAACGATGGGGGGCCTTGGCCCCCCGCAGCTTCGCCTACGGCGAACTGCTCCCCCCGCCGCCTACGGCGCGCT
>CAYUAW010000122.1:0-6946 GCA_964442485.1 uncultured Polyangiaceae bacterium
CCCGCCGCGGTGAGCCCCCTCATCGAGGCGGCCCGCCGCGCGGTGCGGGCCGTCGCGCCGGGGGCGGTCGAGGCCGCGTGCCGAAGCCAGAAGCCGCGCTCGCCGAGCATGATGTGGAAGCTCGTTCGTTACACGGTGGAGGGCGACGTGGTCCTGACGATTGGCACCTTCACGCGGCATGCATCCATGTTCTTCGCCAGAGGTGCCGAGCTCGAGGACGACACGGGGCTCCTCGAGGGCAGCGGCAAGGCCCTGCGCTACATCACGCTGCGAACGCCGGCAGACGCGAAGAGCGCGGCGGTCAAGGCCATCCTCCGCAACGCGTTCGACCTCGCCGAGGCGTCGGAAGGCGCCCCCGATACGCGAACGCCGTCGCGTCGCCGTCGTTAGCGCGCTCGGCGCTTCTTCGTGGCGGGGCGCGCGCCACGCTTCGCGGGATGCGCGCGGGGCTTCGAGCGGCTCTTGGCAGGCGTCTTCTTCCCCTTCTGAGCCGGGCGCGCGTTCGCCGCGGCCGGACCCGCGCCGCTGACGGCGGTCGGAGCGAGCTTCTTCGCCTTCTGACGGACGGGGATCTTTCCGAGGGGCCCCTCGGCGTCGCGGGCCAGCCGACAGGCTTCGAGGACGTCGTCTTCGAAATGAGGGCTGCGCTCGGCGAGCTTCCGCCAGCAGCGCACGTTCGGCAGTCGCTCGATGCGCACGAGGTTCGGAAGCAGAGCCACGGCCTCCGCTCCGCGTTCCTCGTCGAAGGCCACCCACACGCCGTCGTCGGGGTCCCCCTTCTTCCTCAGGATGAACAGGACTCGCTCACCGATGTACACGGCGGTGCTGCCGAACATGGCGCGCGTCGTGGGCTCGAGGTCCTCGAGCGCTTCCAGGACGAAGGGATAGGCGACCGGCTTCTGGCGCCCTCGGGAGGTGAGAATGCCGTTGCTCGAAGCCTTCAGCAGCCGCATGTCTGCATCTCCCCGTAGCAACTGCACGAGCAGAAGGAGTTCTCGCCCGGCGTGCACCCGAAACCGGGATAGCCGTCGGGCTTGCCGGCGCAGTCGAGGTTCGCCGCGGGGCAGCACGGTGTGAGCGCCCCGCCGCTGAACGAGTTCTTGCACTGCGGAGCGCGGCTCGCGTCGGGGCCGCAGGGGACGACACTCGAGTACTTCCAGACACCGCCCATACAGACGTTCTCGACTTGCCACGAGTTGCTGCAGGGACCTCCGCAGTGGGCGGACGGCTCGGAGCAAGGGGCGTCCTGCGCCCCGGGATTCTCGCAATCGGTGAGCGCACCGCCGTGGCCGCCGGTCGAAGGGTTCGCGCCCCCTGTGGATGGACGCACGCCGGCGGAGCCGCCCCGGCCCCCGCTGCTCGGCGCGCCTCCGTTTTCGGAGCCTGCGGAACCGCCGCCAGCGGGCGAGCTCGGACCTTCGCTGGTCACGCCGCCGCACGCGACGAGCAGCACCGCGCTCGACACGCCCAGAGCTCGTCGCAATGCTCCACCGCGTCTCATGCGAACAGGGTAGCTCGTGGCGCATCGTCCACAATGGATACTTGGGCAGTCGCTACAGAGCCGAGCTCTGGGACTAAGTCAGGGGGCCCGCATGCGTCGTGGGGCGCATCGCGCTCGCTGCCCCGATGCGTTGCAGGTGGGCGAGCGCCGAGAGCACCACCGGCTCGTCCCACGCATCGCCGAGTAGCTGCAGCCCGAGCGGAAGCCCGTCGCGCCCCGCGCCGACGGGCGCGGTGCCTGCCGGGATGCCCGTGAGATTGCCGAGATACGAGTAGCGCGAGATCGCGTCGAGGGCGTTCGCGTCCACGAAGCCCTCCCGCATCTCGCGGTCGCTCACGGGGGGCGCCGTACAGTTCGTGGTCGGCAGGGCGATCAGATCGACCTCGCGGAGCGCCGCGGCCGTCTGCTCGCGAAGACGCGAGCGCAGCCGCTGCGCGTCGAGGTAATCGGTCGAGGAGAAGGCATCCGCCTGCAAGAGCAGGAGCTGCATGTAGAGCTCCATCTCGTCGCCGTGCCGGAGGCGGAGGTCACGGAGCGCCGTGCACATCTCGAGCCCGATGGTCAGGTACCCGATGGCGGCGGCGTTGCTCGCGAGTGGGATCGTGATCGGGTGCAGGGTGGCGCCCTCGCCTTCCAGCGCGGCGAGAGCCGCTCGCGCCGGCCGCGCGACGTCGGGATCGGCGGCCGACCACTCCGCTTCGTCGACACCGATCCGCAGGCCGTGCACCCCGCGACCGAGCGCGCCCACGCAGGCCGCCTCGGACAGAGGAGGCTGTCCCACGCTGGCCACGTCGCCGGCGCTCGCGCCGCACGTGCTCGCGAGGAACAGGGCAAGGTCGTGAGGCGTCGCGGCGATGGGCCCGGCGTGGACGACGCTGCTGCCCGCGGAGAGACCGTGACCGTCCGTGGGAATGCGACCGAACGTCGGCTTGAGCCCGAAGACGCCGTTCAATGCCGCCGGGATGCGGATCGAACCGCCGCCGTCGAACCCGAGCGCGATGGGAACGACCCCAGTTGCGACGGCCACTGCCGACCCCGTCGAGCTGCCGCCCGCGAGGCGGGATGGATCGTGCGCATTGCGAGGCATCCTGCGGTGGACGTTGGCACCGAGCGGCGACATGCCGAACTGAGTCATCGGGCTCTGACCGAGCACGATGGCCCCTGCTGCACGCAGGCGCGCGACGGCCGTCGCATCCCGACGAGCGGGCGTGGTCAGAAACGGGGTGCCGAGCCCGGTCGGCAACCCCGCGACGTCGAGCTCCTCCTTGATGATCGTGACGACGCCTTCGAGCGGCCGCGCGTCGCCCTGCTGGATGCGCCTCAGCGACTCGTCGGCTGCCACGAGGGCGCCGGCCTCGTCCTCCAGATGGAGCGACCCGACGGAAGGGGACCGCGCCGCGAGCTCGCGTGCACGCCCGAGCGCCGCAAGCACCACGTCGCGCGGCACGTGCTCTCCAGAGCGATACGCCGCCCGCAGGCTGACACAGCTGCTTTGCCAGGGCGCTTGCGCGGGGATACCGAGGCCGGCGTCGTGGCGAGGTGACGCCTCCCGCGCCCGGACCGGGCGCGCGTCGTGCAGCATCGCTCCACGGTCTTCCTCGGGTAAGGCGAGAAGACGCTCGATGCCGAGCTGCGACCGCAAGAGGCGCACGACCGGGTGCCGTGCCGGCGTTCGCATGAGTACAACCACGGCCCGGAGCCCGGCTCCGGAGAGCCGCCCGACGTTCAATGCCATGTGACTAAGCTATCGCGGCCGCGCTGTTCTGTCTGCGCACTGGGGGCAATGAAACATGTGCGAGCTCGCGTCCTGAAGCCTGGCCAGGGCTCGCATGGAACCCTGGCCGACGCCCGTCGCTACTCCGGACCGTTCGTCTTCACGGCGGCAGGCCGGCCGAGACAGCGATCGCCCCAGGTTTTCACGTTCTTGAAGGAGGAGTAGTCGTACCCCATGAACCTGAGCCAGCCGAGGTAGCTGCTCGCCGCGAGATCCGCGAGCGAGAACTTGTCGTCCACGAGATAGCTCTTCCCGGCGAGCTCGGTGTCCAGGATTCGCATCGCCGCGTCGAGGTCGTTCTTCGCCGCCTCCGCCGCCTTCGGGTTGTGCTGCTCGGCGGGGATGTAGCTCGCCGTGTTTCGCGCCCAGCGGCCCAGCGGGTCGTAGAAGCCGATATTCGCCCAGACGATCCACTTCAGCATCTCGGCGCGCTTGAGCCCGGGGGGCGGATAGAGCCCCTTGTCGACGCCGTAAGTCTCCCCCAGGTAGATGAGGATGGCCGTGGATTCGAAGATCGCCGTGCCGTCGACGACGAGCACTGGGACCACGCCGTTGGGGTTCATCTTCAGGAACTCCGGCGTCTTGGTCTGCTTCTTCTGGATGTCGACCTTCACGCGTTCGCACGGCACTCCGAGCTCCTCGATGGCCCAGGTGGTGCGGACGGCGGTCGACATCGGCGCGTAGTAGTAGGTGATCGACATTTGGCGTTCTCCTTGAAGGGAGCGGCATGCTCGCAGAACGGAACCGCGCCGGCAACCGGCAACACCTTCGGCTGCTCCCCGCTGTCGGATGGATTATCCTGTCGCGGCCCCTGGGGCTCGAGACGAAATGCTCTTCCGGCAGCTCTTCGATCAAGTATCGAGCACGTACACGTACCTTCTCGCCGATGAGCGGACGCGGGAAGCAGTGCTCGTCGACCCGGTCTTCGAGGAGCACGCTCGTGACGCCGCGCTGATTCGCGAGCTCGATCTCCGCCTCTGCTACACGATCGACACTCACTGTCACGCGGACCACGTGACGGGCGCGTGGCTCATGAAGGTCGCGCTGGGCAGCAAGATCGGGCTTTCGGGGCACTACGGTGCCACGAACGTCGACGTTCCCCTTGCGCACGGTCATACCCTTCGCTTCGGTCACTGCGCGCTCGAGGTGCGCGAGACGCCAGGCCACACCGGCGGCTGTCTGTCGCTCATCGCGGAAGACGGCAAGACGGCGTTCACGGGAGACGCGCTCCTCGTTCGAGGCGCCGGGCGCACGGATTTCCAGCAAGGGGACGCGCGCCAGCTCTTCCGGTCCATCCGCGACCAGCTCCTGTCCCTTCCGGACGAGTGCTTCGTGTACCCGGGTCACGACTACTCGGGCCGCACGGTGAGCACCATCGGAGAGGAGCGTCTCCACAATCCGCGCATAGGCGGCGGCGCTCGCGAGGAAGACTTCGTGGGGTACATGGAGAACCTCGGGCTGCCTCACCCGAAGCAGCTCACGATCGCAGTGCCGGCAAACCTGCGCGCCGGTCAGCCCGAGAGCGGCACGGTGCCCGCCGCGCCCGACTGGGGCCCCCTGGTGATGACATACGCGGGTCTCCCGGAAGTCCAGCCGGAGTGGGTCGCGAGCCACCTCGACAGCGTGCATGTGCTCGACGTACGCAGCCCGGCGGAGTTCGACGGTGAGCTCGGTCGCATCGATGGAGCCGCGCTCATTCCGCTCGAGGAGCTCCGCGCGCGTGCATCCGAGGTCCGCGACGACAAGCCCGTGGTGATCGTCTGTCAGACGGGCAAGCGCTCGGGGCTCGCGACGGTCATCCTTCGAAAGGCCGGGCTGACTCGTGTCGCGAACATCGCGGGCGGCATGGTCCGGTGGCGACAGCTCGGCCTGTCGAGCTAGGCGTCGACCATGCGCTTGCCCCAGTGGCTCCCCTCCCGTCCCGATCTACGCGGCCTCGGGCTCGCCGCCATCGTCGGCTCAGGCGCTCTGATACTCACGCGCCTCTTGCCACCGAACCCCTTCCTCTCGGAGGTGCTGCTGGCGCTCGTTCTGGGCGCCGTCGTCCTCAACACTCCGCTCCGGCACGCAATCGGGCTCGCGATGCCGGGGCCGGATCGCGAACCGGACGACTACGCGCCGGGGCTCCGCTACACCGGCAAGTGGGTGCTTCGGCTCGCCATCATCACGATGGGGCTGAAGGTGCAAACGAGCTTCTTCAATCGAGGCGAATTGCTGCTGGTGGCCGGCGTCCTGGTCGCCGCCGTCCCGAGTACGTTCTTCGTCACGCACGCGCTTGCTGCGAGCCTCGGCGTGCGCCGACCGATGGCCGATCTCCTGGCGGCCGGCACGATGATCTGCGGTGCCTCGGCCGTGAACGCCGTTGCGCCCGTGGCGCGCGCCCACCGCGAGGAGCAAGCCACGGCAATCGCCGTCATCTCGCTCTTCAGCATCGTCGCGCTGCTCGCGTTCCGGCCGGCCGCGGCGGCGGCCGGCCTCGCGCCGTCGGCTGCGGGGCTCTGGAGCGGCCTCGCCGTGAACGATCTTTCTTCGGCGATCGCCGTGGGGACGCAGATGGGAGAAAACGGCGCCGTCATGGCAGCGGCGTCGAAATCCGCCCGCGTGCTCTTGCTCGCACCGACGCTCGTCGCGCTTTCGCTGATGCGCCGAGAGGCGGGGCCGGTCAGCGTCCAGAAGAGCATCCTCGACGCGCTTCCGGGCTTCCTGTTCGGGTACGTCGCGCTCGCCGTAGTTCGCGCCGTCGGCGACCGCGTGCTCATCGCGAACGCGGCGTACGCAGGCGTTCTCGCGGCCGACAAGGTGCTGGTGGACGTTTGCATGGCCACGGTGTCAGCCGGCATGGGACTGCATCTCGGGCTCCGTCGCCTCATGTCGTCGAGCCCTCGCGCCCTCGTGGTGGGTGGCGGAGCGTCCATCTGGATGGCCGCGGTGACCCTCGCGATGCTCGTCAGCGAAGCCCGGGACGCTCATCTGGCCACTGGTGTAGTCGGAGCATTCGCTCTCGGCGCAGGCTTCGCCGCCTACCGAGCAGGCAATCGCACGGAGGTGCAGAGCGGGCTCCTGCTACGTCGCTTCGAGGCCGGCGCACCCCTGTCGCTGGAGGAGGCCCGAAGTCTCCTCGATCGCAGGGAGACCGAAGGTCCACTGACAGACGCCTTCCTGCGCCGCGTGATCGTGCAGTTGCACCCCACCATCGGCGAGCTCATCCCCATTCGCGACAGCCCGTTGCCGCACGGGGAAGGCTGCAGATGGATCACCTACTGGGAAGGCAAGAGCGGCTGGGCGCTGGTGGCCATCGCGCGCGATCCCGGCCAGGCGACCCCCATTCACGCGCACCCGCACCGCCTGCTCGGCAAGGCCATCGAGGGCACGCTGGAGGAGCTGCGCTTTCGCGACGTGAGCCCCGGCGAGATCGAGCTCTCCTCGCGCAACATTCTCGGACACGAGGAGCTCGTCGAGGCTGACGGTCTCTCCGCGCTCCATGTCGTCCGCGCCATTGGACGGCGCCCTGCCATCGATCTCCAGCTGCGCGGCCCTGAGCTCGGCGGCCCCGGGCGTCTCCTCGTCGGCACCGGAGACATGGACGTACTGTCGATGGGCGTGGGCGAACATCTGAGCGTCACCGAACACACCGACCAGAGGCCAGGGCACGGAGGTGAAGGCGCAGGCGC
>CAYUAW010000122.1:7046-18191 GCA_964442485.1 uncultured Polyangiaceae bacterium
GGCCGGCTCCCGGAGCCGTGCCTGCTGGCGCGCGGATGCGGTGACTATGTTGCTGGAAGGCATCGAGAGAGCGACCATCGGCCCTGCCCGCACCTTTCGCTTGCCTCGCCACTCGAGGAGTGTCGAAGAATGTTCGGCGCGAAGTGTCTCGTCATGGCCCTCGTCTGCGCGGAGGGCTGCGTTCCGCCTGCTGCAAGGCAATCGAATACGGACTCTGCCCAGGAACACGCCGCGCCGGCGAACCGTGCGCCCTATCGAGTGTTCGCGCCGGACGGATTGCTACCCGGACTTGTGCCGGCACAAGTGGAGGCGTTCGTTCGCCCGCGCGAGGGCAGCGTCGAAGCCGCGTGCTGGGGCGGGCGCTGGTGCGAGTGGGAGAGCGGTCACGTCGAGTACTCGCTCGCAGTGGATCCGAGCGGCGCCGTCGCCCCGCCGCTGGGCAACTCGGGCGGCGCGATCGCGGAGCTCCGGAGGGGTCAGGACCTCGAGAGCAGCGACGCGCTCGCGCAATGCGTGGAGAGCATCATGGCGTCGTGGCAGTTCCCGCGTGCGACGTTCCCGACGTGGATGGTCATTCAGCTCGAGTTCGACAGGCGCAGCGCTGCCGATCGATGCACTGAGCGCTCTCTTCGGCGCGAGTAGCCGGCTCGGACGGTGAGACGTACCCGGCTTCCGCCGTCTTTCGAACGGCGATGCGAGCGGCGCGGAGCCGCGAGTACGCGGTATCGACGGGAATGCCGAGGCCGGCGGCGATGGACACCACCGTTTCGCCCTGGAGCTCCGCCAAGACGAACACCGCGCGCTTGTCGGCGTCGAGCGCATCGAGTGCACGCTGAAGCTCGATGAGCCCCTGTCGCTCGGTAGCGTCCTGTTCGGGATCGCCCTCGGCGGCCGCGGCTTGAACCTGATCGTCGTTCGCCTCGACGAACGACCGCACCTGTCGCTTTCGGCGCTCGGTCTTCACGAGCTTGACGGCGATGCTCGCGAGGTACGTCGTGGGTTTCGCGGGCCCCGGCTGATAGCCCCCGTGCCGGTGCGCCACGAGAAAGACCTCTTGCAGGAGGTCGTCGACGTCTGCGCGGGAAACCCCCATTCGCACGATGAAGCGCCCGACGAAGCGTGCATATCGCTCGAAGAGCTGCTTCGAGTCGAGCGCCTGGTCCTGCGGCGGAACTGCCGGGACGAGGTCGTCGGTCGATGATGGGGGCGCGGTCTTCCGTGACATGCGGCGAACGAAATCGGCGGGCGATGGGGGTGGCCTCGTCCCGGGTTTCCTCGCGGAACACGTCACGCCGACGGCCGCTGATGCAGACCGGGCGTCAATCCACGAAGCTCCCGGCGCGCGTACGCAAGCCGAGCGAGCGGCCCACTGGCCGTTCGTTTTATCGGATGCATCGAACTCTGGACGCTGGGCACTCTCGGTTTCGTGGACCGCAGCCGTGAGCAGAGCAAAGTCTGCGCCCTCGAGGCTGGGCATTGCGAACAGCAACCCCGACGCGAGCGAGATGTGCACGACGCGTCGCTCGATGAGCGCTGAAGACCATCCCCTCCCACAGCCCCGCTCGAAATATCCCCTCGATGACCGTGGTTCGAGTTGCTGAGCGCGAACGCACACGAGTGCGGTCCGCCTCACCGATTTCAACAAGAACCGAGGCTCGTGCGACGCAGATCCGTGTACCCGCACGTGTGCGATCATTGCACGTCGAGCGTTCGATGATTGCGCACCTGGGGACACGAATACCGCTAAAAAAAGCTAGAAACGCAAAACGGAATCACTCGCGGGAGGCATTCACTCGATTGCGGAGATGTGATGTGAAGGACGCGAGCGCCGCTCTCGGCGCATTCCGCGGCAGCGCCGGGGGATGTTTCGTTGCGCGCGCGGCACGGCCGAGCACCACGCTCGAACCACGTGCAAGGAGTGACAAATATGCAAAATGAAATGCTGAAGACGATCGACGACAACGCACTCGAAGCCGTCACCGGCGGCGGACTCGGCCAGACCATCGGCTCGACCCTCGGGGGCATCCTCGATGGCGCTGCGGAGTTCCTCGGGAACCTCCTCGGTTCCGGCCTCAGCGCGGTGGGCGGCGTTCTCACCGGGCTCGGCGGCATTCTCAGCAGCTTCGGCCCGAAGCATTGATCTCTGTGCCCTCGTGCTGCCTGTCCGTCCTGCGCGTGATACGCGGCCCGGCGGGCGGCACGAGGGAGCGCCGGTCACACGGCGAATCGAAATCGTAAGTCTCGTTTCGAGCCACGCGCTCGCCGAGGGCCATGTCGGATCGCTTGCTGCTCTCTCTCGCCTCGGTCCCCATGCTGTGCAGCATCGGGGGCCTCGTTCTATTGCAGCGGGCAGCTCCGTTGCGGCTCACCACCGGCCCGCTAGCCGCGGCGCCCGTTGCGGCGGAAGCCGCGGTGACTCACTCCGCCAGACCTTGGGTCGGTGTTGTCGTCGCCGAGTACACCGCCGAGCTCGCCGCTGACACAGAGGGCCGCGTCGCGGACGTCTTCGCGAAGACCGGCGCGCACGTGGAGGCCGGCGAGAAGCTGCTCCAGCTCGACGGCGCCGCCGTCTCGAGCGCCGTCGGCATGGCAGGCGCGGAGCTCGAGGAACGTCTGTCGGAAGTGTCACGCGCCGAAGCGCGCGCCGCCGCCGCGAAGAGCAAGCTCGGCCGCCTGCATCAGGGTGAGGCATGGCTCTCACAGCAGGAAATGGATACGGCAAAGTCCGAGGTCCAGGTCGCGAACGCGGAGCTCCGGGCCGCCCGTGCGTCGGCGCGCGTGAGCCGCGCCCGCGTCGATCAGCAGCGGCTTCAGCTCGACCGGAAGTCACTGGTCGCGCCATTCGCGGGCACCATCGTGGGCCTGGAGGTAGACCCGGGCGATAGCGTCGGCCCCGGGCAGCTCCTGATGCGCGTTCACAGCGACGTACGTCAGGTGCGCTTCGCGTTTCCCGAGGGAGCGCTCGACCTCGCGTCGAACCCGCCCGTGCGCATCAAGCTCTCGGGGACGAACACGTCGACGGTGGCCCGCGTCTCGTTCGTCCGCCCGGAGCTCGATCCCTCGGCGGCCCTGGTGTTCGGTACGGCAGCGTTGCCGACGGAGTTGCCCGATCCGACACGGTGGCTCCCCGGGGCGTCGGTCGAGGTAACTCGAGCGTCTGCTGCGGAGGCGCCATGACCACCGGGAAGGCGCCGATCCAGCTCTTCCGGCGCGAGGCCATCGATCACCAGCGCTCGAAGGGGCTGCGCGCGGAGCTCCTCGCCATCGATCCGGAGGCCACGAGCTGGGGGTTCCGGCTGCTGTGCGCAGGGATGGCGATGGCGCTCCTCTTTTTCGTGCTCGGCAGGTTGAACGAGTACGCCTCGGGCCCGGCCTTCGTTCGCCTCGACGGCAGTACGACGATCACGGCCAGCGCCGCGGGGCTCGTCACGAAGGTCCTGGTCGTGCCGGGCGATCGCGTCGAGAAGGGCGACGTCCTCGTGCGCTTGCACGCGACCGACGAGGTCGACCAGCTCGAGACGGCCACGCGGGAGCTCGAGAGCCAGATCGAGCGGCTTCTCCTGCACCCGGACGACGCCGTTACGCGCGCCGCCATCGTCTCGCTGCGGTCGCAGCGCGATCTCGCGCAGGAGCGCCTCGACCAGCGCACCGTCCGCGCGCCGCATCGCGGCACGATCGGCGACGTGCGCGTGCGCGAGGGCCAGGTCGTCGACCCCGGGCTCCGCATGCTGGATCTGCAGGACGTCGCGTCGACGGCGACGGTCGTCGCGCTGCTCCCGGGCCGGTACCGACCGATGCTGCACGCCGGCGACAAGCTCCGCTTCGAGCTCGACGGCTTTCACCACCGCGCGCACGAGCTGGTCGTCAGTCACGTGGGCGACCAGATCGTCGGCCCGACGGAGGCGGCGCGGTATCTGGGGCGCGATCTCGCGGACGCCTTCGCGCTCGGCGGCCCGGTCGTCCTCGTCCAGGCGGCGCTCGATCGTCCGTCGTTCGATCTCGACGGCGAGCACTACGACTTCGCGGGTGGCATGTACGGCAAGGCGGAGGCCGTCGTTCGCAACGAGCCCATCGCCTACGCCTTCGTCCCGAGCCTGAAGCCGTGGGCGGAACAGATTCGACCACTGGAGTGGGCATACCGATTGCAACGCTGGATCCGGAATGTCGGCTGAGCGAGCACCCGCCGAGGACGCGGCCGCCCGCCCGCGGCGCGGCAGCGAGGTGCCGTTCGTCCCCCAGCTCACTCCGACCGATTGCGGCGCCGCCTGTCTCGCGGCGGCGCTCGAGTTTCACGGCAAGCACGTCCCCATCCACGAGGTCCGCGCGATCCTCGGCGGCGGTCGCAATGGAGTGAACGCGAAGCAGCTGCTCTCGGCCGCGCGGTCCTTCGGGTTCAACGCGCGCGGCGTCGCCATCGACCCGAACAAGCTGAAGTACCTTCCCCAGGGCAGCATCCTCCACTGGGAGCTCGCGCACTTCGTCACCTTCGACCGCCTCACCAAGACCGGCGTCGTCGTCGTCGACCCGGCCATCGGCCGGCGCGAGCTCGCCATGCCGCAGCTCGCGAAGTCGCTCAGCGGCATCGCCCTCGTCCTCGAACCAGGAGAGGCGTTCGTCCCCCAGAAGAAGAAGCGCGGCGATCGCCTGAAGCGATACGCGGCGTGGATGTTCGGTGTCAGGAACGTCTGGGGACGGGTCGTCACGACTTCCTTCTTCCTGCAGCTCATCGCGCTCGCGACGCCCGGCCTCATGGGGGTCCTGGTCGACAAGGTCGTGCCTCGAGGCGACAGCCAGCTCCTCTACTCGATCGGCGCGGGCTTCCTCAGCGTCGGCTCGTTCTACTTCCTCTCGAACCTGCTCCGCTCACGCCTCCTGCTCGAGCTCCGGGCGAGGGTCGAGGTGCGCATGTCGCTCGACTTCGTCGACCACCTGCTCGCGCTTCCCTACGGCTTCTTCCAGGCTCGGACGACAGGCGACCTTCTCATGCGCCTGAGCAGCCAGAACGCCATTCGCGAAATTCTCACGACCGGCGCCCTGTCCGCCCTGCTCGACGGCGCGCTCGTCGCGCTCTACTTCCTCCTCTTGCTCGGGCTCTCGCCGAAGCTCGCGCTCGTCGCGCTGGTCGTCGTCGCGCTCCAGATCTCGACGTACCTCGCCATGTCGAAGCACAACCGGCGGCTCATCGTCGAGGGGCTCGCCGCCCAGTCGCGGCTCGAGGCGTACCAGGTCGAGATGCTCTCCGGCATCGAGACGCTGAAGTCCATGGGCGCCACGGATCGCTCGATGGCGCGCTGGAGCGATCTCTACGTGGACTCGCTGAACCGCTCGATCAGCCGAGGCACCCTCGACGGCACGTTCCAGGCGCTGCTCGGCACGCTGCGCTTCTTGGGTCCCATCTCGCTCATGCTCATCGGCGCTCACGAGGTGCTCGACGGGACGCTCTCGCTCGGGACGATGCTCGGGCTCTCCGCGCTCGGGAGCGGCTTTCTCGAGCCGGTGGCCAACCTGGTCGGCACGGGGATGAAGCTCACCCAGCTGACGGGCTACATGGATCGCCTCGAGGACGTGCTCGAGACGCCCCGCGAGCCGTTCGTACGGTCGCACCACGATGGCCGCCTCGCGAAGATACGCGGCCTCATCCAGGTGGAAGGGCTCTCGTTCAGGTATCCGAGCGAAACCGAGCCGACCCTCGCGGACGTCGCGTTCCGCGTCGAGCCGGGTGAGTGCGTGGCAGTCGTGGGGGCGTCGGGCTCGGGAAAGTCGACGCTCGCGAGGCTCCTCGCCGGCCTCTACGAGCCGGCCACCGGCGTGGTCGCCATCGACGGCGTCGATCTGCGCCGTGCCGATCTCGGCGTCCTGCGCGAGCAGCTCGGCATCGTGACGCAGGACACGCGGCTCTTCTCCGGGACCATTCGCGATAACGTCGCCCTCTTCGAGCCGACCATCCCACCGGAGGCCATCGAGCGAGCGTGCACCGTCGCGAACCTGCACGACGCCATCGAGGCCATGCCGATGGGCTACGACACGATGCTCGCCGATGGCGGCTCCTCGCTCTCGGGGGGCCAGCGCCAGCGGCTGTCGCTCGCGCGAGCCCTCGTCCGTGATCCGAGCATCCTCATCCTCGACGAGGCGACGAGCGCGCTCGACACCGTCACCGAGCGTCAGGTGCAGCAGAATCTGCGGAAGCTCCGCAGCACGCGCATCGTGGTGGCGCATCGGCTCAGCACCATCGTCGAGGCCGACAAGATCATCGTCCTCGACGGAGGGCGTATCGTGGCGATGGGGCGCCACGCGGAGCTCCTCCGTTCGTCCCCCGTGTACGGCAAGCTCGTACGCTCGCAGGAGGCCGAACAGCCCGCCTTCGAGCCGGCCACGACCGTGTGGGCTCGGAGCAAGGCGCCCCCGCCGCCCTCGCGCCTCGTCCGCCCCGCGAAGAACGAATGACACGCGCCGCGAGCGAACCTCGACACAAAGCAAGGCCGCCGAGGGCCGCAATCGTCACAATCGTCGCAATCGTCGCGGCGACGCTCCCGGGCGTGCGAGTCGCGCGCGCCGACGACTCCGTCGACGCGCCGACCATCTCGCTCGAGTCGGTCCTCCGGCGCGCGGCGAGCGACCCGCCGACCGTGAAGCTCGCCGTCGCGACGCTCGCGCGTTACGAGGCCGAGCGTCGCTACGCGCAGGGCAAATACGTGCCCGTCCTCACCGCCCTCGGGACTGCCGGCGCTTCCTACGACAACCGGCTCGTCCTCCCGCAGCTCCCTCGCATCGACTCGACGTCGCTCACGGCGCAGGGCACCGTCACCCTCGACTTCGCTGCGCTCGACCTCTCGCGCGAGTACACCATCGACGCCGCGCACGCGGCGGAGCGCGCAGCGGGCTTCGGCGCCGACGCGGCCCGGCGCGACGCCATGCTCGCGGCGGCGGAGCTCTATCTGCGTGCCAGCGCGGCGCGAGCGCTCGTTGCCGACGCGGAGCTGAACGTCGTGCGCCGCTCGAACCAGCTCACCGCCATCTCGGATCTCACCCGCGCCGGGATCCGCCCTCCGGTGGACGCGCAGCGCGCCGAGATCGAGGCTGTGTCGGCGCGCTTCGTCCTCGAGGGTCGTCAGGAGGACCTCCGGGCGGCGTGCGCGGCGCTCTCGGCGGCGATGGGTCAGTCGCCAGCGCGGCTGCTCTGCCCCGAGCCCATCGCGATGGACCGCTTCCACGTATCCGTCTCCCCCACGCGCGCGCGCGAGCTCGCTGCACACCATCGCCCGGAGCTCCGGAGGCTGTCGTCGGTCGCGGAAGCACGTCGCGAAGAGCACAGCGCCGCCATCGCGGCACGCCTCCCGGTGCTCGGCGTCTCGGCGAGCGGCACGGCCTCGTACCTCGACGTCAAGACGGGCGTCGGCATCTCGGGCTCCCAGTTCGGCGGCACTGCCGTCGGGTACCTGCGCTGGACGGGCCTCGACCCGGCGGTGTGGTTCCGGGGCGGCGTCACCGACGCGGCGGCAGCCGAAGCACAGCAACAGCTCGCCGCGAGCACGCAGGCGATCACGGCGGAGGCGGTCCAGGCCGCGTACGCGCTCGAGCGCGCGCGGATCGACCTGGAGCGCGCCGCGGCCGTCCTCGACATTGCCCGGGCGACCAGCGAGTCGCAGAACGGCAGATACCGCTCCGGCGTGGCGTCGCTGCTCGAGCTCCTCGACGCCGAGAGCATCGAGCAGGACGCGCGACAGCGACGCATCGAAGCGGAGCGCGACCACGCGATCGCCGTCACCAGGCTCGTCGCCGCGTGCGGCCTTCTTCATCAGGGTGACCCTCGCGCCACGTTGCGAGAGCTCACCCGCTCCGAATGAACCGCAGACCACCCTCGCAACCGCGAGCCGAGCGAGCAGAAAGCATGACGATGATCAGATCTCGAGAAGCCTGCCATTCCGACCACCTGTATGGCCTGATCTGCGCCGCCCTCGCGGCGGCGGGTCTCGTCGCCTGCGGCTCCGGCGGTGGATCGAACGGCGCGAACGGTGCAGGGGGCGCCACCAGCGCGACCGCCGGAGGGATGTCCTCTGCGGCAGGCACCGGGGGCGTCGCCGCGAACGGAGGCAATCAGAGCGCCGCCGGTGCGTCCTCGGGCGGCGGGAGCGGCGCGTCCGTCGGCGGCACCACGCAGAGCGGCGGCGCGACCGGCTCGGCGGGAACGACGCCCGCGAGCGGCGGCACGCCGTCGACGGGCGGCTCGACCGCAGCAGGGGGCATGGACCCCGGCTCCACGCCGGACGCTGGCGCCGTCGTGAGCCTCTCGGAGCTTCCTCTGATGCTCGCGGATGCTTCGTGCGGAGCGCTGGAGCAATGCCTCGGCACCGCGAGCGCTCGCTTCTTCGACGGAGGGAGCTGCAAGGCGAGCCTCGAGCCGGCCACGGTGGAAGGCTCTGCTTCGGTGTTCGCCGCGCTGGTCGCGAAGAGCACGCTCGCGTACGACCCGACGAAGGTCCCCGCGTGCCTTTCGAACATCCGGAGCTCCGGGTGCGACTATCCCGAGCGGCGCCTCGACGCGCTCTGCCCCGGCGTGGTCGTCGGCAAGGTCGCGGCAGGCAGCGCCTGCTCGGTGAACGCCGAATGCGGCGCGGCCGGCTATTGCAAGACCACGACGTGTCCGGGAACGTGCGCGCCGCTCGTCGCGAAGGGCGGCGCCTGCTCGGGCGACGACGACTGCGCGGACGGCCTCGTGTGCGACGCGACGAGCAAGAAGTGCTTCGTCCCCGGCAAGAAGGGGGACGCCTGCAGCACCGCTGCTCCCTGCGGCACGACGTTCGTCTGCGACGCGTCCGCTCACTGCGTGGACTTCGGCAGCATCTTCGCCGCGACGGCGGGGCAGCCCTGCGACCCGGAGGGTCAGGTGCTTTGCCAGCCGACGCTGACGTGCGCGCTGGTCGGCATCGACGCGCAGCAGAAGGGCATGTGGAGCTGCGAGAAGCCGCCCACCGCGGCGGCGTGCCACGTCTCGCTTCCGGAACAGTGTGCGTCGGGCAACTTCTGCGAGCTCGCGGGCGGGCTCACCGGCACCTGCAAGGCGGCTCCAAAGGAGTCTGCTCCTTGCGTGAGCCGGCTGCCCTCCGACACGACCGTCGCCAAGGATATCTGCGGACCGAACCTCACGTGCTGGTCCGACGGCGTGTGCCACGCGCGAGCCCACCTCACGGAAGCCTGCACGACGAACGACGATTGCTTCAGTGGTACGTGCAAGGGCAAGGTCTGCGTCGCCACCAGCTGCGCGCCATGAGGACCCTGCCAATCGTTTCGAGTTTGTCTCTGCCGGTTGACGGAATCTTATCGAAGCTCCATCGCTTGCAGCCTGCTTGAACACGGCGTCCGATTTTCGGAGGGCACCGGCTCGCGCGACAGGTGTGTTCGAGGAACATCGTCCTGCGGCGCACCCGGGACCGCTAAAACGTTGCTAGCTCCGAGCGAGCGAAGTACTTCGGGTCACGAGCGTCGCGTCCGGCGTCGCCACTCGCCAATGACCGAAGAAGAAGAATCCTCGAATCCGCCGAGCACGCTCGTCGGCCTCGGACCGCCGGAACCTCCCGACAAGTACGAGGCGCACCCGACCGACGCGCCGGAGACGGTAAGGGCCTGGACCCTCAGCAGCGACCCCGCCGCGAGCGCCGAGGTTCGCGCGGACCAGTCCGCCGAGCTCGAGCCCATCAGCATGCGGCGGACGACACCCGCCTTTCGCCGCAGCGGCGGCCTGCTCGACGCCCGGTCTCGCCGGCGCCCGAACACGGCGCTCATCCTCTACTGGGGGGCTACCGCCATCTGCGGGGTAGCAGTGCTCGTGGGGCTCGGGGTGTCCTCCAGAGTGCAGCTCGGGCCCACGCTCGAGCCCGCGGCGGGAGGGCGCTCTCCTTCGTCCATCCTCGTTGTCGGAGGTCCCTGGGTGCTCCGGCACGATCCCGAGAGCGTTCCCCTCAGGAGCGCGCCGGGCGAAGCCGCCGGCGCGGCGCCGCGCGAACAGAGCACGTCGCCCCGCGAGCAACACGCCCCACCGCTGCGCCAGTGGGCACCGAAGGGCTCGACTGCGGCTCCCGAGGAAGCGCCGACGACCGTCACCATGGATCAGTCGCGAATCCGGGAGATCGCCGCCACCGTCCGTCTGGACGACGACACCGGGCCACCGCAGAAGCCGGCCGCCGACCCGGGCGCCGGCGTGACTGAACAAGCCGGCGCGAACTCGCAGTGAAGGCGCTCTCACGAACGCGCGGTCGACTGTCGCGTGTTGCCGGCGATCTTGGAGGGGATCGAGAACGAGAACCTGGCTCCCGGGCCTTCATTGAGTGCCGCCCAGAGGCGGCCGCGGTGGCTCTCGATGATCGAACGACTGACGGACAGGCCCATGCCCATGCCCTTGCGCTTCGTCGTGTAGAACGCATCGAAGAGCTGCTCGACATGCTGCCGCTCGAATCCCACGCCCGTATCCTGCACGGTCAGGCGAACTCCGTCGTCTCCGTTTGACTCCGTCCGGATCAAGAGCTGCCGCGCCCTATCTTCGACGCCGCTCATCGCGTCCGAGGCGTTCAGGATCAGGTTCAGGATGACCTGCTGAAGCTGGACACGGTCGCCCGTGACGAGCGATAGGCCCTCGGCGAGCTCGAGTCGTAGGCTCACCCCGCCCCTTCTGAGCTCGCTCGACGTCAGTGCGACCACCTCGCGGGTCGCTTCGTTGAGGTCCACCACTTCGCTGGTCGGCTCCTTGTTGCCGAAGAGTGCGCGCAGACGGCTGATGACGTCGGACGCGCGATGCCCGTCGCGGATCGTACGCCGCGCCGTCTCGCGCGCACCGTCGATGTTCGGGGGTTCGGCGGCAAGCATTCGCAAGCATGTACTGGCGTTCGTGACGATGCCAGACAGCGGCTGGTTGACCTCGTGCGCGATCGACGCCGTCATGACTCCGAGGCTCGTGACCCGGGCCACGTGAGTAAGCTCCGAGCGGGCCTTGCCCAGGGCCTCCTCGGCGAGCCTTCGCTCCGTCACGTCCTGGATTGCGCCCATGCACTCGAGCTGGCCGGCCTCGTCTCTGGTGCCGCGCGCGACGATATGGATGTATCTGATGGAGCGATCCGGCAGCCGTAACCGCAGCTCGAACTCGACGTCGCCGCC
>CAYUAW010000123.1:0-10796 GCA_964442485.1 uncultured Polyangiaceae bacterium
GAGCGCGCCGAAGGCGGCGGGGGGAGCAGTTCGCCGTAGGCGAAGCTGCGGGGGGACAAGGCCCCCCGCAATTAAGAGCGAGCGCGCCGAAGGCGGCGGGGGGAGCAGTTCGCCGTAGGCGAAGCTGCGGGGGGACAAGGCCCCCCGCAATTAAGAGCGAGCGCGCCGAAGGCGGCGGGGGGAGCAGTTCGCCGTAGGCGAAGCTGCGGGGGGACAAGGCAGGGCTAAGGCCCCCCTGAAACGGCAGAGTCAGGCTGACTGCGTCGCGGCGGCGGGGGGCGCGCTGTCGGTCTGTCGTGCGAAGTGGAGACGATGAAGCTTCGCGTAGAGGCCGCCGGCGCGCAGGAGCTCGAGGTGCGAGCCCTGCTCGACCAGGTGCCCGCGCTGGAACACCAGGATGCGATCGGCGGCGCGCACGGTGCTCAGCCTGTGCGCGATGATGAGCGCGGTGCGGCCCTTCATGAGCTCGTCGAGCGCGCGCTGGATGCGCGCCTCGGTGTCGCTGTCGACGCTGGCGGTGGCTTCGTCCAGGACGATGATCGGCGCATCGCGGTAGAGAGCGCGCGCAAAGGCGATGAGCTGCCGCTCGCCGGCGGAGAAATTCTCTCCGCGCTCCTGCACGATCGCGTCGATGCCGGCCGGACGGCGCTGGAAGAGGTCCCAGGCGTCGATGCGGCGGAGCGCGGCCTCGACCTTCTCGCGATCCGGCGTCTGGTCGCCGACGGCGACGTTGGTCGCGATGGTGCCGGGGAACAGGAATACGTCCTGAGGCACGACCGCGAAACGCGGACGCAGCTCCCTTCGCTCGAGACCCGTGACGTCGCGCCCGTCGACGCGCACCACGCCGCTCGTGGGGTCGTAAAGGCGAAGCAGGAGCGACGCGAGCGTCGTCTTTCCGGCGCCGGTGGGCCCGACCACGGCGACCTTCTCCCCGCGACGCACCGAGAAGCTCACGTCGCCGAGCACGGGCACCCCCGGCTTGTACTCGAACGTCACGTGCTCGAAGGCGAACGCCGTGTTGGCCCCGGGCACCGGCGGCGCGGCGTCGGCGCGCGGAGGCGCGTCGGCCTCGTCCAGATCCAGCAGCCCGAAGACGCGTTCGGCGCCGGCCATCGCGCTCTGCAGGAGCGTGTAGCGCTGCGCGAGTGCGCTGATCGGTTCGAAGAACATCATCAGGTAGGCGTTGAACGCGACCACCGTCCCGAAGCTCACCGGCCTGTACCCGAGCGAAACCACGATCGACGCCAGGCACACCGAAGTGACCATCTCGATGGCCGCATCCTGGAACGCCTCGTACTTGATCGATGCCATGTTCGCGTCGCGGTAGGCGCCGTTGATCTCGTCGAACTCGGCGGCGGCGGCCTCCTCGCGGCAGAACGCCTGGACGACCGCCATGCCCGAGACTTGCTCGTTCATGTTGGCGTTCATCTGAGCCGTCTTCCCGCGGATCAGACGGAACGCCTCCCGCGAGCGACGCCGAACGATGGTCACCAGGACGGCGACCAGCGGCGCCGCCGCGAACCCGATGAGCGACAGCCGCCAGTCGAGGCTCACCATCACGATGACGATCCCCACCAGCTTGATCAGATCGACCACCGCGTTCAGCGCGCCGGAGGCGAAGAGCTCGAGGATCGCGTCGATGTCGTTGGTGACGCGCGTGACGAGGCGCCCCACCGGCTGGCGGTCGAAGAACGCGAGCCTGCGGCCCAGCAGGAACGCGAACACTTCCCTGCGCAGGTCCGCGAGCGCACGCGCGCCGGAGAGCTGCACGGCGTAGACCTGCACGAAGTTCAGCACCTGCTCCAGAATGATGACGACGGCGAAGGCCGCGCCGCCCTTCAGCAGGACGACCGGATCCCTAGCGATGACGCCCTTGTCGATGGCGAGCCGCATGAGCCACGGCCGCGTGATCGACAGACAGGCGGCGACCACGCCGAGACCGATGGAGACCCAGAGCAAGAGCTGGTACGGCTTGAGATAGGGCCAGATGCGCAGGGCGAGCCGCGTGTCGTACGCCTTGCCGAACGCGCTCTCCTCGTGGAACGCGCGGAGTGCTTGCTCGGTCCGCGTGGATCTCTTGTCCACCGGACGCCCCTTCTGTGCGGAGGCAGTCATGCCGACTGCGCCTCCACCAGCGCGGGCTCCGCGCCGCCGAGCGCCTCGAGCTCGCTCTCCACACGCTGCTCCTCGGCGAACGTCGCGTAGAGGCCGCCGCGCTCGATGAGCTCCTCGTGCGTGCCGTGCTCCACGATGTGCCCGCGGTCGAGCACGAAGACCTTGTCACAGCGGGCAGCGGCCGCCACCCGGTGCGTCACCAGCACCACGCTGCGCCGCGCTCGCTGCTTCTCGACGACGTCGAGGATCGCTCGCTCGGTGCGGGCGTCCACGGCGGACAGCGGATCGTCCAGGACGAGCACCCGCGGCTCGGCGAGGAGCGCGCGGGCCAGCGCGACGCGCTGCTTCTGCCCGCCCGAGAGCTGCACGCCGCGCTCACCGACGACCGTGTCGTAGCCGTCCGGGAGCGCCGCGAGCTCTTCCCCGATCTGCGCGTCCGCCGCGGCCGCCTGCACGGCGGACGTCGCCTCGGCGCTGTCGGGATCGTTCACGCAGAAGCCGATGTTGCGCCCCACCGTCGTCGAGAAGAGGAACGCGACCTGCTGCGCGTACCCGATCGAGTTTCGTACGACCTCGAGCGGCAGATCGCAGACGTCGACGCCGTCGAGGAACACCGTCCCGCGCGGCGTCGGCTGGAGACGCGGCAGGAGCGCGGCGAGCGTGGACTTGCCGCTCCCCGTCTTTCCCACGATGGCGACGAGCGTCCCGGGCTCGACCTCGAACCGCACGTCCTCGAGTACCTGGTGATTGCCGTAGGCGAAGGACAGACCGCGCACCTCGAGGTGGCCCTTCACGACCTCGGGCGCCGGCACCGGGCCGCTGACGATGTCCGGCTCCGCCCCGAAGACGTCCTCGAGCCGCGAGAACGCCGCACGACCGCGCTGCACCATGGAGACGAGGAACCCGAGCGAGATGAGCGGCCACGTGAGCCGCGACAGCGCACGGAAGAACGCCAGGAAATTCCCTGCCGTCATCTCGTCATGCAGCATCAGACCGCCGCCGTACCAGAGCACGATGATCGTCCCGATGGCGGTGATGGCCTGCATCACCGGGAACATCAGCCCGCGAAGGCGCGCGAGCCCGAGCGTCTTTTCCAGGTAGTCGGCGTTCGTCACGTCGAAGCGGCGCAGCTCCTCGTCCTCCATCGAGAAGGAACGCACGACGCGGACGCCGGATATGCTCGACTGCACCGCGCCGCTCATGCCGCCGATGGCTTCCTGGTTCTGGCGCTGACGCTGGAACATGACGCGCGAGAACGCCCACATCGCCAGCAGCAGGAGAGGCAACGTCGACAGCGACGCCATCGTCAGCTTCACCGAGATGCGGAGGGTGACGGCGAGCGAGCTCACCAGGGCGAAGAGCGTGTTGAGCGAGTTCAGGACGCCGAACCCGAGGAGCAACCTCACCTGCGTGAGATCGTTCGTCGAGCGGCTCATGATGTCGCCGGTCGAGATGCGACGGTAGAACGAGGGCCCGAGGCGCTGCAGCTGATGGAGGAGCGCCCGCCGGAGCTCGTACTCCGCGATCCGGCCCGCGTTGAAGACGGCCATGCGCGAGAAGACGCGGATGCCGAGGGCGCCGACGGCGACCGCGACGAGGGCCGCGCCGATGCGCCCGGCCGTCGCCGTGTCTCCGTGCGTCGCGAAGTCGATGGCCTTCGCCAGCCGGGTGTCGAACCAGTATTGCAGGTACTGGTACGCGGCTAGAAGCAGCAGGCCGACGGCGTAACGCGGCGCCTGCCGCGCGAATTGCCCGGAGAGCGTCGTCGGAATGCGGCTGGCAGGGATCGCGGACGAAAAGAGCATTCGGCGCCGAGGGCGATACTTGTAGTTTGAGGGGGCCGATCCGCAATGGCAGATGGACCGGTTTCAGGGAAAACCCTGTCAGTTCTGACGGCTAGAAGAGCCCGATGCTGAAGTGGAAGGCAAAGGGATCCTCCCACTGCCTGCGATCCAGGTTCATCCCGATGTCGAGGGCCAGAGGGCCCACCGGGGTGTTCGCCCGGAGACCGGTACCGGCTGCATACCGGAGTTTGTAGGGCTGCACCGTCGAAGGCAAAAGCCACAGGTTGCCCGCATCCAAGAAAACGGCGGTCTGGAAGACGCCTCCGAGCGGGATCCGGAGCTCCATACGCGGGTTCAGGAGCACATTTCCGCCGCGAATGGGCACCTCGTCGGCCGTGAGGATCGTCTTCGGGTCGACTCCCGGCTGCCCGGCGATCTTCTGCCCGGCGATGATGCGTTCGGCGAGATCCTCCGGGATCACGGAGTCTTGCAAGAATCCGCGGATCGAATCGACTCCGCCGAAATAGAAGAGCCGGTCGGGGTACGTCTGCGACAGGTTCTTCAGCTGGATATTGTACCCCCAGCGAAAGCTCAGCGCGAGCGCGAGGCCGCCCTCGGACAGCCGCACGTAGCCCGCGACGCGGCTCGTCAACCGAAGAAAGTCGCTGGTGATGGTCGCCGAGGTGTCGGCGGGCGCGGCGTGGACGTGCTCGAGGCTCGCGGAGGCGAAAGTGCCCTTCGTGGCGTCGAAAGGATTGTCGCGCCGATCCCAGGTGATGCTCGTGCGCTCGGCGATCGCGTAGGTGCGGCCATCGGGAACGCGCAGGCGAAAGCTCTGGTTCTGGTTCGACTGGATGTACTGCGCGATGTCCACGCCGCTCTCGAAGATCCGCGCGTCGTTGAGCTCGAGCGAGCCGCCCACCTGGGTGACGAACCGCGTTGTGGGGCGGTAGCTCAGCGTGCCGATGGTCGCTTCCTTCGTGAGGCCGAAGTCGCGCGAGTTGTCGCGCACGTCGACCAGGTCGATACCGAGCGGGAACAGAGGCCCGAGTCCGACCTCGGGAAACTCGATGGATACCGTGTCGCGGCGCTCGAGCCGCTGCTGCAGCGGCAGCGCCTGGAACCGCGCGCGCACGTCGCGCTCGAAGATGAGAAAGTCGGGAAGGAGCCCGAGCTGGACTCGCAGGGTGAGCTTTATCGCCTGATCGCCCAGGTTCCGGTGCCCGTACTCGAGCATCACGCGGAAGCCGTCGCCGGTGCTGAAACCGGGGCGCACGTCCAGGTACTGCGGCGCGCGCTCGTGCACGGTGACGACCACGACCTTCTCCGTCGCGAACACCTCCGGATCTTCGAGGCCCACGGTGACGCTCGAGAAGACGCCGAGCGTCGCCAGGCGTTCCTCGGTCGCGCGCACGTCGCTGCGCTTGTACACGTCGCCCTCGTCGAAGGCGACGCGGCTCAGGATGAGCGACTCGTTGGTGCGCCGCGCGCCCCGGACGACGATGTCCTTCACGCGGACCTGGCCGCGCTCGCTGATCACGAAGCGCACACGCGCGCGCGTCCTGTCCGGCGACAGCTCGATACGCTGCTCGATGGTCGCGAACGCGAAGCCTCGCTCCGCGTATTCGTCGAGCAAGCGCCGGCGCGCCTTCTCGAGCTCCACCTGCGACACCGGCTCCCCGAGGGGCAGCTCGGCAACCTCGAAGAGCTGAGTTTCGACGAGGATCTGGTTGCCCTCGAACGACACGTCCCACAGCCGGGCGCGCGGGCCGAGCTTGATGGGGATCTGCACGACGAGATCCGGCTCGCACCTGATGCCGTGGCGCGGATCCGGCGAGCACGCAGGCGGCGGCGGCTGATCCTCCGTCGGAACGTCCGCGTCGTTGATGGGGCAATGAGTGGCGGGGCGGATCCGGGGGCCCACCGGGATGCATTTTCCTGCCGGCGAATGCCGATCGCACACGCGCCGGATGAGATCGACCGGGCCTACCACCGCCGACAGGTATCCCTTCGAGCGGTAGAGCTCCTGCAGGTGACGGGTGGCGCGCTCGTACACCTCCGGGACGTAGGTGCGCCACGGGTTCGCCTCCACCGGGGCGACACGTGCTCCCGTCTGGCCGCGGGGCCCGAGCGCGGAATCGATGACCGCGGGATCCACCGTCCCGACGAAGCTCGTACCGGGCAGCGCCTCCGAGAGGAAGCTGTCGATCTCCTGGCCGACCTCGCTCGCGAGCTGGCCGCCGCTGAGGCAGGGGTATTCGCGGGACACCACGCGGACGATGTCGCTCTCGTACACGCGAAAGACGAGCACGTTCACCGGGTCCGCCGGCCCTCCGCGGAGCTCCGGGTGGACGCGCACGTCGAGGTAGCCGCGCTCGATGTAGTACTTCTCGACCTTCGACGCGAGCGTCGCGGGAGCTCGATCGGTGCTCTCGTCCAGCTCGAGCGCGTCGCTGAGCTCCGCCTCGTCGAAGCGGTGATTGCCCTCGAAGCGGATGACGACCTCGGGCCCCGCTTGCACGTCCACGGTGAGCGTCGCGACGTCGCCGCCGTCGAGACGATGGTGCACCTCGGCGCCGTGCCACCCGTTCTTGCGCAGGTCGTCCTGCACGTCGCGATCGGCCTGCGTCACCGCTTCGTCGTCGGCGCGCTCGCCGTCCGAGACGGCGTAACGCGACAGGACGTCCTTCAGGTGCTCCGTCGGCGGTGGAAAGACGACGAACGAACGCTTTCCGATCACGCGGGCCGGACCCGGGTTCACTCGCAACACGACGGTGACGCGCATCTCGTCGTCGGTGTCGATGGGCTCCGCTTCCACGGTGACGTGCGGGTACCCGCGCGCGAGGTACAGCGCGCGCACGCGCTCGGCGGCGTCGGCGAGGCTCCGGGCGGTGACGGCGTCGTTCACGTCGACGCCGGCGGCGCGTAGCACGTCGTCGTCGGCGAGCTCGCTCCCCGTCGTCTTCACGCCGGCGATGATGCGCCGCGGGGTGACGAAGAGCCGGAGCACGACGCCGTCCCCTTCGCGCACCGCGTCGGCGCGCGCGTCGGCGTAGCGACCGGAGTCGAGTAGCTCCGTCAACGCGAGCCGCGCTTGATCCCCGGAGAAGGGGACGCCCGTCCGCACCCTGCGCAGCGTCACGGGCTTCGCCCAGCGGCCGCCGAGCATGACGACGTCGATCCGGACAAGTTTTTCGCCTGCGAGCCCCGAAAGCGAAGGCGCCTTCCCGAGGTCGGGCAGCGCGTCGGCGCTCGCAGGCGAGGGCTCGGCGCGCGCCCATCCCGCGGGGAGCAGGGTGAGGCAGAGACAGGCGAGGACCGTCGACGAGCGTGCCAGGCGTCCGGCGCGGCACAGCAATCGCTCGGGGCCCATGCGGTCCCCTTCTTACAGCTCTTCCGGTGACTTGGAGCACGCGAAAACGGCGGGCGACCTTCGCCGGCAAATGGGCCCGCGCGCCTCCCTTCGGCTAGGCTCGAAGACGATGGCCGCATCGCCTCAGCGTCAGCGCGGCCCGCGGGCGCGCCGAAGGCTTCGCTTGCGGGCGCTTTCGCTGTCCATTTTCGTGGCGGTCGTGGCCTCGGTGGTGGGGCTCTGGGTCGCGGTGAATCGCGTCGAATGGCTCGGCCCCTACGTCGCCGACGGGCTCCGCGCCGTCGTGGGCACCGACGCAGTCGCTGGGCTCGAAGACTTCTCTTACCGCATCCAGGATCGTGTCAACCGCGTCTGGCGCAAGGGAGAGAAGCCCCGGGCTTACTGGGCCGTGCCGTCGACGGCGCCGGTGCCCTCGCCGAAAGCGCTGCCGCCTGCCGTGGCGACGTCGGTCGCCATCGCCGCCGAACCGGAGCTCCCGCCGTTTGCGCCCCCCAAGGTCGGGCCGGTGCACAAGGAATGGTCCGCGCCGGGCGACGGCGAATGGCTGCCCATGACGAGCCCCGATCGCCCCGACGATCCCGTCATGATGATGAAAACGCTCCTCCACCCGGACAAGAACCGCTCGTGGGCGGAGGTCTTCGTCGTGGCCATCGATCTGCGACGCGTCCGCGCGCACCTGATGCCCGGCACGAGGGAGCCCGTCGCGACAGAGGACGCTGCCGTCGGCATGACGCGCCCTGGCGTCGTGCCCCCCGAGCACCGCGAGCGCGTGCTCGCGGCTTTCAACGGCGGCTTCAAGACCGAGCACGGCCAGTACGGAATGTTCGTCGACGGCATGATGCTCGTGAAGCCGAAGTCCAACGCCTGCGCCGTCGCCGCCTACGACGACGACACGATGCGCGTCGCGAGCTGGGACAAGCTCGCGGCCGGCGTCTCGCACATGGTGTTCTGGCGAGAGACGCCGGTGTGCATGTACGAGGACGATCAGCTGCACTGGCGTCTGGCCGATCCGGGGCTCGCGAAGAAGTGGGGTGCGACGCTGGACGGCGAGACGGTGATCCGGCGTTCCGCGATCGGCATCGACCGCACCGGCAACGTGCTCTTCGTGAGCATCAGCAACAACAGCACGGCGCGCGTCATCGCCGACGGGATGCACCACGCGGGCGCCGTCACGGTGGCGCAGCTCGACGTGAATTTCTCGTACCCGAAGTTCGTCACCTACGAGAAACGAAGGACGGGGGACGGCGAGGCCAAGCGGCTCGCCATTCCGCTCGCGGACGGCTTCGAGTTCAGCGAGGACGAGTACATCCGCGAGCCTTCGCGGCGAGATTTCTTCTATCTGATGCCGAAAGACGCGGACGCGCGAACGGCTTTGAAAGCGCCGGGCGTCTCGGGTTAAACCCGGGGCCCCATGGACCTGGCCGAAGCCAAACGTAGCGTCGCCCGCGCAGCGCTCGATCTGCTCCCCGAGAATGGAGTCATCGGGCTCGGCACGGGGTCGACGGCGACGCTCTTCATCGACGGCGTCGCCGAGCTCGTGGGGAGCGGCCGGAAGCTCGTCGGCGTGCCGACGAGCGAGGCGAGCCGCAGGCAGGCCGAGAAGCTCGGGATCCCGCTGCTTCCGGACACCGGTCCGTGGAAGATCGACGTCTGCGTCGACGGTGCCGACGAGGTCAGCGCCCGGCTCGACCTCATCAAGGGCGGCGGCGGGGCCCACACCCGCGAGAAGATCGTGAACCGCGCGGCGAAGACGAACGTCATCGTCGTGGACGAGTCGAAGCTCAGCCGCCATCTCGGTGAGCGCTGGAAGGTGCCCGTCGAGGTGCTGCCGTTCGGGCGCCTGGCCACCGAGGAGCGGCTCGCCGAGCTCGGCCCGACGGCGCTGCGTCTGAAGGACGGCGCACCGTGGCTGACCGATTCGGGGAACTTCATCTACGACCTTGCGGCGGGCGTCATCGAGGACCCCGCCGCGCTGGAAGCGCGCATCGGGCTCATCCCCGGAGTCGTCGAGAGCGGCCTCTTCGTCCGTCGCGCGGACATCGTGCTGGTCGCCGGCGACGGCGGTGTCCGCACCCTGCGTGCTCCCTGAGGCGCGCCAGCGAAAAGCTCACATGGCCGGAGATTCAATGTCTTTTTCGTCGAAATCACCCGCTCGCGGCCGTTTCTTCGGTCAGTCGTTCTATAAGATCGGCGCCGAGAGAAAAATTCCGGGTAAAGCCGCGAACTATTCGAGACTTTTCGGCTCGAGCGAATTGACACCTGTGAAGGTGCCCAGGTACGTTGGTTTTTGAGCCCGCGTTCGAGGTCATGCACCAGCCGCTCAGGATAGAGGTAGCCGGTCAGACTGACGTGGGGCGCAAGCGGTCCCACAACGAAGATAACTTCGCGATCTTCTCGGAGTTCGGCCTCTACATCGTTGCGGACGGCATGGGCGGGCACGCCTCGGGTGAGGTGGCCTCGAAGATGGCCATCGACACGATGAAGGAGTTCTTCGCGGCAACGTCGGAGGACCCCGAGCGGACCTGGCCTTACAAGATGGACCGCTCGAAGGGGTACGAGGAGAACCGCCTCATCACGGGCGTGAAGCTCTCGAACCTCCGCATCTACGAGACGGCGCAGAAGAACTCGAAGCAGCGCGGCATGGGCACGACCCTCTGCGCGCTCTTCGCGGTCGAGGACGGCATCTACGTCGCGCACGTCGGTGACAGCCGCGCTTACCGCATCCGCGAAGGCAAGATCGAGCAGCTCACCGAGGACCACTCGCTGCTCAACGACTACAAGAAGATGAAGAAGCTCTCCCCCGAGGAGATCGAGAACTTCCCGCACAAGAATGTCATCGTGCGCGCCCTCGGGATGAAGGACACGGTCAAGGTCGACACGCGCTACGACGCGCCGATGGCCCGCGACACGATCTTGCTCTGCTCCGACGGCCTGAGCGGCCCCGTCGCCGACGACCGCATGCTCGACATCGTCGGCTCTTCACCGGATCTCCCCACCGCCACCCGCCGCCTCATCGAGGCCGCGAACGAGGGCGGCGGGCCGGACAACATCACCTGCATCCTAGCCCGCTGGGTGCCATGAGCTCGCTCGCTTCGAACACGCGCCCATCTAGCTGCTCTCGGTGCTCAGCGCACTAGCGTGCGCCTCCGCGCCTCACCCAGCTATCTGGGCACTCGGTCTTCGCGATCGAGCTCGTGGCCGGCGCGTTTTCGAGCACGCGGCCATCTGACCGCTCTCGGTGCTCAGCGCACTGACGTGCGCCTCCGCGCCTCACCCGGTCAGCTGACCACGCGGTCTTCGCAATCGAACCGTCGGCTACGTGATTCCGAATTGATTGATGAGCGAGGCGGTGGACGGACCCTCGACCACGCGGTCTTCGCAATCGAACCGTCGGCTACGTGATTCCGAATTGATTGATGAGCGAGGCGGGCTCGACCACCCGCCGAAGAGGGTTTTGTTGGTGCGGATCTGGTGAGTCGTGCTCGCCGTGTGTCGTGTCTTTGCGGAGCGGCCGGCTCCGTCGG
>CAYUAW010000123.1:10896-18057 GCA_964442485.1 uncultured Polyangiaceae bacterium
GGGGCGAGGACGGCGTAGGCGATCACGACGACCACGAGCATGAGGGCGCTCGTCACCAGGAACGTCAGCGTGGGCGGCTGCTTCGCCGTGCTCCATTCGTCGGCGTAGAACTTCCCGCCGCTGCGCTCGCGGAGCTTCTTCTGCACGCCGGCGAGCACGTCGACGGATGCGGGCTCCGCGCCGAGAGCACCGCGGAGCAGCTTGCGCACGTCCGCGTCACGAGGATCGTCCGGATCGGAGAGCCGCGGCAGCGACTGGGAATCGCGATCTTCGTTCGTCATCGAATCTTCTCTCCGAGCAGACGCTCGACCTTCTCTTTGAGCGAGGACCTGGCTCTGTGCAAGCGGCTCTTCACCGTTCCCTCCGCCAGACCGGTGATTTCGCCGATCTCCTCGTAGGACAGGTCCTCCACGTCCCGCAGCACGAGCACCTCGCGGAAGTCCGCGTCGAGCTCGAGAATGCACCGTCGGACGATGGCCTCGACCTGATAGCCCTGCACCATCTGATCTGGGCCGGACACGTCCGAGAGCGTCACCCCCTTTGCCTCCGCGAGCGGCGCGCGATCGGCGAGCGGCTCGAGCTCGTCCTCTGCCCCGGAGTGCCGGCGCGACAGGTACTTGCCGCGGTTCTTGCAGAGGTTCACGGCGACCCGGTAAACCCAGGTCCCGAGCTTCGCGTCGCCGCGAAACTGGTGAATCGACTTGAAGACCTGGACGAACACCTCCTGCGCCATGTCCTCCGCTTCTTCCTTGCGGGCGAGCATGCGCAGCATGAGGCGATACACGCGGTCGCCGTAGAGCTCGACGAGCTCGTTGAACGCCCGCTCGTCACGCGCGACGAGTCGGTCGATGAATCGCTGCTCGTCGGGATCGGGTTCGGACACGTGTTACCGACCGAAGCAAGGTAACCCGGAATCCTGCCCGGGTGATTCTTTAGACACCGCCCCGAGCGCGAGGTTCCAGCGAGCCGAACCCACCCTGGCCATCCCCCGGCGTTATCTCACCCGAGCATACGTTTGCGGAGCTCGACCCGTTCCAGGTAGGCCTTGCGCACGAGCTGCATGTCCCGCATGAAGTGCTCGACCTGGTTGGGGAGGAGCGCCTGCGGCCCGTCGCAGAGGGCTTCGGCTGGGTTCGGATGCATGTCGGCGAGGACGGCGTTGGCGCCCGCGATCACCCCCTGGGCGGCAACCTGGTGAATGTCCTCGAGCCCGTCCGGACCGACGAAGCGCTTTCCAACGGCGTGCGAAGGGTCGACACACACCGGAAGCCTCGTGAGGCGGCGGACGACCGGGACGTGCGCGAAATCGACGAAGTTCCGGTGTGGGTCACCGAGGTTCGTCTTCATCCCGCGCAGGCAGAACACGATGCGATGATTCCCGCTCGACGCGATGTATTCGCAGGCGTTGAGCGACTCGTCCAGCGTGATGCCCATGCCGCGCTTGTAGAGCACCGGAAGCTTGCCCTGCTGCCCCACGGCCTTCAGGAGCTCGAAGTTCTGCGCGTTGCGCGTCCCGATCTGTAGCATCACACCGGTCGCGTTGCCGCTCGCGTGGAGTGCGTCGAGGATCTCGGTCACGTGCGATTCGTGTGTGACTTCCATCGCGATGACACGAATGCCGTACTTCCCTGCCAGCTCGAAGACGTACGGCAAGCACGTCTTTCCGTGACCCTGAAAGTCGTACGGGCTCGTCCTGGGCTTGTACGCGCCGGCGCGAGTCGTGGTGATGCCGAGCTCCGAGAGGACGCGGAACGTCCCCTCCACGCTCTCGCGGCTGTCCACCGCGCAGAGACCGGGCATCAGGTGGAAGGTGTCCTGACCGAACTGCACGCCGTTGTAGACGAAGCCCACCTCGACGGCCTCCCCCTCGTGACGCCCGATGGCACGGTACTTCGCGCGGATGCGGATGACTCGCTCCACGCCGGTCATCTCCTCGAACGGCTCCTTCGGCACCGTCGCGGTGGAGCCGAGGAGATACACTTCCGTCAGGCTCCGGGTCGCGCCCTCGATGGTGCGCACTTCCGTCTCCACCCCCTGGTAGCGAGCCGCGGCTCGCACGACCTCGGCGACGGCGTCCGAGGCCGGGGTGACGTCTCCACGCATGACGATGATCATGGGCCGGACGGTAGCACCGCCGCGCGCTCGCTACTTCGAAGTCGTGGCCGAGGCCTCCCGAGACGAGGGCGGGCGCGCCGCAGCGCCGGCTGAGCGTCGCTCAGTCGCGACTCTTTCGCCGCGTGAAGCGCTCGACCACGACGGAGAGCACGAGCACGAGCGCCGACATCGGAAGCCCCCAGTCGGCGTTGCGACTTGGAAACGTGAACCCCCATTCGTTGGGCGACGGCACCGGCGGCAGCGGAGCGCCTTTGGGGATCACATGCTGATCCTGGAGCGCCCGCGTGTAGCCGCGCGTGGTCGCGCGGTAGGCGCCGTCGAGATCGGCCACCGCAAGGTAGGGCGCGACCCAGACGCGCCGGAGCCACTCCTCGAATCCCGCGCCGACGAATGGCGCGAACGCGAGCGATGGAACGACGCGGACGGACTGCGCACCGAGGACGAGGAGCGTCTCGTTCTCGCGTGGCTTCGCGACGCTGCCCGGGGCCGCTTCCACGACGATGCGCGCGGGGTAGCCGGCTCGCGCCGCACGCGCGAGCTCGGCGTCGGCGATGTGCCGGCTAGCGCGGGAGACCGGGTCGTCGTCGCATCCGAGCGCCGCGAGCGCCGCCAGAGGCGCGATCGACACCAGCGCACGAAGCGCGCGCGACGTCACGGCGCGCCTCGCTGCCAGATGATGCGATAGAGCCTCTGGCGCGGGGCGGAGCTGGACGTCGCGCGGACACCGCCGAGCCACGGCAAGAGAGGCGTCTGATGGTCGGCGAGCGCCGACAGGCGGAGGTCCGGGCTCCCGAAGACGCCGAGGATCTCTCCGAAGTTGAACGGCTCCGGCAGGTCGCTCCTGTAGCCGAGAGGCAAGACGAGGTGGGTCGCCTCGATCTTCCGGAGCCATTCCACCGTCCGCCCGTCGCGCAGGAACGGGACTATGTCCGGACGTACGAGCCCGCCGAGATCCTCGATGGAGCGCCCGGAGTAGTAGCCCATCGCGCCGATGTCGAAGCTCGCGACGACGGCGCCTCTCGGCAGCGCGGCGACGTCGCGCGCCATGGCGACTTCCGTCTCGTCCTCGTGCCGGACGGCGAGCGCGTTCGCTTCCCCCCAGGCGCGAACGGCGCTCGTCATCCCGAACGCGAGCGGCACGACGGCGGCGTACGCGGCGGCGCTGCCCCAGGGGCGCGGCATGCGCGCCGCCACGCACTCCCCGAGTCGCAACGCACCGAACACGGCACCCAAACAAAAAATACCCGGAACGAACGGCTGGTAGCGCCCGCCGTGACCGATGGAAGGAAGCAGCGCCACGTAACTGAGCGTGTGCAGCAGCGCCCACCCGCACAGCGTCAAGAGCCGCCAGCGGCGCTCCATCGCGAGCCCGTACACTCCGTAGAGTGCGAGCCCGAGTACCGGGAAGAACACCACCGGGGACGGGGTCCCGAGGGTGTACTCGGCGAGTCGATCGAACCACTGCTGCGAAAGGACCCACGCGACGTCGGTCGGCGTCGCTCCGAGCAAACCGACCTCGGCGAGCCAGCGGCGCCCCTGAAAGGTCACCGGCACCAGGTGGCCCGTGTGAACGACGTTCAGGACGGCGTAAGCGCCCACGCCTAGCGCGAGCGGTCCGAGCAACAGCGCCGTATCACGCACACCGCGGCGCCGCGCGACGGCGAGCAGCAAGCCGAGCAGAGCCGTCTCGGGCCGCGTGTAAAAGAGAAGGACGAGCGCGACGCCGGCAACGCCCGCCGACCGCGGCGATGCGTCGCGGAAGAATGCCCAGACGGCCGTGAGAGCGAGGAGCATCGCGAGGGTCACCTCCATGCCGCTCGTCGCGAACCAGACGACGTTGCCTGACGCCCCGAAGGCAACCGCGCCGAGGACGGCCTTCCCGGGGGTCAATCCGTCCGAGGTCGCGAGCACGTAGAAGAGCTGACCCACCCCGAGCAAGCACGCGCCCGCGAGAAGCGTCGTGAAGAGCGGCGGCGTAACGTGCAAGAGCGCGGCGTTCGACGAAAGGAGCAGCGTCCACAGAAGACTGGTAGCGCCGGATCCGGGGAGCGAAGGGTCGAAGCCGAGCACACCCGTCTCGGCGAACACGCGTGCGACCACCTGATGTATCCAGGCATCGTCGAGCGGGAAGCCGCGGGGCAAGCTGAAACCAAGGACGGTCGCGAGGGCCAGGACCTGAACCCCAGAGACCAGAGCGCGTGCGACGAGCCCGGGGCGAGCAACGTCGACGCCGATCGCCATCCGCCCGTATAGTAGACGCTTCGTGCCCGCGCCGGAAACCAGGTTGGACGGGGCCGCTGAACCCGCGCGCGGGGCCGCCCTCCTGAGCTCCGCATTCGGCGCGAGCGTCGCCCTGGCGGTGCTCGCTGCGACCGAGTCGGTCGTGAATCCAGTCGCGCTCGGCCTGGCGCCCGCGCCCATCGCCGCCGTGGTGGGTGCGTGCATCGGGACGGCGCTCGCGTTCGTTCGGCGACTGCTCTTGCGACGTTCGCGCGCTGCGCAAGTCGCGGCGTGGTGTTCCATCGGTGCCGTGGCGGGGCTCTGGCCCGGTCTCGCCATCGGCTCCATCGCGAAGCTCCACGGACCGCACCATTCGCTCGCGCTCGCCACGCTGATCGGGACGCCCGCCGCCGGTGTCCTGGTCGGCGGCGTCGTTTCACTCGGCCAACCAGGCCGCGCAGGAGGTGCGCCCATCGCGCGGACACCCTGGCTCGTCGCGTCCGTGGTCGCCGCGCTCACGGCGGCAATCGGCACGGAGGTCTGCGACGAGACGCTCCTCGTCTTGCGCGGGTATCCCCCGATCCGTGCCGCGATCTTCGGCAGCGCGTGCCTCCTCGCCGCGCACGCGGGCGTCGCGCTCGGCTCGTGGGTGCGCTTTCCGGGGCTCGCCCCTGCCGCGTCTCGCGCGGTGATGGCTACCTGGGCCGTCTGCGTGGCGTCGGGCGTGGTCGCCGACGCGCGCCTCTCCCCGGAACGCGTCGGGCCGCTCCTTTCCCGGCCGCTCGCCGGGAGGTTCTTCGCGCTTGCCCGTACGACCACCGATGTGGACGGAGACGGCTCCTCGTCGCTCTTCGGCGGCGGCGACTGCGCTCCCTTCGACGCCAGGGTGAACCCTCACGCCAGGGAGATCCCCGGCAACGGCATCGACGACAACTGCCGCTGGGGCGACGCGAAGCCGCGACCCCGCGCCACGGCACCGCAAGTAACCGCGGCGGACGCGGCGCCGCCGGCGGTCGACGTCGTGCTCATCACCATCGACACCTTGCGCGCCGACCACGTCGGGAGCTACGGCTACCCGCGTCGAACGACGCCGAACATCGACGCCTTCGGAGGGACCGCGCTCCGCTTCTCTCACGCCTACACATCGGGCGGCTGGACGTGCCTCGCAGTGAACTCGATGCTCACCGGCCTCTATCCGCGCATGCTCGACTGGGAGCCTGTAGCGATCACGACGAAGGAACGCATCGTGCCCTTCCCGTGGAAGAAACAACTGGTCGAGGGCGAAGGATGGCTGAACACGCTCTCCGCGCCGGTGAAGATGCCGGCTCCCCCATTGCCGTCATTGCTTCGCGCGCGCGGCATCCGCACGGCGGCCGTCGTCGCGTCGATGCCGGGGTCGATGCTCGACTATCGACACGTCCTCGAGCAGTCGTTCGAGCGCCTGACCCTCACGGCGCCCGGGAGCGACGATTCGAAGGTGGCCGACGCGGCTCTGGAACGGCTCTCGTCGTTCGACGGCGCACCCTTCTTTCTCTGGGTGCATTTCTTCGAGCCACACGAACCCTACGCCAATCACGCGGAGGTTCCCCGGTTCGGCGACGCGCTCATCGACCGCTACGACCACGACGTCGCTTTTTCCGACTACCAGACTGGTCGGTTGATTTCCGCCATCGACGCGCGCAACGGAAGACCCACCGCCGTCATCGTGGCGTCGGATCACGGCGAGGTCTTCCAGGGCGGAGCCCCCGTCCACGGCGAGGACCTGCACGAGGAGTCGATTCACATCCCGCTCTTCGTGCGCGGGCCGGGGATCACCGCCGGCGTGAGCGACGCCTACGTGAGCCTCGTCGACATCGCGCCAACGATCCTCGAGTGGACCGCGACGAAGAGCAGCGGGCTCGACGGCGTTAGCCTTCTGCACCCGGTAGCCGGTCGCGCCGTCATCACCGATATCTGGCGTCACGACGTCGACGGCAAGGTCTTCATCGATCTGGTGGGCGTCACGTCCGGCGACGAGCGACTCGTGCGTGACCAGCTGAGCGAAACGTGGACCATGTTCGCCGCGCACGACATGTCGCGACCGCTCCGTCCCTCGGGCGCGGCGGTCGATGAACGTCTCCGCGCCGTTCTGGGCCACTATCTGGAAAGCGCCGGGACGCTCGAGTAGGTCCGGAGCCGCTTCATTCCAGGGGCCGGACCGGCCTGGCTAGCCATCGAGGCTGAACCGAGAGCGCCGCCGGCGCGATGGCCGGGCCAGACCGCGGGGAAGGACGTTTCCGCTCCGTCTCGTCGGCCTGGCGAGCGGATTTCGATTTTGCCGCACAGGGTTGCTGCCCCTCGAAGAAAGCCGGGCTAGCGTAGCGGTCGAATGTCGGTGGACGAAGCTTCTCGCCGGAGCCCGACGGTCATCGATCGTGGTTTCCAGATCGCCTACGTGTGCGCGTACCAGCTGATGCGCACCTACTGGAAGGTCAGTCACCCGAGTACCCACGGGGCGCTCGTGACGCTGTGGAACTCCGGAGAGGTGCTGCTCGTGCGCAATTCGTACGTGCCGTACTACAGCGCTCCCGGGGGCTACGTGCGAAGCGGCGAGGCCAGCCGTGACGCTGCGATACGCGAGCTGAAGGAAGAAACGGGCGTGGCCGCGCGCGCGGAACAGCTCGAGCTCGTCTACGACGCGGTGAACGAGTGGGAAGGCAAGCGGGACCACGTCGAGATCTTTGCGCTCGACGTCCCCGAGCGACCGCGCATCGAGGTCGACAACCGCGAGGTGGTGGAGGCGTCGTGGTTCACGAAGGAGCGTGCCTTCGGCTTGAATCTCTTCCC
>CAYUAW010000124.1:0-18040 GCA_964442485.1 uncultured Polyangiaceae bacterium
GGGCAAGGTGACCTTGACGTCGACGTTCGTCCTGAACGTTCCGGACAAGGTGACCTTGACCTCGACGTTCGTGTTGAACCTCGGAGCCAAGTTGACCTTGCCTGGATCGTTCGTTTTGAACTCACTGGACAAGGTGACCTTGATTTCGCCGTCCACCGTGAATGCCGCTGCCACGGTGACCATGCCGGTCACGTTCGTTCTCGCCTCCTGAACCATGGTCCGCCCGGGAGGATGGTTGCGGGTGGAGGGCTCCCCGATTTTTTTTTGCAACTCCCGGAATCGAGCGACCGAGGTGGACGTCGTAGAAGCGGGCACAGTGGTGGGCCCCGAAGAGGATGACATGATGATGAGGAACGAGCTTCAGAAGCAGAATCCGGGCCCGGTGGGGACCGGAACCACGACAGTGCCAGAGGGGGACGCGGAGCCGCCGATCGATGTCGGCTCGTCGTTCCGGGCCGCGTACGAGAAGCGGCTCATGGAAATCACGGCGGTGCCGGACGCGGAGCTCGTGCGGCTCAATCTCGACGTGCGTTCGACGGTGGCGACCGTTCTGGGTGCTCTGCCGGAGATCAATGCGCTGCGATCGCTGATGAGCGAGCTTGCTGGTTTGAACCAGGGCTACGTGGACGGGCTCGAGGAGTACGCGCTCGCCGCGGCGGAGGCGAACTCTCGCTACGTGATGGCCATGAAGCCGCCGGAGGACATCAACCCGCTGAACGAGAAGGCCATCGCCCTGCGGGAGACGTTGAAGTCGGATGCCACTGCGCTCGCGCACCGCGGGCTCATCGCCGAGGAGCGACTCCTTCCGTTCAGGGGACTGGTGGGCTTCAAGAACGTCGCGTTCGAGCTCATCGACTGGGCAAACCTCCTGCGCGACAGCTGGCCCCAGATCCAGGGGAAGACCGCGCTCACCGCGGAGGAGCTCGCAGGGGCGAAGCTCGTCGGCGAGCGGCTCGTGCGGCTCGCCGGGCTCCGGGAGCAAGCGCCAGCGGTCGTGGCGGAGGTCGCGCGCATCCGGAAGCAGGCCGTGACGTTGCTCGTGAACGCGTACAACGAGGTGCGGCGCGCGGTGGGGTACCTGCGCTGGAACGAGGGCGACGCGGACACGATCGCCCCGTCGCTGTACGCCGACGGCAGGGGGAAGCGCGCGCAGCCGACCCCGGCGCCCGCGCCCGAGGCCGAGCCCGCGAAAGCTCCGGGGCCAGCGCCCATCCCGAACGCGCCGCCACTGAACGGCCCGAGCGCGAGCGCACCAGTGGCCCCGCTCGTCGCGCCCGGTCTGCCCGGCGCGTCTCCCTTCGCCCCGCTGAACGACGTCGCTTGATCTCTTGGCGTACTTGATGAGGGGCGCTCGACGCCTGTTTGGAAGGTTCGCTCGGACTCGGGGAGCTGACGGCTTTGGCAGCGAAGCACGCTCCGCCCCTCGGCGCCCATGACATGGCGCTGCCCGTCCCGTCGAGAGCCGACCAACTCGGTGGCCACTCGATGGGGTTCGACGTGCATGCCGGTGTCATCGTGTCGGCGAGTGATCGTGCGGGGCGCGAGCGGCTCTTGCGCTACTGTGCCCGACCACCGCTGAGCCCTGCAGTCGGTGCGCCAGGCTCGGTACCGGGTCGAAGCGGATCGGGAACCGCTTTCCGCCGTGCCGATCACGGCAACCTCGGCGGCGAACTTCCTGGTTCCGCCGGATCGCGCTAGAGTGTGCGGACGTTGCAGGTGGAGTCCAAAGTCGAACAGCGCGGCGGGCAGATCGAAATTGCGCTTCTCGGTGGGTTTCAGGTTCGGGTTGGTCCGTCCGAGCTCCATCTGCCCACGCGCAAGGGACAGGCGCTCGTAGCCTACCTGGCGCTCGCACGGGGCAAGCCTCACGATCGCGAAAAGCTTTGCGCCCTCCTCTGGCCGGAATCGCCGAAGGCACAAGCGCAGGCGAGCCTGCGCCAGTTGCTGCTCACGGTGCGCAAGGTGCTGGCCCCTTATTCACAATCGGCTCTTTGCACGACCGGAACGGCCGTCGCGCTCGACGCCCGGCACGTGCACGTCGACGTCGCCGCGCTCGAAGGGTACATCGCCGAAGATTCGCTCGAAGCGCTCGAGCGAGTTTTCACGCTGTGTGCCGGGCCCCTGTTGGACGGCTTCATCTCCGGCGAGTCGCCGTTCGACGAATGGCTGGAGTTCGAACGGATGCGTGTGCAAAGCGTCATCGTAAGAGCCCTCGAGAAGCTCGTCGAGATGCAGACGACGGCCGGGCAGCTCGAGCGGGCGACCCTGACCGCGGTGCACTCCCTGCGCCTGGACCCTCGACACGAGCAAATGCATCGCGCGCTGATGCGGCTCTACTCGACGCAGGGGCGACGAGACGACGCCTTGCGACAGTTCGAGAGTTGCAGAACGACGATCGTTCGTGAGCTAGGTATTGAACCTGAAGAAGAGACTCTAAAGCTGCATCGCGAGATCTTGCGCCGCGGCGTATCCGTAGGGGAGGCCGCCGCGCGCGTCCCGGCCGTCGCACAGCCGCGTCTCCCCGTGGTCGGGCGCGAGGCGGAGCTTGCGCAGCTCGACGACGCGCTGGACGAAGGGTGGGCGGGGGCCGGACGCTTCGTCCTATTGCAAGGCGACGCCGGCGTCGGCAAGACGCGCCTGTTGGAGGAGGCGGCGGCGCGCGCTACGGAGCGCGGGGGGTGGGTCGCGCTTGGTCGGTGCTTCGAATCCGAGCAGGTGCTCCCCTTCGCTCTATGGGCTGACCTCATGCGGGCCGAGGGGGCGCGGTTGCGCGAGGCGATCGGCCGCGAGTTGCCCCGCGCGGCGCGAGCCGAGCTCGCACGCATTCTTCCTCTCGCGCTCGGAGCCTCGCTCGAGGTCGGAGAAACTCCCGTGCCGGCTTCGAAGGACGAGCGCGTGCTGTTCGAAGCCGTCGGGTGCTTGCTCGATTGGATGGCGGAGCGGGCTCCGTTGCTGATCCTTCTCGAGGATCTCCATTGGGCCGACGCGATGAGCCTGCGGCTGCTGTCCTTCGTGGTGCGTCGGCCGTCGCCGTCTTCGCGGGTCTGCTGGATGGCTACCATGCGCGCCGAGCGGGTCGCCGAGGCGACGTTCTTGCAAACGATAATTCACGAGATCCAGCGGGAGGTGCACTGCACCGAAATGGACGTGTCCCCCCTGTCGCGCGAAGGCACCCGAGCGCTCATTCGGTCGCTGTCGTCGTCTGCACCAGGGGAGAATGAGCACGCCGTTTTCGAACAGGTGTGGTCCGTCAGCGAGGGCAATCCCCTCGTCGTGCTGGAGGCTCTGCGAGATCGCGAGCGCGCCGCGATCTCGCTCGACGTTGCGAAGCTTCCGGTCCCGCTTCGCGTCCGCAAGCTCATCGCGGAGCACGTGGCCCGGCTGGAGTCGCCCTGTCGGGAGACGCTGGCGACGGCTGCGGTCATCGGGCGCCGATTCGATTTCTCGCTGTTGCAGCGCGCTCGCGGTTCCGCCGACGGCGAGGTGTCGAGTGTCATCGAAGAGCTCGTCCGGATGCGTTTTCTGCGTGCCTCCGGCGACGGCTTCTACTTCACTCACGACCGCATTCGGGAGGTCGTCTATGAGAGTCTGCTCTCACCGCGCCGCCGCGTCCTGCACGGGGCGGTCGGCCGTGCGCTCGAAGAGCTCTACTCGACACGAATCGACGAGGTCTGCGGAGCGATCGGGTACCACTTCGCGCGCGCCGGAGAGGCGGCGGCGAGCATTGGATACTTGATGCGCTTCGCCGAACACGCGTCGAAGGTTCACGGCGTGGAAGAAGCCTTCCTGGCGCTCGGGGAGGCTCAACGTCAGACGCCCGAGCTGCCGGTTCCGCGAGGCGACGCCATCGGTGTAGCGATCGCCGTCAGGCGCGCCCAGTGTCTAATCTTCCTGGGGCGAATCGCGGAGATCGAGCCGGTCCTCGCTCCCCACCGTGAGACGCTCGAACGGCTCGACGTCCCGGCTCTGAGCGTAACGTTCCATAAGCTGGCGGCGTTCGCACACACGATCCTGGGTGACGCTGGAAAAGCCGGCGAGCACGAGATGCGCTTGCTGGCGGTGGCCCGTCACAGCGACATCGCGCAAAATGCCGGAATAGCTCTCTCGCAGCTCGGCCACGACGCCATGATCTCCGGGCGCTACCAGAGCGGAATCGAGCACGCCCTGGAGGCGGTGGCCAAGCTCGACGGAGGCGACGATCCCCAGAACGCAGGGTTTGCCTGGGTCAATCTCGCCGGGAACTACAGTGGTGCCGGCGAGTATTGGAAGGCGCTGGATGCGGCCTCGCGCGCCATCGCAATCGGTGAACGCGGCGGCGTCGCTCGCGTCCAGTCACTCGGCTTGGTGATGGTCGCCCTGCTGCGTGCCTGTCTCCTGGGGGAGATGGAGGTTGGGACTGCGGCGTGCCGGAGGGCCATCGAGCTAGCGCCGGATCCTTACACCCAGTTGTGGTCTCACTACGCTTACGTGCGGATCCGCTCGTTCGACGTTCTCATTCCGCACGCTTCGCTCGCGTCGCCGCTGGATGCGGCTTTCGAGGCATCGGTCGCCGTGCTGGAAGAAACGGCGCGAACGCCCCGGGAGAGTCCCCTCGGAGCCTGGGCGGGCGTCGCCGGGGCAGCCCTCGCCGAGGCCCACCTGGCCAGAGGTGATGCCGAGCGCGCGCGCGCAAGCGCGCTTTCGGCGCTGGAGGTGCTCGGTACGGGCTCCGACCCACAGGCGATCTTGTTGGCTCTGCGGGTGGTGGGGTTCGCGGAGCTTTCGCTCGGGAACTTCGATGCGGCGGCGAGGGGGTTCGTCGAGATGCGTCGGTTCACCGAGCCCACCACGCCTTTCGAAGCGGCAGTGGCGATCATGGGGTCCGGAACGGTCGCCGCTGCCCAGCGGGACCTCATGGCTGCCGGGAGCCTCTTCAGGGAAGCTCAGGGGGTGTTCGACGCGCTCCGATTGCCATTTTGGAGCGGCATCGTCGCGCGGACGGCGGCGGAGCACGCGATCACGATTTGACGGCGCGCGCCGTTGTTTTTGACGGTCCGCTCACGCTCGATTGACGCTCCGTATCGTACGAACTGGTACGGCCGCGCGCGGTGCACGGTGGCCCGCTGGCGAGGGAGCGAAGCAAGCATGACCGCGACGGATTCATACACGAGCTCGGGGCTTCTTGCGGTGATCTGCGCGGCGGCATGCAGCCCCGCGGCAGTGGATGAGCATTCAGCGAATGTCACATCGAAGCACGGAGCGATCGCGAGGTCGGACGCCGGAGCCGGGGCCGGAGAGGCTCCCGACGCACGCGGCCCTCGAACGCCCAGCGATGGGTGCCCGGCGAATACGGGTTTCGCTGGCGATGAGAGGTGTCTGGCGCCGCCCGCCGCGGAAGCCGGCTTTCAGCTGCACTATGGGCCATCGGACTACGCCTCTGCTTTGGAGCTATCGCCCTTCGTCCTCGCCGAGGGGAGCGAAATCGTCGACTGTTTCTACGAGAAGACGCCGAACACGTCGGACGTGTACGTTTCTGGCTACCAGTTCCAGATGCGGCCGGGCAGCCACCATCTGCTCGTCAACGTGAACCCGGAACCACAGGAGGACGGGTTCGGCGAGTGCCTCATTAACGACATGAACGCCGGACTTCTCGGAGGTACCCAGACTCCGAAAGTCGATGAACGCGCGGATCCGGCGCCCGAGAACGAGGGGCTCGCTGTCAGGTTACCCGCGCGCTCGCAGGCGGTGATCAACTTCCACGTCATCGATGCCGGAGCGGAACCGATCTTACGCGAAGCATGGCTGAACTACTTCTACATGAACGAGTCCGACGTGAAGGGGCTCCGCGGAAATGTGTTCCTCACGGGGGGGCTCGGCTATCACATCGAGCCGGGAACGCAGCAGACGTACAGGTACTCGTGTAGCCCCGAGCGCCCCGTTCGCATCCTGTCTCTCGCCGCTCATATGCACGCGCATGCGACGCGCCTCAGCGCCTGGAAGGTGTCGGCGCAACACCCAACGCTCGTCTACGAGGCATTCGATTGGGCCGAGCCTCTTTCGCTGAAGTACGACAGCGTACACGACAATACCGACCCCGACCGCGCAACTCTAACGCCCGGGGGGAGCTCCGGCGCCCTGACCATCGAGCCCGGCGAAGCGCTCCAGTGGGAGTGCGCCATAGACAATACGAGCGCGGACGTATTGACGTTTCGCAACGAGGTCTACACGGGCGAGATGTGCATCTTGGTCGGGGTGGAGGTGCCAACCGACGAACCGATGCGGCCCTATGACTTCACTTGCTTGCGTCAGTGACAGCGGGGACTTCCAAATGATGACCTTGAAGATGAAATCCTCTTTCGTTGCGTCGGTGGCGGGCGCCCTTTCGCTGATTACCTCCACACCTGGGTGCACCAGTGATGACCGAGCGCCCGCGGGGCCCGCTGCACGCGAGGCCGGGACCTCCGCCGACGGAGCGGGTGGTGCCGCGGCCGTCGATGGCCGTGCGGGCGAGCCGGGAGGAGCCCGCAGCGGTCTCCGGTTGACGTGGCAGGTCGTCGGGCAGCGGCCCCTGGGGCGCTACGTCGGCGGTGACCACGGCGAAGCGGGTACACGCACCGATGCTGGCGTGCCCCCGAACTTCTCCACGGCTCCACTCGAAGGGCTGAAGGTCTGCCTGTTCGACGATGAATCCAGCCCGTGTGAGACGACGGACGCTGCAGGGCGGTTTTCCATCTCGGGCTTGCCGGCGAAATCGCAAGTGACACTCTCGCTCGAGAAGGCAGGCTACGTTCCGCTGCTCTTTCCGATCGAAACGGGGAGCGCGGATATGGACGGGTCGATTGCCGGTCCTCTCCCGATGGCGTCGAGTGCAACCCCATCGTCGAGCGTGCCGGTCGCCCTTGATTTGGTCGACAAGGGCATGATCGCCACGTTTGCCATCGCGCCCAGCGGAGCGGGTGTCAGCGGTGCCCTCGGCACCACGCTTGCCCTGACCCCGAAGAGCGGCGACGGCCCATACTTCATCACCGATCGCAACGTGCTCGACGTGTCCGCTACGAGCATCGTCAACCAGGTTGCGCTCTACTTGAACCTCGCCCCTGGAACCTACGAAGTCGGGTTCGAAAACCCCGGGCATGCCTGCGCACCGCTCACGATCCCCTTCGGGTTTGGCTTCACCGCGGGCTCGAGCTCCGTGAAGTGTCCGGTCGTCGCCGGATTTCAGACGATGTGCGGGGTGCTTTGCACGCCGAGCTCCGTCATCGTGAACACCGACGACTGAAACCCAGAGCGCCGCAACTGAGAGGCCAGGTGTGCTCTGTGGTTGTGTTTGTCGCTGGAACGCGGCTATCTTCTCGGCGAATTCGAGGGAGGCGGTTAGCAAAATGGGACAGCGTGCGGGTTGGGTTGGATGGGTAGCTATCCTGTCGGTGGTCATTGCTTGCGTGCAAGAAAGCCTTCCGAGACAGGCCTTCGACGAGAAGGTCCGCCACTCGATAAGGAAGATTGCTCTTCTGCAGGTACGAGCGCCTAAGGTCCTGATCTTGCCGGGGGGTGCATTGGCTGGCCCGTTACTCGGCGCAGCGGCCAACGACTCGAATACGAGTTTGTTCAATGCACGCGTGGAGAGTCAGCGACTCGCCCTGGGTCGAGAGCTGGCCGAGGCCATCCAGGATGACCTGAAGGGCAGCCCGTACGCGCTCGTCTTCCTGGAGTACGAGCGCCCCAGGAATGACGGCACCGGGGCTGACGTGGACTATTCGCCCATATCAACGGACGCCGACGCAATCCTCGACGTCTCCATTCGCGTCGCCGGGTTCTCCGGTGCGGGCTTCGCCGACTATCGTCCATGGCTGCTCGTGGACGCCCACCTGGTTTCGGCCGCGAGCAAGGCGAGCCTCTACGCGCAGTCCTTCAGCTACGGGAACCTGAGCGTGAGTCGGGACGTCGAGCATTTTCAATCGAGCCCGAAATACGCCTATGGCAGCTTCAACGAGCTGTTCGAGAAATCGGGGGAAGCCGCCGACGGGATCCGCGCGGGCATTGCACCCATCGCGGCGCGCATCGCCGCCGAATTGCGCTGAGAATGCGGACGTCGAGCGCAGCCGTTGCGGGAGCGACGGTAGCCGCCGTTGCATGTCTCGCGCTCACGGCTTCCGATGCGTCGGCGCAGGATGCCGGAGCACCGGCGGAAGAGGGCCGCGCTCCGGAAGGAGCGATGCGGCCGCCACCGTCCGTCGAGGCCGTCGCACCCGAGCAGCCCGCGGCACCGCCTGAACCGAAGGTCGAGAACCCTCCGCGCTTCGCCTCGTTCGGGTCCGCGCCGACGAACGGGACTCTCGAGGATCGGACGCCACCCGGAACGCCACGAGCGCGACCCCCTGGGGTCGCGGCGCGTAACGCGCGCTCGGGCGACATCACGGCCGAAACACCCGACGAGCAACGCCCGCTCGACTGCGATGGCCGATTCCAGCGGGCGGAGGACGTGCGGCGCTGTCGTACGCCGCGGGAGGGGACACCGAGCGGTGGTTATCTCGCCGTCGACCTCGGGTTCGTCACGCCCCGATCGGCGACGGCCGATCGCGTCGGAATCGGCAGTGGCTTCGCGGCCAACATACGCATCGGTGTCGAGTTCTGGGATCAGCTCGTCCTCGGAATCGGCCTCGGTTTCTTCAACTTCAGCGACGAACGCCCGACGTCTCAATCGGTGGTCAACTGCATCTACGAAAACGGCGTGAAGACCGTGTGCGATACGAGCCCGCACGAGGAAAAGTCGGACGTCACGGCGTGGGCCGGCATCCTGGAAGCGGGCTACCAGCGTCGGTTCCGTCCGTCCCGCGGGGTCTCCCTGACCCCCGGACTGCTGATGGGACTGCAGCTCTCCACCCGCATGTCGCGCGGGATCAGCAACTGCCGCGACTGCAGCAGCAGCGACGTGGACGCGAGCGCGAGCGGCGCTTTCCTGTCGCCCTTCTTTCGCGTGACCTTCGGACGTGAGGGGACCGTCGCCCTCGTGCTGCGCTCCGAATGGTTCGTGGTAGGCGACCTCCTGCAGACGACCGTCTTCGGGTTGGAGTACGGCTTGCCCTGAAGCTTGGCGGCCCCGTATCCCTCGACGGATGGGAGCATGCTGAAGGATCTGGTCACGAGAGAAGCGAGCTTGGTTTCTTCACACGAGGCCGTCGCATACCACCCCTGCACGGACACGCCGGAAGGCGACCTGGGCGGCCTGAACCCGATGATCAACGGGGACGTCATGACTCGGGCAGGGGCGCTGAATGCGACGCTCCGTGCGACGAGAAACGTGCACCAGATCTGGGTAGATCACGTCGTCACGGGCGCAGGGATCGCTTTCAAGGGTCCATTCGCAATCGCAACTCTTCGCCCATGATGGGGGCCAGCGCCGGTCGGCAAAGGACATCATGAAGGATGCGATCGACATTGGAGAACGGCGGCAGCTTTCCGCTCAGGGCCGGCGCCGCCCGCCAGAGCGCAAACGTGGCCAGGTACAGGTCGCAGACGCTAAATGACTCGAGAAGGTGTTCGCGGCCCTCGAGATGCACATCCACATCCCGAAAGAACGCGACGACGCGTGAGAGGCACGCGCGCTCGGCGACCTCGTTGTCGCAGCCTTCGCGGGGGAACATCACTGCCGTCAGTGCGACGTGCAAGCTGCTCGAGAGAAACGAAAGCCAGGCTTGGGCTTTCGAGCGAGCAAACGTCCCGGGTTTGGGGAACAGCGCCTTCTGCGGCGCGAGATCGGCGATGTAGGGGAGGATGGCCGTCGACTCCGTGAGCACGCCCTCATCCGTCTCGAGCGCCGGGACCTGCGCCCGCGGATTGATGCGTAGGTAGGCCTCGGTCTTGTGCTCGTTGTGCGACGTGCGCACGATCACCACCTCGTGAACGACTGCAGCCTCCGCGAGGGCAAACCGGCTGGCGAGCGAGCACGCGAAAGGAGAGTGGTGTAGCCGCAGCATCTATTCTTCCATTTCGCATGGATTTTCGAGGGCTCCAAGCCCTTCGATCTCCACGCGGACCCGATCGCCGGCCTTCAGACATGGACCCGCTCTCGCTGGTCTGTCGGCTGGCGGCGATCGTCCCGGCGTCGCGGTTGCATGTGGTTCGTCATTCGGGGCTTACGACGTATCGAGCCGGAGGACGCGCCCGCCCAGCAGTACCTCGAGAAGTGAAAAGCCCATGCTTCGGCCATCACGGAGCTCAAGGGTCGGATTCCGAACAAGCTGCTCACGGAAGGGCTCTTCCAGCTCGGGTTGGTACAGATCTGCGAGGGGCACAGCGGGCCCTGCTCCGACCGAAATCGCTTCGAGCTCCCCAGGGGCCCGCCCGCGCGCTGATTGGGTGCATGTCGGTGGGGAGCCGCACCTCTGCTGTCGCTCCGGCAACCCTGGTGGCGAAGCTGAGACTCGGCGCAGGCTTACATTGAGCGCACGCGCCTCTTGCCGTCATGATTCAGACGACTCGAAACGAGGCTCTTGCTCGAGGTCTGTCTCGATGGAGCCAACAATCCATGCTTTCAGCAACAGATAGCTCGGGGTCCCTCGGAGAGATCGCCGGCAGATACCGCGTCGTGCGTCTGATCGGGCAGGGCGGAACGGCGGCGGTCTACGAGGTCGTGGACGCAATGGACGGACAGACGCGCGCGCTCAAGCGGCTGTTGCCTGGAGTCATCGACGAGCGGGGAGCGACGTTACGCTTTCGGCGGGAGTACGCGACGCTTTCGCAGCTGTCGCATCCACTGATCATTCGAGCCCATGACTACGCCATCGATGGGGAAGTTCCGTACTACACGATGGATCTGCTGTCTGGCGTCGACCTCCTGGCGCTCGGTCCGATCGACTGGAAAACTGCCTGCTCGCTCCTTCGCGACGTGGCATCGGCGCTGGCGCTGGTGCACTCGCGACGCCTCGTGCACCGTGACGTGACCGCGCGGAACGTTCGGCGCACTCTGGACGGCAAGGCCAAGCTTCTGGACTTTGGAGCGCTGTGCCCGATGGGCGTTGCGCTCGAAGTCGTGGGCACGCCGCCGTTCGTGTCGCCCGAAAGCCTCGTGGGACAGCCGCTCGATGCACGATCGGATCTGTTTTCACTCGGCGCTCTGGCGTACCGACTTCTGACCGGGCGGCACGCATTCCCAGCAACGTCGTTCTCGGACCTGTACGGCTTGTGGAGCCGCCGATTGGAAGCACCATCGACCTACGTCTCCGAGATTCCGCGCGCGCTCGATGACCTGGTGCTGACCCTCCTGTCGTTGAATCCACTCGCGCGAGCCGGTAGCGCCGCGGAGGTCTGCGATCGAGTCACGGCAATCGCCGATCTCGAGGTTTCCGACGCTCGGGACATCGCCCGTTCATATCTGGTCACGCCGACCCTCGTCGGAAGAGACGACGCCGTCCTTAGATTTCGCAGGCGGCTGCTCCGGGCAACACGGCGTGAGGGAAGTAGCCTGCTTCTCGAAGGAAGCGGAGGCACCGGGCGATCTCGCCTCCTCACCACGTTTCTGACGGAAGCCAAACTCGAAGGAATGGTCGCCATCTATGCGGAGGGCGCGCATGGGCGGGAAGGTCCGTTCGCCGTCGTGCGAGCGCTCGCGCGGCGCCTCCTCGAAGGCAACGGCACGCTCGCGAAGGTGGGAGCTCCGAGCCCCGATCTCCTCGCGCGCATCGGTATCGAAGGCCCGGAGCCAGCGAAAGCAGTCCCGCCCGAGGACTGGCCGGTGGTCGTCGATGCACTGTCTTCGTGGTTCATCGAGGTCGCGTCGGAGGTTCCCGTCGCCATCGGCGTCGACGACGTCGAACGGTGCGATGATCCCTCCCTCGCGGTTCTCGCGAAGCTGTCGGAGGCTGCTCCTTCACGACGACTCCTCGTGCTCTTGACGGCCGAACCTCGCTCCTCGGTCCCTTCCCCGGTCCAGCGATTTCGCGAGCTCGGCGGCTCGCACATGTTGCGGCCGCTCACGTCGTCTCATACGCGCGAGCTCTTGAAATCCGTGTTCGGCGACGTGCCGCAAGTCGAACATGTTGCGGACTGGGTGTATTCGCTGGCCGAAGGAAGCCCGCGCGTCGCCCTTTCCCTCGCTCACCACCTGGTCGATCGCGGTGTGGCTCGATACGAGCACGGCTGCTGGGTCTTGCCGGCGTCCTTGGAAGGCTTGGATTTGCCGAGCAGTCTGGACCAGGCATTCGACGCGAAGATCGCGACATTGAGTCCCACCGCGCGCGCCCTCGCCGAGAGCCTCGCGCTCACGACGGACGAGCCGCTCTTCGTGGAAGAGTTCCCGGAGCTCGTCGACGAAGGCGATGCTCCGCGCGTCTTCGAAGCCCTGAGTGAGCTCGTCGCGGCGTCGGTTCTCACCGTCCGGGGCTCCACGTATCTGTTCTCGCACGATGGCCTGCAGCGAGCGGCGGAACGGGGCATTGTCGACGTGCGCCGCCCGGAGCTGCACGGCCGCCTGGCGCGTGCCTACGTCTCGGGTCGAACCCCCGCGGCTGCGGTCGCTGCGTATCATGAATGCCTGGCGGGAGATCCCCGGCGGGCCTTCGCCAGCTTCGCGACCTTCGTCTCCAATCGAAGAAACCTGGCGGTTCGAGGCTGGAACTTCTTTCGTTCGAAGGCGGGGGCCGCCTTCTACGACGGACTCTTCGATTGGGCGGTCGCGCACGAGGTTTCTCCGGCCGAGCTGACTCTGGTGGGAAGGACCCTGCTCGGTCTGGCGGCGAGCGTGGATCTCGGTCTCCTCCGCCATGCGCCGACAGTGCTCGGTCGTCTCGAGAGGGACACCGGGCTCGTGTATTGGGCTGAATTCGGCGAGGTGACCGATCCGCGCGAACGGATGATGCGTTGCATCGGGCGAGCGCTCTCGACGTACGAGGGCACTCCGTCGGGCGAGCGGGGATTGCATCCCACCCAGGCCGTCCGGGAGCTTGCCACGTGTACGGCCTTGCTTGCGGCCGCCTGTGGAGTCACGCACGACGCCGACAATATCGCGGCCCTTGCGCCGAACATCGACCGGTTACGCCCTTTGTCGCCGGCCATGGACGTGGTGGCCGACATCGTCGCCTGTACGGCGAGCGCCCGGCGGAGCACGCCCGGTTCCGAGCTCAGATTGCGCGTCCTCGACCGTCTCGCCGAACCCGTCAACGGCTTGGACGACGTGTATCGCACGGCATTCCGATTGACCCTGCTCTATTACCAGGGGCTTCAAGAGGCCGTGACGGCGCCGGAAGCCGTGTTCGATCGCATCGAGCCGCTGGAGCAGAACTCGACCTACGCTCCGCTTGCGCATGAGGTGAGGATGATCGCTCACCTGTTTCAGGGCGCCGAGAAACGCGCGCAGGTGTCTCGAAAACGGCGCGACCTGGTTCGTGTGCATCGGTCCGACGTCGATCGACAAATCGAGTCCGGCTTGGTGATGGAATCCGTGGCTTACGTGATCCTCGGTGACCTGATGGCCCTGAAACGGATGATGCCCGAGCTGGAGGAGCGCGCGGATCGCTGGCCGGGTTGGAGACCTTATTACTTGATCGTCGCCGGTACCTATCACGCGATCCGAGGCGATCTCGAAAGGGGGCTCGAGCTCTGTCAACAAGTGCTCCGTATCGTCACGGCAGGGAGACACAGCGCCTGGATCCTCGCGGTCAATCGCGTCGCTCGGCTGCTTCTGCAGCTCGATCGCGTCGCCGAAGCACGCGAGCTATCCCGGAATGCGCTCGCGGAATGCGAAGTCGTTCCGCAGTTGCCGCCGTACATGGATCTCCTCGAGATGGCACTCGCCACCGCCGAGGCGCGCAGCGGTGAGGGCGAGCTTGCCGTGCGGCGCGCCAACGACGTCGTCGCGCGTGCCGAGAAGCGGCCCATGGCAGGCATTCTCCTGATGGAAATCTACGCCCAGCGGGCTCAGATTGCCCAGGTCCTGGAGGACGAAGTCGCGTTCGAATGCGCCGCCAAGAAAGTCGGCGACATGGCGGTCAGAGTCGATAGCGTCGCGTTCGCGACGAAGCTCTCTTCCGTCCTGAGACTCTCGCTAGGAGCCGGGTTCGAGCCCGTCGACGCGGCAATCGGAACGCTTCGCGTGCGCTCACCGGAGCCGGAGCTCGACCCCAAGCTCCGGACGGAGCTCGAGCTCTGCCGGGGCGCCGAAGAACGAGCAAAGCGAGCGCTGGCGACGATGCTTCGGCATGCCGGGGTTTCGAAGGGCTTCTTGTACGTGAACCAGTCGGAAGGCCCGGTGCTCGCCGCGTCGCGATCGGACGAACCCCCGCCTCGAGAAACCGAGGAGTACCTCGACAAGTGGGTGCGCGCATTCTGGGGAGGATCGGAAGACGAGACCACCTCGGACGGAGCCTCCGCGTTGTTCGGTCATCGATTTGCACTGGTCGGCTTGACGACCTCTCGAGGTGACGAGCCCGTGGTCGCAGGCGTTGCGGTTCTCGACTGCAAGGACGAGCACGCACGGATAGTCGGTCGCCCCGTGCTGAACGTTCTCGCCGAAGTTCTACTGAACGCGGGCGACGCCATCGCGCTCTGAGGTCCGCACGCACCGCGTCGCGTCGTGCCCTGAGTCGCCGGCTGGCGCACCCTCTGGCTCACCGCATTCCTCAGCCAGCGTGGCATGGTCGACGGAATCGAAATAGCGTTCTGCGTATCGCCGCCTGGGCAGCGCCGATTGGGGCGATCGGCCTCATGGAGGCAGCAGCGACCGCGCGACTGATGCCAAGGATTGCTCCGCTTGTTCGCGCATGGCGAGATCGCATAGTCTCTCACTTCCTCACATTCTCCGGGAGCAATGCGATGCGATGTTTGCCGATCACAGGATCTCTTCTTGCCGGCGTCCTGACGCTCACGTCCGTGCGCGGGGCGCATGCGCAGAGCAAGGTGCCAGGCGTGCCCCAGGTCTCGCCGGACACCCCCGCCGGCATCTTCGGGGTGCGCGGTCAGATCGCGGTCTCGAGCGACGAGGGCGTCGCGACGTCGTATTCATCGACATCCGGAGTCAGCACGTTCAAGTTCACGCTCCGGCCTGCGGTCGACTATTTCGTCATCGACAACCTGTCGCTCGGCGCGGTTTTCGGGATCGACTACCGGTCGGATTCGGCCGGATCAGGCAAAGGGTCCGACCACCAGACCATCTACTCGATCGGCCCCCGCGTGGGCTACAACATCTCGTTCAAGCCCCTGTTCTCGGTGTGGCCGAGGGTGGGGTTGTCTTACGCCGGCGTGAATCAGACCTTGCCGTTCGGCGCCGATGACCACCACTTGCAGCTGAACGTCTCCGTTCCCTTCATGTTCCACGTGCTCAAGCACTTCTTCGTGGGCTTCGGACCAGCACTCGACGTCGATCTGTCCGGGGACAGCAAGACGACGACGATCGCTGGTCGGGTCACTCTCGGAGGCTGGTTCTAGATCTCCGGGCGTGGCCTGACCCATCCGGGAAACACAGAGTCAGGCTCGTCGGTCGATTCTGGCGGGATGCAGTCGCGCGCCTCGCTACATTTCTGCCACATCGACGCGTTCGCGCTCTGCGGCGCGCTCGGCGGCCGCGATGCTCGTCACTGCCGGGCCTTCAGCTCTGCGAATCCTCTCGCGATCGACTCCGAGCAGGGCGACAAGCCATGCTGGTGGTGAAAGAGGGAGGCCGGACTCCCTGGTGAATACGCGTGATAGCTCGCGGGCATAGGCGCGGCTGAGCTCGAGCGTATCGAGGCGGTCGAAGGCTCGCGACTTGGGGCGACTCGCGAGAGGAAGGCACACGAGCGCGACGAACACGAGCACGAAGACGATCCGAAGGCGCAGAACGCTCCCTCTCGACGATTGCTCGAGCGCTCGCTTCATGAAATGCACGTTCAGGGGCACGTGAAACGCCTCGTCGCGCGTGAGAATCGTGAGCATGGCTCGCAAGCTGGGTTCGTCGATACGGCCGAGCGTCATTCGGTACGTGGTCGACCCGATCGTCTCGAACATCAGGTTCGCCAGCAGGATGGTGTCCATCCGCTCGGCGCGACCGTAAAGCCGATACAGGAGCGTCGTGACGCGTCCCATCGGCTGGACCGATCCACCCAGATGCGCGAGAAACTCGATCAGCAGGTGCCGGTGCCAGCCTTCCTCGTCGCCGTATAGGCGAAAGGCCTCCGCGAGCTCCGGATCGCTCGGGAGCAGCCTCTCCGCGAGGGCGTGCGCTTGCGTGATGCCCGACTCCTCGGCGCGGTAAGCGGCATTGAAGAACTTGAGCGCGGCGCGGCGCTCGTTTTCGCCGGCGAATACGACGGCATCCGTGAGATTCAACGCGTCGTCGGTCCGAGCCTCGGCGCGTCGTCGCAGCGTTGCGAGCCACCAGGCCGTCGGGCGATCAGCGGGAGTCGTCATCGTTATCGGTGAGCGCCACTACCAGAAGCCGCGAGCGGGCGAGTTGCCTTGCGCCCGTTCGACGGCTCCGGGACGTGTCGTCTTATCACGCGTCGAGTCGCGCCTCACGACATCAAGCCGAAAAGCGACCGACTTGCGCTCGAGCCGACCGACGTCGCACGCAGTCTCGGCGCATCCCGCGTAAGAAATGCACGTCGGCTGCGCTCGCTCCGACCGAGGGCCTCCTATCCTCAGTTCGTCTCGCTCGACTGCAGCTTCCGCTTGCTGGCGTCCGCGGGGACCGGCGCGATGCGGGCCACCATCTCGTGGAGCTGGTCGAACTTCTCGTGGAGGTGGGCGATCTCGAGCTCGGCCTTCAGGTTGACCTGGTACTCGATGTCGTTGCGCACGCGGTCTCGCGCCACCTGACGGTTCTGGCTGAGGAGCACGAAGACGGACAGGATGATGGCCTCCAGCGAGACGACCATCGTGAGCAGGCCGAACGGGAACGGATCGAAGCCGCCGATGCTGCTTCGCCCGATCGGCCCGACGTTGAGGATGATCCACACGAAGAAGATGCCGAGGTGGATGAAGAGGAACGGGAGGCTACCGCTGAACTCCGAGATCCAGTCGGCCACCTTCATCACGGTGGTTCGCTTGTCCTCCGTCTCCTCGTTGATGTCCCGCGAGACGCTGTGCCGGAGCAGGCGTGCCGACTCCCGCAGACGCTGGCCCATGGCCGCGAGCAGGGACATGGCCGCCTCCGGCCGCAAGCGCAGGAACTCCGAGAGATCGCCGCGGTCGACCACGATGGCTTCGACGTCGGTGAGGGCGACGGCGGTCGCCGTGCGCGGGCCGCCGTCGAGCAGCGAGATCTCGCCGAAGAAGTCGCCGGGGCCGGCCTTCTCCAGGAGGATGCGCTCGCCGGTGTCGTTCTTGAAGAAGAGCTCCACCTCGCCAGTGGTGACGACGTAGAGGGCGTCGCCGGGGTCGCCGCGCGAGAACAGGGCCTTGCCGGCCGGGGCGCTGATCTTCTCGAGCCGTTCGGCGAGAGTCGTGCGCGCTCCGACGTCGAGGAGCTTGAAGAGGGGGACTTCCGCCAGCAGATCCGCGGGAGTGGTCATGGTCGATTCTCCGGGGAAAAAGAGCTCCCCGGCACTATGCCAGACCTTTCGCCCGCAGCGAACGCTTCGCACCGCGTGGGGGACAGGGACAGGGACAGGGACAGGGACAGGGACAGGGACAGGGACAGGGACAGGGACGGGATCAGCGTGTGCGGAGGGGAACAGGGGGGGCCATTCTTCCTTCGAGGTCTTTGACCGTATTCGCAGCCTCGGCTCGGTCCAGGGGCATGCCCGCGCACCAGAGCGCGCGACGGCTCCGCAGACGGAGCCGCCCTAGACCGAGCCTCCGGGTGCGAATGGAGAAGGGTTCTCTCGAAAGGAGAATCCGATGCTTCGTCTCTATCCCGTCATTCTCTCATTCGTCGCGGACATCGCGGAACTCGTGCCGCGCATCGCGCACCATGATCCGGATCTCGCGCGCCAGCTACGCCGCTCGTCGGCGTCCGTAGTCTTGAACACCGCGGAAGGCATGTATGCACGTGGCCGGTCGCGCACGGCCTGCTACAACGTTGCGCTTCGCGAGATGCGCGAGAGCTAGTGCGCCGGCACAAACCGGCAGGAGAAAACAGGTGAGCGAG
>CAYUAW010000125.1:0-17640 GCA_964442485.1 uncultured Polyangiaceae bacterium
GGACGGAGCCGCAGGTGCCGGAAGGGTGGCACGGGATCAATGTGGGGGCGGAGACCGGGGAGGGGACAGTCGTGGTGGTGCGGGAGTAGGGGGTTGGGAGGGCTTGGGGTTGAGCTTGAGCTTGGGGGAGAGGAGGAGGGTCAGGGACAGGAGGAGGGTCAGGGACAGGAGGAGGCGGCCGGGTTGGGCGTGCGTTAGCCCGCGGGTAAGGGACCCGCGGGCCGCCACGACATCTCGGTCTGGGAAGAACAGATCACGATCCGCCATTGAAAGGCGAGTGAGACTACCGGCGGACCTGGCGCGGATTGCCCTCAGGTAGCGAACGTCGCGCGAGGCCGTCATGATGGAGCAGCAAAATCAAGGATAACCACCGACGTCTGCGAGCGAGAGCTTCTCGTCCAGGCCGAGCATCAGGTTCATCGATTGGATGGCCTGGCCGGCGCCGCCCTTCACGAGATTGTCCAGCGCGCCGAAGACGGTGACGAGGCGCGAGTCGCCATCGACGGGGCCCACCGTCAGGCCGACCTCGGCGAAGCACGAGCCGGTGACGGCGACCACCTCGGGGAGTCGCCGCGCGGGCACTCTCACGAAGGGCTCCTTCGCGTAAGCGTCCTTGAAGAGCTTCTTCAACGACGCTTCGTCGTGTGACGCGGGCACCCGCACGAACGCGGTGGCGAAGATGCCGCGCGCGAGAGGCGCCGATACGGGAACGAATGCGATCGAGACGGGGCGTCCGCTGGCGGCGCCGAGGGTGCCTTCTATCTCCGGCACGTGCTGGTGCTCGAGCGGCCTGTACGTCCTCAGGTTCTGCGCGCGCGTCGGATGGTGCGTGGTCAAGGTCGGCGTCACGCCCGCACCGCTCGAGCCGGTGATCCCGACCACCTGGATGGTCCCTTCGAGCAAGCCCGCCTTCGCGAGCGGCAGGAGCGCGAGCTCGATCGTCGTGGCGAAGCAGCCGGGGGACGCGACGAAGCGCGTCGAGCGGATCCTGTCGCGATAGAGCTCCGGCAATCCGTACACGAACCGCTCCACGAGATCGGGGCGCGGGTGCACGCCGCCGTAGTAGCGCGCGTACGCGGTCAGGTCCTTCACCCGGAAGGCGCCCGACATGTCGATGATCTTCACGTCGGTCCCGAGCAGCGCCTCGACGACGCCGATGCTCGCAGTGTGCGGCAAGCCGAGCAGGACGACGTCGACGTCCGCCGCCGCCTCAGCCGGTGGGAGCTTCTCGAAGGTGAGCTCCGTCACCCCCTCGAGGTGTGGATGAGCGCTCGCCAGCGGCTCACCCACGTGATCGATCGAACAGACGCGGGCGAGCTCGACCTCCGGATGCATCAGCAACCGGCGGACGAGCTCCGCGCCGGCAAACCCCGAACCGCCGTAGATGCTTGCACGGAAACGCCTGGCCACGCTTCATTGTGCGCCGGCGTTGCGGCGCACGCACCTTTCCGCGCGATCAGAGCACGCTGTGCCGGGGTGCGACGGTCGTCGGGCACGCTCCGGCCACTTGCCCGGTCAGTCCGGACCGTGTCCCGACCCGTGGTCGTCACCACCGCTGCCTTGCTGGTCCTTGCCGTCGTCGCCCTTGTCGTCCAGCCGCGGCTCACCGAGCCCGCCGGGTCATTGCTCGATGAGTGTCGAGGAGGTGCGACGAAGGTCCACCCTTTGGACACCCGCGCGGATGCGCCGTTCGCCATCAGCGCTGAAAGAAGCCGTGGAGGGCAGAACGTGGGCCCTTTGCAGACAACGGCTGCCTTCCGAACGTTCGCCGCGTCACTAACCCCACGTGGAGTGCACCACCGCTCCCGTCAGCCATGCGAACCCGGGTGCCGTCGACGTGCCGGGTCGGGCGGACGTACGCGCGCTCGCGACGGATTCATCGATCGTCCGCGCCGTGGCGGCACGGCAGCGGGCGGGCGGCGCTGCGCTGTTCGATCGCTACCACACGCACGTCCGCCGCGTGCTCCTGCACGTGCTCGGGCCCGACGCGGAGCTCGCCGATCTGGTCCAGGAGGTGTTCCTGGTGGCAATGGACTCGATGGAGCGGCTGAGCGATCCCCGGTCGCTGCGGGGCTGGCTCGGCTCGATTGCAGTCTTCACCGCGCGCGCGCGCATGAGGCAGCGGACCAGGAACCGCATCTTCCAGCTCCTGCCGACCGAGGAACTACCCGAGGTCGAGCACGAAATGGTACCGCCGGAGGTGGACGAGGCGCTGCGCGCCACTTGCCGTGTTCTCGAGCGAATGCCCGCGGACGAGCGGCTGCTTTTCGCTCAGCGGTTCATCGACGGCACTGAGCTCCTCGAGATCGCGCGCGTGTCCCGGGTCTCGCTGTCGACGATCAAGCGGCGGCTCGCGCGTGCGGAGGCGCGCTTTTCCGCGATAGCCGGACGCGAGCCGTCGCTCGAAGACTGGCTGTGAGGCGCGCCGCGGTCGCTGCGGCGCTCTCCCGCGAAGAATCACTTCTTGTCGGAGCCGGACACGGTGATCGGGATCCACAAGGTACGGATCTGCGTGAAATCGCCGCGGCGCGTGTAGCCGGCGAGGCCGTACAGGAAGTTCCACCAGTGCCCGTTCGGCGTCTCGCCGTAGCTGAACGCCGGGAAGATGTGCACCTCCCAGTCGAGGCCGTGGGTGACCTTCTTCTCGTGATAGTACGTGTTGCCCACCAGCTGCGCGACGCCCTGGTCGTCGGCGAAGCGCCAGTAAACGGGAAAGCCCACGGTCACCCGCGAGCTGGTCGACGCGAAGTCGAAGAAGAAGGGCGCCACGACGGTGTGCGTGTCGCTGCCGTTACGTCCCAGGTAGAGGATCGGGTGGATGTTCGTATCCCAGCCACGAAGATCGTGCGAGTGCTGGAAGAAGGGCGTCACCCACGTGGACTCGCTGATGCCGTAGCGCTCGAAGTGCCCCCAGAACGGGAAGAACGCCTGGTTAGACTCCCGCGGGCTCGTCCGCGAATACAGGAACGGAAAGAGGATCTGCTCGTCGAGCCCGATGTCCGGATCGCGCACGTGCCAGTAGAGCGGCGTGATCATGTCGAGCATGGTTCGGCCGCGGTGGCGTGCGTAGCCCCACGTCACGAACGTCGACTCGCCCTTCTCACCCCTCGCGAGCAAGAAGAGCGGATTGATGAAGAGGCTCGAGTTGTCCTTCCACCCGTAGTGAAAGAGCGGCAGTAGCGTCGTGTGCCGTTCGTTCGCGCCCCAGAGGCTGTAGTAGAGCGGGAAGACGTGTAGCGCGTCGCGCTTCTCGGTGTGCTTGCGAAAGTAGGGGCCCCAGATGTCGAGGCTCGAATCGTCCTTCTCTGTCTCACCGTGGTAGTGGAGGAGCGGCGGGATCAGGTCGTACGACGACGTCTCGCTCTGTCCGTGGAAGTAGAACGGCGCGATGCCGAGGTCGATATTCTTCGCGGTCCGCGTGTCGCAGGTGTCGCCACCCGTCCACGAGCAGAACGCGGGCCCCACCATGTTGAAGCCGCCCTCCTTGCCGTCGTGCAGGTAAGTGAGGAGCGGCGGGATCACCGTGTAGCCGCCGTAGGGGCGGGTGCCGGTGAAGTAGAGGGGCGCGAGCCAGTTGTCGCTCTCGCCCGGCGCGCTGCGGTTGACGAAGGGCCCGACCACCGTCGTGCGGCTCTTCGGCCCCGCGATGTTCCAGAAGAGCGGAAAGAGGATGTCGTCCGAGTGCTCCGCGCTCCGGCGGTTGTAATAGACGCCCCCGAAGAGCGACGCGCGGTCCGGCTTCGTCGGATCGGTCACGCTCGGCTGCGTGCGCTGGAGCCACAGGGGAAACAGGGTGCGAAAGCCGTACTTGTCGCTCTCCTCGTCGTACCAGAGGCCGTAGAAGTGCCGGCTCGTCGAGCGACCACGGCCGACCTCCGGCTCGTCAAGCCGTGCGTCGCTGCCGATCCGGTCCTTCACCGTGCGCGGGATGGCGGTCGGGTTCGCGGGGAGCGTCGGCTCGGTGCCCGGGGGCACGACGTCGTCGGACGCACCGGACGCTGCGTGCGTCTCCGGCTCGTTGGACTTCTTCTTCGGCTTCTTGCCGCCGCCACCCTGCGCGGGCGCGCCGCCGCCCATGGACGGGCGTCCCATGCCCGGACCCATGCCGCCGCCGAACTGATCGCCGAACATCTGCGCGGAGGCGCGGGAGCTTGCGAAGACCCCCAATGCCGACACGAGCACGATGGCCCAGGCTGCGCCTGCTCTGACCTTCAACGCGGATCCTCGTGCTTCGCCACTGGCGCTGCGATCAACGCCGCGACGCGCTCGGCGGCGAGGTCGATCGGCTCTTCATTCTCGGCGTGCGCGGCGAGGTCCTTCAGTTTCACGACGCCCTTGTCGAGCTCGCTGTCACCGAGCAAGAGGCAGAGGCGGGCGCCGAGCGCGTTGGCCCGGCGGAGCATGCTCTTCACCGAGCCGCCCCGACCGTCCACCTCGGTGCGGACGCCACGCGAGCGCAGGTCCCGCGCGAGCACGAGCGCGCGAGAGACGGCGCGCTCGCCGATCGGCGCGATGAAGCAGCATGCAAGCTTCGGCTCGTCGCGCTCGCCCATGGCGAGCAGGACGCGCTCGAGGCCGATGGCGAAGCCTATGGCGCTCGCCGGGGGGCCCCCGAGGTCGGAGATCATCGCATCGTAGCGACCGCCGCCGCCGAGCGCGTTCTGCGCGCCGAGCGACCCGGCCGACGATTGCACCTCGAACAGCGTGCGCGTGTAGTAGTCGAGCCCGCGGACGAGGCGCGGCTCGACGCGGTAAGGAACCCCGAGCGCGTCAAGATGACGGCGGAGGCCGTCCCAGTGGGCTCGGTCCGCGTCGTCCAGGAGCTCGAGGATCGGCGGAGCGCTGCTCGCGAGCTCCTGGTCGCGCGCGTTCTTCGAGTCGAGGATCCGGAGCGGGTTGTCGTCCAGGCGCTTCCTTGCGTTCTCGCTGAGCTCCGATGCATACGGCGCGAGGTGCGCGCGGAGCTGCTCGCGGTAGCGCTCCCGGGTCCCCTTCGCACCGAGCGAGTTCAACAGCACTTCCATGCCGCCGATGCCGAGCGCGCCGAAGAAGCGGTACAGCATGTCGATCATCTCGGCGTCACAGGCAGGGCCGGGATCGCCGAAGACCTCGCAGCCGGCCTGATAAAATTGACGGTAGCGCCCGCGCTGCGGTCGCTCGGCACGGAACATCGGCCCGAGGTAGTACCAGCGCGTGACGGGCTCGCGCGCCGACACGGTGTGCTCGACGTACGCACGAGCGGCGCTCGCGGTGCCCTCGGGCCGCAGCGTCAGTGAATCTCCGTGGTGATCGAGCGTGAACATCTCCTTCTGGACGATGTCCGTCGTCTCGCCGACCGAGCGAACGAAGAGCTCCGTCGGCTCGAGCAGGGGAGTCCGGAGCTCGCCGTAGCCGTGGAGCTCGACCGTCGAGCGGAACACGCTCTCCAGTGCCTGCCACCGCCGGACCTCGTCGGGGAGGATGTCGTTCATCCCCTTGGCGGCGCGGTACTGCATGGCTCTGGTTGAGAGGCCCCGCGAGTTTCGTGGCTCATCGCCTGGCGGGCCCGAAGACGAGGAGCCGGAGGCTTATGCTCAATGCGCCCGGCCCGGTCAAGCATTGCTCCAGGCACCCCGGAAGGGCGGGCAAGGGCGGGCTCGAAAGCACCCCGACGAGAGGCGTCGCTCGCGGCCGGCGCGGCCCCGGCCGTGGTAGCACCGGCGAGAGGCCAATGAGGGCAGCCGCCATCGATCTCGGCAAGGTTCGCGTCGGGCTGGCGGTCGCCGATGAGCTCGGTGTCATGGCGCATCCACGGCCCCACCTGGACGGCCGGAATCCGAGGCGCCTGCTCGACACCCTCCACGCGGTCGCCACCGAAGACGGCATCGGGGTCTTCCTGGTCGGCCTCCCGCGCGCGCTCGGCGGCACGGAGGGGGCACCCGCGCGGCGCGCACGGAAGTTCGCGGCCGAGCTCGCCGCCCGCACCGGCCGACGCGTGGAGCTCGTCGATGAGTGGCTGTCGACGAAGGAGGCGCGCGGACGGCTCCGCGATCAGGGGCTGAATGAACGGGAGCTCCGCGGCCGCGTGGACAGCGCCGCTGCGGCCGTGCTCCTTCAGGCCTGGCTCGACGCGCGGCCGGGGTCCGGGCGGTGAACGACGAGAAGCCCGAGCCCAGGCCGAAGAAGCGCCGGCGGCGACGCCGGGGCACGCGAGCAAGGCTCTCGCGTCGGGCCCGACGCATTTATGGAGCGCTCCTCGCCGCGGCAGCGGTGGTGTCCGCGTGGTCGCTCTTGTGGCTCGGCCGCGCCCGCGAGGGCGCTGGCCGCGTCGTCGAAGTCGTCTGGCCCGAAGGCGAGGGCCGTGGAGACGGCTCCGCGCTGCTCGCCGCGGCGGGCGTCGTCGACCGTCCGTTCGCGTTCCGCACGCTGCTCGCGCTCACCGGTCCGTTCGTCCGTCTCGAGCCCGGGCTGCATCTTCTGGCCGACGATCTGACGCCGGTCGAGACGCTGCGACGTCTCGCGCGCCTGTCGTCGCGGGCGCGCGCTCGCGTGGTGGTCCCCGAGGGCTTCAATCGATTCCAGATCGCCGCACGGCTCGAGGCGGCGCGAGTCTGCTCGCTCAGGGACTTCGAGCGGCTCGTCGCGGACGCGGGATGGCTCGCCGGCGCCGGCCTCTCCGGGGACTCGGCGGAAGGGTACCTCGCGCCGGCCACCTACGACCTCCCCTGCGACTCCACAGCGCACGATGTGGCAACACAGATGGTCGCAACTACGCAGAAGCGGCTCTCGTCTCTGCACGAGAGCCACATGGAGCAGTTCGCGAACCTCGCCACGCGCTACGGCTTCGGCGAGCGCGAGGTCCTCTCGCTGGCGTCGATCGTCGAGAAGGAAGCGGCGCGCGCCGACGAGGCTCCGGTCATCGCCAGCGTCTTCTTCAACCGTCTCGACGATCCGACCTTCCGTCCCGCGCGCACGCTGCAGTCGGACCCGACAGCAGCGTACGGCTGCGTCGCCGTGCCCGACCTCGAATCGTGTCGTGGATATGCGGGGCGCGTGACCCCGGCGATGCTGCGCGACGCAGGGAACCCGTACAACACGTACCGGCACCCCGGGCTGCCGCCGGGGCCCATCGCGAACCCCGGGCAAGCGGCGATCCTCGCCGTGCTCGCACCGGCGACCACGGACTATCTGTTCTTCGTCGCTTCGGGCGACGGCCATCACGCCTTCAGCCGTACGCTGGGCGAGCACGAGGCGGCCATCCACCGCGCTCATTGAGGATTTCCGGTTCCACGAACCCCCACCGTTGACGCCGGAGCCGGTCGAACGAATGGTTTCCTGAAGTGAAGCGCCGCGCAGACGATCTCCCCATCGTGCTCGTCCCGCATCCGCACGTGCGTGTCGATCGCAGCGTACTCGCGGGAAGCCCTCACCTGGTCGGCACGCGAGTGCCGGTCCGGAGGCTCTGGGCCTTCTATCGCGGCGGCGCCTCCGTCGACACGCTGATCAAGCGTTACCCGCAGCTCGGCGCGGCGAAGATCTTCGACGCGCTCGCGTTCGCCTGGGACAACCCGGAGGTCATGGAAGCGGATCTCGCGCGAGAGGCGGAGCTACTCGAGCGCGACGTGGCGAAGCCGCGCACGGGCGCCTCGCACCGGCAAATGGACTTGCCGTTTGCGCCGGGTAAAAAGAGCTGAGCGCGAGCGGACTCACGTGCACAGGACGTGGGGGAGCCAGGGCAGCGGGTCACGCCGGCGGCGGCAGCGTGCGCGCGCGGTGAATCGTGAGGTCGGTCATGAGACCGCTCGCGCCGGACTCGTGGATGGCTCTGTGCATCGCCGCGACGGACGGCGCCGGACGACACGGGAACCGGCGGCGGGCCGAGCGAGAGCGCTCCGCGGCCTGGATGCAGCGCGCGTGGAACTCCTCGTCCGCCCCGGCCTCGCGAACGAGGGCCTCGTGCGCGCGGTCAGCGAGTGACGGGTCGCTGCACACGAGGAGCACGTCGCATCCGGCGCGGATCGCTCCCACCGCGGCCTGCTCGATGTCCTGGCGGTCGGCTATCGCCTTCATCTCGAGGTCGTCCGAGAAGAGCAGCCCGCGGAACCCGAGCTCGCGCCGCAGCAGATCCTTCAGGATCTGCTGGCTCATGGTCGCGGGCACGCCGGGATCGAGCCCCTCGTAGACGACATGGGCCGTCATGAGCGAGCCCACCCAGCCCACGCAGCGACGGAAGGGGACGAGCTCGACGGCATCGAGGTGCTCGCGCGGACGGCTGACGACGGGGAGATGCGTGTGGCTGTCGAGGTGCGTGTCGCCGTGGCCGGGGAAATGCTTGCCGCAGGCGAGCACCCCGCGCCCCTGGAGCCCCTCGATGTACGCGCTCCCCAGGCTGGCCACGAGCTCCGGATCGCCGCTGAAGGAACGATCGCCGATGACCGGGTTGTCCGGATTGGAGTCCACGTCGAGCACCGGCGCGAAGGCGACGTTGATGCCCATGGAGAGGAGCTCGAGGCCGACCACCGCCCCCGCTCGCCGACAGAGCCCCGGCTTGCCGAGGATGCCGAGATCGCGCATCGGCGGCAGCTGAATGGCGGGCGGCGGGATCCGGATCACGCGGCCGCCCTCCTGATCGACCGCGATGAACGGCCCGTGCTCGCTCCGGGTGGCGGCGATGAGCTCTCGACAGAGCTCGAAGACGCTGTCGACGGATTCGATGTTGCGACGGAACAGGACCACCCCCGAGCGACGCCGCTCCGTGAGCGCTCGGGCCGTGTCAGCGTCGAGAGTGGGACCCGGGAATCCGGTGACGAGCAGCTCGCCGCAGAGATCGCTGATCTCGAGCGCGCTCGTCACGACGACGTCCTCACCCGGCTACGGCGAGATCGCGACGCGCAGCGCCGAGGAGATCCTGCGCGAGCTCCTTCAGGACTCCGACGTCCGGTCCTTCGAGCATCACCCGCAGCTTCGGTTCTGTTCCGCTCCACCGAACCAGAATTCTACCCTGATCTCCGAGCTTTTGCTCGGCGGCACCCATGTGGCTGAAAAGCTCGCTCATCTGCTCGATGGGGCGGCGCGTCGGAAACATGGCGCTCTCCAGCACCTGGGGCATGCGCTCCATCACCCGGGAGAGCTCGGACAGGGGCCGCCCCTCGCGCACCATGATGGCGAGCACCTGGAGCGCCGCCACGACACCGTCGCCGGTGGTGGCGTGATCGGAGAAGATGAGGTGGCCCGATTGCTCGCCTCCGAGCGAGTAGCCCGCGGAGCGCATCTCCTCCACGACGTAGCGATCGCCGACGGCGGTGCGCACGAGCTTGCCGCCCGCGCGTCGCAGGGCCTGCTCGAGCCCCATGTTGCTCATCACGGTGGCTACCAGGGTGCCCTTCGCGAGGCGGCCCTGGTGCAGCATGCGCGTCGCGCAGAGGGCCATCACGGCGTCGCCGTCGACGATGTCCCCGTGCTCGTCCACCACGATGACGCGATCGGCGTCGCCGTCGAGGGCGATGCCGATGGTGGCCTTCATGCGCTTCACTTCCTTCACGACGTGCTCAGGGTGAAGGGCGCCGCAGTTGCGGTTGATGTTGCGGCCGTTCGGGCGGACCCCGAGGGCCGTCACCTCCGCGCCGAGCTCGGCGAAGACCGACGGCGCGCAGCGATAGGCCGCACCATGAGCGGCGTCGACGACGACGCGGATCCCGTCGAGCGTGAGCTCCTTCGGGAAGGTACTCTTCGTGTAGACGATGTAGCGACCCGTGGCGTCGTCGAGCCGCTCGGCGCGGCCCACGCGCGCGCCGGTGTACGACGCGTTGTCGAGCTTCGAGTCCTCGAGGAGCTCTTCGATGGCGACCTCCTCCGCGTCCGGGAGCTTGAACCCGTCGGGGCCGAAGATCTTGATGCCGTTGTCGGCGAACGGGTTGTGGCTCGCGCTGATGACGACGCCCGCGTCGGCCCGCATGCTCTGCGTGAGATTGGCGACCGCCGGCGTCGGGATGGGCCCCGAGAGCAGCACGTGGCCGCCCATGGCGCAGATGCCGGAGGCGAGAGCCGTCTCGAGCATGTAGCCGCTGAGCCGCGTGTCCTTCCCGATGACGATGCGCGGCGACCGCGTCTTCCCGCGGCGCGCGACCAGCGTGATCGCACGCCCGAGCCGTAGCGCGAGCTCCGGCGTCATGGGCGGCACGTTGGCCCGCCCCCGTATCCCGTCCGTCCCGAAAAGCTTCCGTGCAGTCATTCGTCGTCACATCAATCGCGAAAGTTCTTGAACTGTAGCTCTATCCCGAAGTCCTGGCCCCGGAGAAGCTGCATGGCGGCTTGCAGATCGTCTTTTTTCTTTCCGCTGATGCGTAAAGTCACATCCTGGATCTGCGGTTGCACCTTCAGCTTGCTGCCCTTCACGAACGCCACGATCTCCCTCGCCTTGTCGCTCTCGATGCCCTCCTGCACCTTGACGACGATCTTCGAGGACCCCTTCGGTCCGCGACCGGGATCGCCTGGGTCGAAATGTCTCAGGCTCACCTTGCGGCGGATGAGCTTCTCCTGGACGACGGTCAGCGCGGCGCGCGCGCGATCTTCCTCGCTCGCGATGATGACCAGGCCCTCCTCCGTGCGCTCCACGCTCGCGTCGGTTCCGCGGAAGTCGAAGCGCTGCGACAGCTCCTTCTGGGCCTGGTTCAGCGCGTTCTCGACCTCGGCCCAGTTCAGCTCCGAAACCACGTCGAAGGAGGGCATACCGCGGGCCTCGTTACAGATCTATCGGAGGGTCGCTCTCGAGCCCGAGCAGGAGCGCGCGCGCGGGGCCGACGAGGAACGTCGATCCCGTGATGATCACGAGCCCGCGGGAGCCGACCACGGTGCGCGCGCGGGCCAGCGCCTCGCGCAGGTCGGGCACGACCTCTCCACCCACCGCCGCGGCCATCTCCGCAGGATCGACGGCCTGTGCGACCTGGGGCGCGGTGAATATGTGGTGCGACGCGGTGTGATCGAGGCGCGCGAGCATCGCGCGCCAGTTCTTCTTCGCGAGCGAGCCGAAGACGAGCGCGACGTCGCGACGGGAGCCGACTGCGCCCATCAGGCTCGCGTCGATCACGTGGGACAGCGTCACCGCGCCGTCGGGGTTGTGCGCGCAGTCGAGGAGCGTGAGCTCCTGGCCGTTCCTGTGCAGGAGCTCGTTGCGCCCGGGCCAGGTCGTCGCTTCGATGCCCTGCGCCATCTCCTCCGGCGGCACTCCGAGCTCCCGCGCGATCGTGGCGGCGACGGAGAGGTTCGTCCCGAACATCGCCATGCGCGGATAGGCGAGCTGCGCGCCGGGGTAGGGCTCCGGGCTGCCGAGCTCGACGAGCTCCGCACCGACCTCGGAGACGCGCTGCCGCACGACGGCGAGCGCATCGGGGTGCAGCTTCCCGAGGACGACCTTCGAGCCCTTCTTGATGATGCCGGCCTTCTCCTCGGCGATCTTCGCGAGCGAGTCGCCGAGCTCCAGCATGTGATCGAAGGCGACGCGCGTGACGGCCGAGACGAGCGGCGGCGGGACGACGTTGGTCGCGTCGAGGCGACCGCCGAGGCCCACCTCGAGCACGGCGATGTCCACCTTCGCGTCGCGGAACGCGATGAACGCGGCGACCGTCGCGACCTCGAAGAACGTGAGGTCCGGCGCGGCGTCCATCACGCGGTTCAGGATGGAGACGAGCTCGCCGTCGTCGATGGGCGCGCCGTCGATCTGGATGCGCTCTGCGAAGCGGTTCAGGTGAGGGGAGGTGTAGAGGCCGACGTGGCGCGCGGACGCCCGCAGCATGGACGCCACGAACGCGGCAACGCTACCCTTGCCGTTGGTGCCCCCGACGTGCACGACCTGGAAGGCGCGCTCGGGGTTGCCGAATTTGGCGCAGGCGGCCTCCACCCGGGAGAGCCCGAGCTGAGCGCGGCGAGGCCCGAGGGCGTAGAGTCGTTCGAGAGTCGATTTCAGGTCGGTCACATTGCCTCGGGAGTCGGATCGGAACCTCGGAAGACCGGTGTGCTGAGGTTTGCCCCTCTGGGGCCTTCGGCCTGGCCCGGCTCCGATATGCACCGGTTGGCCTCGAGACTCGACGATTATTACTTCGAGAGCAAGGAGGGCTACTTCCTCGCTGAGGGATTTTCAGCCGACCCAGCGTAGCGCAAGTGACCGGAATGCGGGCGAGGGGGCCCGCGTCGGGTTGCCGGGCGCGGCCGACGACGGCCATTTGAACTTGGCCGCCTCGCGCGCGGTCGGGTACGGCCGCTAGAATGGGCCTTCGCCGCATCGCCGCCGTATCGTGCTGCGCGCTCCTCTGCGGAGCGGGCGGCGCGTCCCGGGCGGCCGCACGACCGTCTGCCGAGCGGGTACGGGGAGACCCTACCATCCCCCGGCGCGCGCGAAGCGTCGGGGTCGCCGAAGAGAGCATGCTCGTCGACGGCGTCGAGCTGCGCGAGCGAGCGGCGCTCCGGCTCCGCTGGCCCGACGGCCCGAGATGGGCCCGACCACGCCTGGTGTCGCTCCTCGTGAAGGCCGCGGAGCGCGTCGAGCGACTCTATCCGGGCTCGGTTCTCCTGGTGGGTGATCTGTCGTCGCGGGCGGGGGGCTCCTTGCCGGGCCACGCCTCTCATCGCAGCGGGCGAGACGCGGACGTCGCGTTCTACTATTCCGACGCGCACGGCAACCAGGTACGAAGCGAGCGGCTCCTGCCGGTGCGCGCCTCGGGCTCCGCGGCGCTCGGTCTTCGCTTCGACGACGCGCGAAACTGGGCGCTCGTCCGGGTGCTGGTGTCGGATACGAGCGTACGGACCATCTTCGTCGCAGCGTCCCTCGAGCGGCGTTTGATCGATTACGCGAAGCGGCAGGGCGTCTCGCCGGACCTCATCGAGCGCGCCGACGCCGCGATGCGCCAGCCGTCGCGCGGGCGACCGCACGACGATCACTTTCACGTCCGCGTCGCCGAGTGACGGCCCCTTGTACGGCCAGGCCATGAAGGCCAGACTCCGAAGTCCGATGCGTGACGTGGCCGAGCCCGGTTCCGCTGGCCTCGCGGGCGTCCCGCTCGCGGGCCGTGACGACGAGATCCGCGCGCTCTCGCAGGCCGCCCAGCGCGTGCTCGACGAGGGCGTCGCGCGTGGCGTGAGCGTGGTCGGGCCGTCCGGCGTCGGCAAGACGAGCCTCATCGACCACGCCCTCGTGGCGCTCATGGGGGGCCAGCGCTACCGCCTGTACCGCGGCGGCTCGCGGCGTACGGGGGGCGGACCGGACGCCTTCGCGAGCATGCTCCGTAGCCGCTTCGGCGTGATGGACGGCGCCTCGCTCGAGGATGCTCGCGCACAGATCCGCTCCCAGGTGTCGAGCGTGCTCGACGACCGGAAGGTCGGCGACGTCTGCTACTTCCTCGGGCAGATCCTCGACATCCCCTTCGCCGACAGCCCGCTCACGAAGGCGCTGCAGGACGACCCCTCTCACGCGCTCCTCGTGCGGCGCGCGATCATCCGCAATTTCTTCGAAAGCGACGCGGCTCGCGGCCCCATCTGCCTCGTCTTCGACGACCTCGACGCCGCGAGCGACGACGCCATCGGCTTCGTGGGTGATCTCATCGAGAACCTCGGAGCGCCGATCCTCATCCTGTGCTCGATGCGCCCCGAGATGGCGCAGCTTCAATCCGGCTGGCCAGGACGCACCGTCGGGCGTCACGAGCGCATCGATCTCGGACCGGTGGCGGAAGACGTCGCGCGGAAGCTGATGCGCGAGATGCTCGCGCCCTGCGAGGGCGGCCCCCCGGACGAGCTGGTCGACACCGGCGTGAAGCTCGCCGAGGGCAACGTGGGGAGGCTCCGCGCCATGGTGCGGCTGTTCCACGACGCGGGTGTGCTCGACGAGTCGGGGCCGAGCGCGCTCCCCACCTGGCGCGTCCACCTCGAGAAGCTCTCGAGCGTCAATCTGCCGCTGACGGTGGAGGAGACGGTCTCGATGCGCGTCGCGTCGCTCACCGCGGGCGAGCAGCTCTTGCTCGAGCGCGCCGCGGCGATGGGGAGCGTCTTCTGGGTGAGCGCGCTCGTCGCGATCGAGCGAACGGAGCGCGCCGTGCCCGTGTACTGGGAGCTCGGCAAGGAGTCGGAAGCGGACGCGGTCGAGGCTCGGCTCGATGCGCTGGTGCAGCGCGACTACGTGCTCGCGATGCCGGCGTCGAGCTTTACCGGTGAGCGGCAGTACTCCTTCAAGCACAAGCTCGAGCGGCAGAAGCTCTCGGCGCTCACCTCGGCGAAGGCGCGGAAGGCCTACCACCAGACGCTCGCGGACTGGCTCGCACACCGCACGCCGGAGCACCCGAGCCGTGAGCACCTCGTCCTGTCCGCGTATCACCTGGAGGGAGCTGGGGCGAACGCGGCGGCGGGGGTGCTCTACCTGGACGCCGGCGACGCCGCGCGCGCGAGCTACGCCGCTCGCGACGCGGAGGAGTACTACGCGCGCGGGCTCTCGCTGCTCGAGGGCTTCGACGCCGAGCGGCGCATCGACGGCCTGCACAACCACGGCGACGTGCTCACGATGCTCGGGCGAACCGACGAGGCGCTCGCGGCCTTCCGCGAGATGCTCGAGCTCGCGTACCGGCTCGATCTTCGTGCGAAGGGGGGCGCGGCGCACAACCGCATCGGCCGACTGCAGCGCGCGATGGGCTCGCTCGGCGAGGCGCGCAAGAACCTGGAGACGGCCCTCGCGCTGTTCGAGTCCGCGGGCGACGAACGCGGGCTCGCGGCGTGCCACGACGACGTCGGCATGGTGCTCTGGACGCGCGGTGAGTACGAGGCCGCCCTCGAGCGCATGCGCGTCGCGCTCGAGATCCGGAAGAAGCTCGGCGACCGGCGCTCCATCGCGCTCTCGCTGCACAACATCGGCGTGGTGTGGCGCGATCACGGCAGACCCACGCAGGCCCAGGAAGCGCTGGAGGCGTCGCTCACGATCCGGCGCGAGCTCGATGACCGGCTCGGCATCGCGCAGACGCTCGACAGTATGGGCCGGCTCGCGCAAGATCAGCGGGATCTGCCGCGCGCTCGCGAGCTCTTCACGAAGGCCCACGACGTCGCGCGCGAGGTCGGCGAGCGCAACTGGATCGCCGTCGTGCTCACGAACCTCGGCGAGGCGACGTACCGCCTCGGCGATTCGGTGGAGGCGATCCGCATCCTGACGGAAGCCGAATCGCTCTGCGACGAGCTCGGCGACAAGCTGCACCTCGCCGAGGCGAAGCGCGCGCTCGCGGAGGCGTACCTCATCCAGGGAGATCTCCGGAAGGCCCGGGCGCGCATCAAGCACGCCGTGGATCTCTTCGGCCAGATCCGCAGCAAGTCGCACCTGGCCACGGCCCTGCGCACCCTGGGCGAGATCACCGCGGCCGGCGCCTGGGGGCCGGCCCACGAGGGCAAGGCCGTCGACTACTTCATGAGAAGCATTGCGCTCTGCAAGGAGATCGGGAACGAAATAGAGATCGCGAAGAGCTACCGGAGCTTTTCCGACTACGTCTCCAGATCCCAGCATTACCAGAAGAACCAGCAGATCCAGGCCGAAGCCATGAAGCTCCGAGCGATGTCCGACGAGATCTTCGCGCGCCAGCAGATCGACGGAGAAAGCAGCGCCACGTGAGCACGCCCGAGCTCCGCGTTCGCCGCGTCGGCAACGTGCACGTGCCGCTGCCCTCCTACCAGACGGCGGGCTCGGCGGGCATGGATCTATGCGCCGCGCTCACCGCGCCGCTCGTCATCCCGCCCGGCGAGCGCGCCTACGTCCCCGCGGGAATCGCGCTCGCGCTGCCAAGCGGGCACGAGGGGCAGGTCCGCGCGCGCTCCGGGCTCGCGCTCCGCCACGGCATCGGCATCGTCAACGCGCCGGGCACCATCGACGAGGACTACCGCGGCGAGGTCGGCGTCGTGCTCGTGAACCACGGCAACGAGCCGTTCACGGTGGAGCCGCTCGCGCGGATCGCGCAGCTCGTCGTCGCGCAGGTGGCCCGGGTGGAGGTCGTCGCGGTGGACGCGCTCGACGAGACGGAGCGCGGCGCGGGGGGGTACGGGTCGACGGGGGTGTAGCGCACGAGCCGGGGCGAGGGCTCCGGTGTTGCCCAGGCTGCGTGCGCGGTCCCTCTCGCTCGGTGACCAGATGGAGCGCGCTCTCATCTCGGTGCCGCTGAATGTCGCCGAAGGCGCCTACAGCCGCGGCAAGAATCGGCAGGCTCGGTATCAGACGGCTGCGGCTTCCGCGCGGGAGGCGCTCGCTTGCTGGGAGACGGCTCAGGCGCTCGGCTGGTGCAACCCGATGGAGCCGGAGCTCGCCGCGCTGTTCCACTGCGTGATCGGCACACTCGTGCGGCTCACGAAATCTCGCTTCTGATGAAGCGCACCGCGGCGCCGGGAGATCGCGTCCCGGCGCCGCGGCGCGCCGCTCTAGCGAGCAATCTGCCGCGGAAAGGACAGCCGGTAGAGCGTGGCCAGGATGTGCTGCGAACGCCGTTCGAGCTCCGCGCAAACCGACGGCAGGTAGCCGAGCCGGACCGCGACTTCGAGTACCGCGCAACTCTCGCGCATCTCCCGAAGTGCGATGTTGTAACAAGCCGTGCGCGACCGCCCGCGAGCGTACATACCCTCGCTTGTGTTCAGAGCCACCGACGCTGAAGACCGCCGCAGCTGCCGCGCGAGATCCGGATCGTGATGCGCAATGCGTGGGACGAGCAAGGCAACGTCTTCGATGAATGAAAGAATGACGGCATAAATTCTGAGCATCTGGATTCTCCTTCGAGAGAACCCACGTCTCGATTTGCCCCCGGAGGCTCTGTCGAGGGCGCGCCAGCTGCTGGCGCGCCGCGCGCTCCGGTGCGCGGCCCCCGGCCCTCGACAGAGCCGAGGCGGCGAATACGCTCAAGTCTCTCGAAGGCGATCCCAGCTACGTCCGCGCACCCAGTCCCTGCACCCTCACCCAGTCCCTCTCCCTGTCCCAGTCCCTGCTCCCTCACCCAGTCCCTCTCCCTGTCCCAGTCCCTGCTCCCAGTCCCTGCTCCCTGTCCCAGTCCCTCACGCAACCCTCAAACCGTGTGCGCCACCGGCCTTCTCTCCGCAACCCGCCCCACGAAATCCGTCAACGCCCGCCGCAACATCTCACGGTCGTAGTCCCGCGTGATGATGTGGTGCGAGCGCGGCAGGATCACCACCGTCTTGTCGGCGCTTCCGAGCTTCTGCGCGACGCGCTCGGCGTTCGCGACGGGGCACACCAGGTCGCGCGCTCCGTGCGCGACGAACGCCGGCGCCCGGATGCCGCCGAGGAGCGCCTCGATGCGCTCGCCGGCGCGCAGCACTTCTATAGCTGCGCGCACGGGCTGAAGGCCGTAGGTCTGGTGCGTCGCGCGCGCCTCCGGATCGCCGATATCCGGCCCGGCCTTCGGCACGTAGAAGTCCGGGACGTGAAGGCGATCCACGAGCCGGAGCGCGAGCGCGGGGAACGGCGAGGTGAGCCGCGTCGCGTTGGCGAGCATCCCGAGCGCGCACACCTCGTCCGGATGCCGGAGGGTGAGCTCGGCCGCAAGAAGCGACCCGAGCGACAGCCCGATGACGACGACCCGGCGCGACGCCCCGCGCACCGAATCGAAGGCCGTCTCCGCAGCGCGGAGCCAGTCGTCGTAGCGC
>CAYUAW010000126.1:0-3493 GCA_964442485.1 uncultured Polyangiaceae bacterium
AGCTACGGCTCGTCGAAGGTGTGCGCCCCCGGCTGCCAGTTCGCGCCGTACTGCGGCGACGGCCTCGTCTCGAACGGCGAAGCGTGCGACGAGGGCGCAACCAACGGCGGCGGCTACGGCCACTGCACGAGCGCGTGCACCCTCGGCCAGCGCTGCGGCGACCAGATCGTCAACGGCCCGGAGCAGTGCGACGACGGCATCAGCAACGGCTCGACGGGCAGCGCCTGCTCGGCGACCTGCACGTTGAAGTGCGGCAACGGCACGGTCGAGGGCACCGAGGAGTGCGACGACGGCAAGGCCGCCAACACCGGCGGCTACGGCAAGTGCAACCCCGACTGCACGCTCGGCCCGCGCTGCGGCGACGGCATCAAAGAAGCGCCGGAGACGTGCGACGACGGCAAGAACGACGGCAGCTACGGCACGTGCAAGCCGGACTGCACCTTCGCCGGTTACTGCGGCGACGGCACCCTGCAGAACCCGCCGGAGGTGTGCGATCAGGGCACGGCTAAGAACAGCGCAACGGCGTACGGCCCGAATCTCTGCACGAACCGCTGCACGCCGGCCCCGTACTGCGGCGACAAGGCCGTCGACGGCGCCAACGGCGAGCTCTGCGATGACGGCGTGAACAGCGGACAGGCCGGCTCGTGCACGAAGGACTGCAAGGGGTTCGTTCCGCTGAGCTCGTGCGGCGACGGCAAGGTGCAGCCGCCAGAGCAGTGCGACGACGGCAAGACCGTGAACGGCACCGACGCGAGCACGTGCGACGCGCACTGCCGCACCAAGTGCGGTAACGGCGTGAAGGACGCAAAGGAGCAGTGCGACAACGGCGTCAATGACGGCACGTACGGCACGTGCAACGCGAACTGCACGCTGGCCGCCTACTGCGGGGACGGCATCCGGACGTCGCCCGAACAGTGCGACAACGGCGGTCGCAACGTGTCGGTGGACACCGCCTACGGCCAGGGGCTATGCACGAAGGCGTGTACTCTGGCGCCTTACTGCGGGGACGGTCGCATCCAGACCGCGTTCGAGGAATGCGACGGCGGGCCCGGATGCAGCACCGCCTGCAAGAAGGTGCGCTGAGGCGCGCGGCCGCCGCTGCCCTCGCGGGCGCGGCGGCCCTCGTCGCGCTGGAAGCTCCCGCGGGTGCGGCCTCGCACCCGCCTGGTGTCACCTATCCGCTCCAGCCGGCCGCGGAGCAGCCCGGCGGGCTCGCGCAGCCGCTCCCGTCGACGCGTCGCTACGTGCTGGTGTGGAAGGATCAGCTCGCCGACGCGGTGCAGACGATCTCCGCGGCACAGAAGGACTTCATCGTCACGCACTACGTGGGGACGCAGAAGCTCTTCGCTCATCAGATCGACGAGTACCGGAAGAAGAACCCGAACTTCCTGATGCTCACGTACCACCTCGCGTACGGCCTGAACGGCGCGGATCAGACGAACCCGGTCTCGAACATCGTGGGGGCCGAGAAGTTCGGTCAGGAAGACACGGAGGTGTTCACGCCCTACGTCGCCGCGCACTCGCTCGATCGGGAGAAGGCGTACCAGCACACGGGCAGCCCGGGGACGCCGAGCAACCGCGTCTCGTACCCCGACCCATACTGGTTGATGGACATCGAGTCTCCCGACTGGCGGTCGTATCTCTTCGACACGCTCGTCGCCTGGCAGGCCTTCCCCGCGGCGAAGGCGACCGGCGTGTTCCTCGATGTCGCGTTCCCGCCCTGGCTGAACTACTCGCCGCCGAACTGGTGGTCGGGCGTCGTCGGGGGCAGCTCGCGCACGGCGCTGCGTGATTTCTGGAACCCGCGGGCAAGCGCGTACTTCGATGCGATGCGGGCTGCGTTCGCCGTGAACGCGAACCACCCGCGGTACCTCGTCATCCCGAACGCCGACGCGCTCATCGACAACACCGACGAGCCCGTCTTCCTCACCGGCACCGACGGCGTGTTCACCGAGAACTGGCAGACGTGGCTCGGGAGCGCCGGAGACGAGAATCTGTCGCTCCGCCGCATCGAGGAGTACGCGACGAGCCAGGGCAAGGTATGGATGGCCGACGTCACGAAGGCCGGGACGGAGCTGTCCCAGAGCGAGCGCGAGCAGCTCATCGGCGCCTACTTCCTGGTCCGGAACGGCACGAGCTACCTCATGCTCGGCAACTCCGACGTGACCTGGTACCCGGAGTACGAGATCGATCTGGGCGGTTACGAGGCCGAGCCCCCGGAGGATCTCGAGGAGTTGCGCGTCGCAGGAGCCGGCGGCTCAATGGGCGGCCTGTATCTGCGACGGTACGTGAGCGGCCTCGTGCTGGTGAACACCGCCGATGCGGCCTTCTCTTACGACGTGCCCGCCGCGATGAAGCGAGTCGCCTTCACGGGTGGTGGCGCGGTCGGCGCCGACGGCACGCTCCCCGCGTTCTCGCTCCACTACGACGCAGACGTCGCCGCCGGGATGCTCTCCATTGCGGCGCACTCGGTCGTCCTCCTGCGCGTTCCCGGCGGCGCGCCCCCCGCGGGCGAAGAGCCCACGACGGATCAAGACGGCGGGGTGGGCGGCACCATGGGAGCAGGCGGCACGACTGGCGCTTCGGGCGGCAGTGCTGGCGCGACGGCCTCGGGCGGCGGCGCAGGTGGCGCGGCCGCCGGCGCAGGTGGCGCGGCGGGCGGGGCTCGCGCCTCCGGCGGCACTCCGGGCGCGTCGTCCGGCGGTGACGCGTCCGGGGGCGACGCGGCGTCGCGAGACGCGGGAACGGACGCGAGCACGGCAGCAAGAGCTGCCAGCAGCAGCGGCTGTGGGTGCCGTTCTGCGTCGCGGGAGCGCTCGCCCGGAAGCGTCGCGGGTCTCTTCGCGCTGGGTCTCTTGTTCGTCGCACACCGCCGCGGTCGCCGCCGCGCTTCTGCGTGAGTCGCGCGCGCTTCGAGGTGGCCGAGGTGAGGGCGCCCCGCGGGAACGAAGCGCGACCGGAGACTCTGCGCGTCACTTCACCGACGCTCGCCGTCATGCGACGTCCGTGAGCCGCGCCGGCGCCCCGCTGCAACGTCGTCGCGTCATCCGTCAGCGCGAAGAGAGGCACCCAGTGGGCTCAGGAGTATACACATCTCGCAGGGCGCCGAACGTTGCCGGCGCTGCGCGCCCGCACTTCACGCCGAGTAACGGTTCGCGCATCCGGCCGCCGTTGCGGTACACGGCATCGTTCGTTCTCGCAGAAAAGTTTGCGAGGCACCAAACTTGGTGCCTCGCAATTTCCGGCAGCAACCCCGTGCGCTGAAGGTTCGGCGCGAACTTCCGTGCGCGCCCCGCGCGCGGCTCGCTGGCCGTGCAGCTCCGCCTGGGGTTGGAATCCAAACGGGCTCAGCGCTCCGGGCCGTTCGAGATGTGATCAATCACGAGCTCGCTCCGTCAACGTCGGAGCGAGGTCGGGCCCCTCATTGCGGCAAATGAGAGAGCAGCTGATAGAGATTCGAGAAGACGTTGTCTCCCGAGATGCATCCGTTCGC
>CAYUAW010000126.1:3593-17491 GCA_964442485.1 uncultured Polyangiaceae bacterium
CTGGCCTCCGCTGCTCTGCGAGCCCCCGTCGGTCTTCGGTGTGCAGAACGTCCCGTTCGCGCAGGAATAGTCGTCGTTGTGGAAGTGGTTCGAGCAGTCGTCGTCGCTCTGGCAGAGAAAATGCGTCTCGCCGCTCTTGCCGTCGTTCATGTCGTTGGCGCACGCGGGCGCGCCCAGGCTCAGGGAAGCCAGCCCGAGAGCCAGCGAGAAGACGCTGGCCGAGCCCTTGAGCAGACGCGACGGTTCAGTTTTCTTTTTCATCTTCGTCCTCGTTTTCCACCACGCATTGACCGTAGTAAGCAGTGACGTTCAAGACATTCGGCGGGAGGCCGTGCTCCGCGTTGTGTTGATCGAGGCGGGCCCGGAGCGCCGTGCAGCGCTCGCGGAATCGTCGCAGCTCCCCGAGAACTTCTTCTTCCATCGGGTGCCCTCGATGCAAGCTGAAGTGATAGGTGCTGCCGCCCACCTCGTCGGCGGCAGTGGCGCGCTGATCGAGCGACAGTTTCTTGCCGATGGTACGCACCATCGCCGAGAAGTGGTCGAGCACCGACGCTTCCCACCCAGCCGGATCTTCGAGCCCGAGCACGAGCTCGCGGCAGCGGTATTCGCGACGACCGCCGCTCTCGACGCGTTCGATGCGGCCTTCGGCGACCAGCGTATCGAGCGCTGCCTGGACGTCGGCCTCCGCGAGCTCCGTCAGCTCCGACAGACGGGCCTCGGTCACGGGGTCCTCGCGGAACACGATGCTCCACACCAGGGCCTCGACGCCGGCGCGATCGTTCGCGCGACGGAGCTTGCCGATCTCCTCCTGCGTTGTCACCCGGTAGATGGTGTTGCGCCCGCTACCCGACGCGAAGACGAGCCCGCTGTCCGTCAGATCGCGCAGGACGGCGCGAACGCTCACCGCGTCGTCGTGACGGAATCTGCGGAAGAGCTCGTCGCGGGTGACGACGCCGCCCTCGCCGATCCTGGCGAACACCGCTTCCCACAGCGAGCGGCCGCGCTCCGTGACGCTGCCATCGACGCGCTGCGTGCGCCGCTGATAGGTGCGGAGCGCCATTCCGAACATGTCCGCGCTGACGGAGCGAGTCACTCCCTGCCGCTCGAGCTCGCGCGACAGCTCCTGGAAGACGCGCTCGGCGATGTGCGCGAGCGGCGCCCGCAGGCCCCTGGACGTCGCCAGCTGCGCGATGAGCACGACCGTCTGCCGGACGATGGCGTCGATGAGAGTTCGCGTCATGAGCAGGTCCTCGCGTCCACATCGCTGGTTTACCCGCGGAACCTCACACGCGACAGACGACGGATCTGGCGCATGCCGCGGAGCCCGAAATCCTGCCCGGTTCGCGCTCGGCGACAATCTCGCACCCGTCCGCGCTGCTCTCGGCCCGGCGGTGCCTCGCTCGCGTGACTCAGCGCCGCGAGTACTTCTCGATCATGCCGCGCACCGCCTCGAGCGCACCCTCGTTGGCCATCATGTCCAGGTGTCCCACGCCGCGCAGCTCGCGGAACTCGGCGCGAGACCCGAGCCGGGCCGCGATCGCGCGACCCTGTGAGACATTCAGCGTCGCGTCTTCCGTTCCGTGCAGGACGAGGACGGGCCCCGGCACGTCATCGAGTAGCGGAAGTGTCTCGATGAGATCGCCCATTGCGACGCGCGCGAGCAGCATCGAGTGGACCATCTCCATCCGTTCCACCGCCGAAAGCGTCGAGAACGAGGCGATGACCTTGTGCTCGCGAGCCGCGGCGCCCACCCCGGCCGCCGCCACGTAGCCGCCCATCGAGAACGCGACGACGTGCAGGCGCTCCGGAGGGATCCCTTCGCTCGTGAGGACGCCGTTCAGGATGCCGTAGCCGTCTTCTCGTAGCGTGTCCGCGCTCGGCGTGCCGCCCGACGAGTCGTACCCACGGTCGGCGTACACCACGAGGCCCCAGTCGCGCGGACCTGCGAGGCGCTCGAGGAGCTCCTGGCCCGCGGTGAGCTGTGAAGCGTCGTTGCCGGGAAAGAAGAGCACCCACGGCGCGCTTGCGACCTTCGGGCGCCGGACGAGCCCGTTCAGCTTGACGTCGGGCGAGGCAGCGAGGGAGGTCTTCGCCCACAGGGGCCGCGCCGCGAGGGCGTCGTAGGCGGGAGCGGGCAGCGGCTGACAGGCGTACGGAAACCGCGGAAGATTGCCGTGCAGCAGCCTCAAGACCGCGGGACGAGTGAACGCGGCCAGGATGACCGAACCGAGCAATGCCAGCGGTGCCCAGAGCCGTGGCTGGCCGAGCTTCACGGGTCGAGCTGCTCCACCAGACGCGCTGGAGTGCCGGAGACGCGGGTGCTCGGCGCGACGTTCTTGTTCACCACCGTGCCTGCGTCGACGATGGCGCCCGCGCCGATCGTCACACCCGGCAAGATCACCGAGCGCGGGCCGATCCACGCGCCGTCCTCCACCCGCACAGGCGAGCGAGTGGCGGCGCCGGCGCGGTGCTCCTTCGGTCCGAGCTCGTGCGTCGTCGTGATCATCATCACGTTGTTGCCGATCGTGACGCGATCGCCGATGACGATCGATTCACCGAGCTCGAACAGACACCCGATGTCGATGATGCATTCCCTGCCTATGGCCATCGGCGCGTGAGTGGCCTCGGCGCTGCTGAGCTCGGGGGTGCCGTAGACGAGCGTGCCCTCGCCGACCTCGATGCCCTGCAACCTGAGGACCGCGGCGCGCATCTCGTTGCCGACCTTCACCGGGATCGTGCGCGACACCATGCTCAGGGCGCGCTGCATGGGCCTGAGATGCATCACCTCTTCTTCCGCCACCTTGGTGACCTTCGCGAGCCACCGCGCGAGCTCCGCTCCCCGACTCACGCGTCGCCCTTCGCCGGCGGAGGCTTCGGTCGGCGCATCTTCTTCAGGCGCTGCCCGAACTGGTCCTCGGTGGTGATCTCCACGCGGACGGGGACCTGGTAACGCGGCAGGCGTTCGCGGCAGAACGCGCGCAGACGATTCTTGAAGGCATCGAGCGGCTCGTCGTTCACGAGGTTCACCCGCGCGACCAGGGTCTGGCCGAGGAGCGGGTTCGGTTCGCCGAAGACGGCGACGTCGCGCACGTTATCCATGGTCATGATGACGTTCTCGACTTCCGTCGGGTACACCTTCTGCCCGCCGACGTTCACCAGCTCCGTCGCTCGCCCGAGGATGTGGACGTATTCGCCGTCGACCTCGACCGCGTCCTGCGTGTTCAGCCAGCCGTCCTCGTCGAAGAGGTCGGGGGCGTTGAGGTACCCGAGCATGGCGGTGGGCGTCCGGATCCACAGGATGCCGTCGACGATCTTCGTCTCGAAGCCCTCGCCGCTGAACTTCATCCAGAGCGAGCCCGTCCCCCGCGAGCGCGTGCGCAGGACGCCGAGCTCCGAGATGCCGTACGTCTGCACGAGCTTCGCTTCCGGGAACGTCCGCTGGAGCCGCTCGAGCGTGCTTGCCGGCATCGGCTCCGTCCCGTAGGCGATGACCTTCAGGCAGGAGAGATCGTGGCGCTTCCACGCTTCGGAGAGCATGAGCAGGTTCAGGAAGGTCGGAGACGCGGGGAGCGTGTGGACCTTGTGCGTCGCGATGGTCCTGGCGACCGACTCGGCGTCGCGCCCCTCGCTGGTGACGAGGGTGCCGCCGTTCGAGAGCGAGTTGAACAGCGAATCCATCCCGCCGATGTGATCGAACAGCAAGAACGACAGGGTCGTCTTCCGGATGCCCGGGCGGCGGAACTTGTCGAGGAGCGAGACGAAGTCGTGCAGGACGGCCTTCGGTTCGCCGGTGGACCCCGACGAGAAGATGACGAGCCCGGGGTGCTCGCGCTGGATGAGCTTCTTCGTGAGAGCGTGAGTGACCGGCCGCTCGTGTCGCGAGAAGGTGACATCGTCTTTCTCGTCGAACTCGAACGTGAAGCTCGCCTCCGAGATCTCGACGTACTTGTCGCGCAAGGTACGGACGAGCGGCGTGCTCGGCACGATCACGGCGCCCGCCCGGATGAGCGATAAGAGCAGGCTCACCGTTCCGGGGGAGAAGCCGCCGTCGACGACGACGACGCTTCCCGCCCCGATCCCGGATTCCGAAAGCCGCGTGTCCCACGCCGCGACGTGCGTCATGAGCTCGCCGAACGTCGCGGACTTGTCGCGATAGACCAGCGCCGGTTCGGTCGCGTACGAGTCGAACCGTTCGAACAGCCAGGAGACCGTCACGTGCGCCCCGCCTTCGACCGCGTCAGGTGACGCCGCCCAGGTAGATGACCTGGCCGGTGATGTTGTCGCTCGAGCGGCTGATGAAGAAGTCGGTCACGTTGCTGCAGTCCTCGTAGGTGCCGAGCCTCTTGACCGCGAGGTTGTTCACGACCGCGTCGATCTTGTCCTGCGGGACGCCGCGGATCATGTCGGTCATGATGGGCGTCGCACCGAACGAGTTGCAGGTGATGCCCCACTGCCCGAGCTCGAACGCGAGGATCCGCGTGAAGGTGACGACGGCCGCCTTCGACGCCGCGTAAACGGCCTCGCCGGCCAGGGCGATGGGCGCGACGATGGTCGTGAAGTTCACGATGCGCCCGTACTTGTGCCGCATCATGACCTTCGCGGTCTCGCGGCAGAACAGCATCGTGCCCGTGACGTTCACCTCCAGCATGCGGTTCGACGCCTTCGCCGGCGTGAGCAGCACGTGGTTCATCGAGGCCACCGCGGCGTTGTTCAGGCAGACGTCGATGCGACCGTGGCGCTTCGCCACCTGCGCGACCATCGTCCTGACCTGCTTCTCGTCGGCGACGTCGACGTTGTGGTGCGTGTAGTTCTCCGCTTCCCAGCCGGCATCACCGCGGCTGCATCCTTCGACGATGAAGCCCCGCCTCGCGTACGTCTCCGCCAGATGGCGACCGATGCCCTTGCGGGTACCGGTGATTATCATCACCTGTCGCTCGCTCAAGCGGCCTCCCCTTGCTCGATCGAGTCGATGATGTGAGTCGCGAGGACGCCCACGGTGCGGAAGGGGCTATTCTTCTGAGACATCGCCTTCTCGCTGGCCAGGGTCACGGCGACGTCGTGGTCCATCTGCAGGCGCTGCTCGATGTCGACGATCAGCGAGACGACGCCGATCGAGTCGAGCACCGCCGAGGGACCGACGATGACGGTGTCTTCGTCGATTCGCTCGACGGGTGTGCCCGCCTGCTCGAGGCCCTCTTTCAAACAGGCTTTGACGATGTCTACTGCGATTGCTCTATCCATTTTTGAATCCTCTACGTCACGCGCGCCACCGGGCGATGGAGACCCGCTGGGTGCCCGTGAGCAAGCTGTTTTCAGGGACGTCCTGCGTGACCGTCACGCCGGCGCTGATCACCGACCCTGCGCCAATCGTCACCCCCGGCATCACCGTGGCGCGCGCGCCGAGCCATACCCCGTCGCCGATGACGATGGGGGCGGCGCGCCGGACGCCGGCGCGCCGGAGGGCAGGGCCCCTCTCGTAGTCGCTCGTGATGAACATCACATCGTGTCCGACCGCCACGTGGTTGCCGAGCGTGATGGCCGCCTCCAGGTCGAAGAAGGCGCCCTTGTTGAACCCACAGTGCTCACCGATGGTGAGCCGACGGTGGACCGGGCCGCTGCCGACGAGCGACGGGAGCCCGAAGAACACGGTCGCTTCGCCAATCTTGATGCCCGCCGCGCGAAGCGCCTGCGTGCGGATCCGGCTCGCCACGAAGTTCGGCACCCAGCCGACGAGCGCTCCGACCGCGAGCAGGCGCAGGTGGAGGTTGCCTGCCGGCCCGGCAGGGGGAGCCGCGGCGGGTTCAACTCGCGTGGTTCCAGAAAGCGAGGCGTGCATCAGAAGTCGGCGAGGAGAGCATAAACCGTCCGCCGAAGACTCATCGACGAAAACGCGACTCGAGCTCGTTCGAGCGTGCATTTTCCGTCGAGGCGCCGCGGGCTTCCGGGTATCCTCCAGTATTCCCTGGTGATTTAGAAGGTCGAAGATGCCCACGGTGTCACCCGGCACCAGGTTTACTCGATGCGCACGCCACCGCACTATAGTTACGTCGTTGATGGGCTGCCGAAGGCGGCCACGCCGAAGCCTCTCATTCTGTTTCTTCACGGTAAAGGGGAGCGGGGCACGGACCTGAGCGCGGTGAGGGCGCACGGACCGCCGCACCTCTACCCGAAATACGGGCTCGATCGATTCATCGTGCTGTCTCCGCAGTGCCCCGCCGATGAGAAGTGGGACGCGACGAAACTCGACGAGTTCCTGACGGCCTTCGCGGACGAGCACGCCGTCGATCGGCAGCGCATCTACCTGACGGGTCTCAGTCTCGGGGGCGAGGGCGCGTTCGACTTGCTGGCGCGCTGCAAGGACCGGTTCGCGGCGTCGGTGCTCATCTGCGGCCGCGTCGCGCCGGCCGCCGCGCAGGCAATCCGGGGCCCGCTGAATCCCATCTGGCTGTTCCACAGCGTCCGCGACGAGATCGTACCCGTCGCGCATTCGGATGGGCTGCACGAGGCCCTCCAGAAGCTCGGCGGGGTGGTGACGTACACACGGTACGATTCGCTCAAGCACATCCAGACGTGGCTGAAGGCGTACAGCGGTCGTCGCATCTTCGATTGGCTGCTCGAGCATCACGTCCGCGCGTGAGCACGGACCCGGACGCGAGCACCGCTGCGCACGGGTATTGCACGAGCATCCGGCGGTGGCGCCGGGAGGTTCCCGAGCGGCCTGTGTCAATGTGTCGCGCTCGGCGCGCTTTGGCACCACAGCACGAACCGGAGGGCGCCTCATGAAGAAGAAGCGTGACAATGAAGGGCGGTCGACCCCCGCGGCTCGCCGCAAGAGCGCGACGAAACGACACGCGAACAGCGCAAGGAGATGGTCGAAGAGCGTCAGCGAGCACAGCAACGCCCTCGAGCTCGAGCCGTCGGTGTTCACACGAGCGCCAGCCGCCATCGCGCGGTCGCTGAAGCGCTCCGCAGAGCAAAGCAGCCGGCGAAAAGCCTCGCCGTTTCGTTCCGCGATGTCGATGCTCACGTTCTACGAGAACCGTGCCGGACGGAACCTGAGCCCAGCGCGGAAGCGAGCCGTGTTCCGCGCAAAAGAAGAACTCCGGAAGCTCTTCGGACGGGAGTGAGCTGCCCCTGGGCACGAAGAATGCTTGGGGTCTTCCCCTGCGACTGCGGACTCGCCCTCGGGGGGAAGACAACCGGAGACAGCCACATGCCAGAGAAGCGAACCGTCCAGAAGGCCAACGAAGATCTGAGCCGCGGCAAGGCGCCGAGCACCGCCGCCGGCGAATTCGTTCACGAGGAGATCGAGCACGTCCGGAGCGGCAAGCACGGCGCGCGATCCACCAAGCAAGCCATCGCGATCGGCCTGTCGAAGGCGCGCCGCGCGGGTGTTCCGCTGCCACCCCCGGAGAAGGGCAAGACGAGCGAGGCCACCAGGAAGGCGGCAAAGAACGCGTATGACGAGGGTCAGGGCAAGCGGGCTCCGCGTGCTCCCTCGCGAACGCGTGGGCGGGCCGTGGAGCGTGCGCTGAAGCGCGAAGGGCACGCCGCCGCGTCGTCCGCGGCGCTTTCGCTGCAGGCAAAGCGTGCCGCGAGGACGCGTCGCGCGGGCCGTTCGAAGAAGGCCACGCGCGCCCGCCCATAGCGCGCACCCGGTCGCTCGCGGCAGGGGCGCGCCCGGGTGCGCTACACCCCTGCCGCTTCGTCGGAGCGCGTCGAACGTGAGCCACTGTCCGGCGGCGCTTCGCCGGCCCTCTGCGCGGGCGGTGCGAGGCTCTCGCCCAGCGTCCCTGCATCCTCGATGATGCTCATGACGGCGAGGAGCGCCTCCTGTCGGATGGTCTGGAACTCGCCGAAGTCGGAGGTCTGGAACCAGCACGTCAGCTCGACGATCAGGGAAGCCTCCTTGATCTCCGCGAGCCGCGCGACGATGCCGTCCGGCCACACCTTCGCATGCTCGCGGAGCACTCGCTCGGCGCCAGCGAGGATCCGCTTCAGCGCTGCCGGCCTGGTGGTGCGGACGAGGCCGATGGTGCCGATGAAGCGGATACGGTCGCGCGCGGAGAACGACTCGACCCGGGCGTCGGCGAGCTTGCCGTTCGGCATCGTGACGAGGGTGCGATCCAGGGTGCGGATGCGTGTCGAGCGCAGTCCGATGGTCTCCACCGTTCCGCTCACGTCGTCGACCTTTATGAAGTCGCCTTCCCGGAAGGGCTGATCGGCACCGATGGAGAACGCACCGAACAGGTTCTCGACCGTCTTCTGTGCGGCCAGCGCGATGGCCAGACCACCGACCCCGAGGCCGGCGATGACGCTGGTCACCGGATAGCCGAGCTCGGACAGGAACGCGACCACCGCGAAGGCGACGACGACGACCTTCCCGACCCGGGCGAGCAACGAGATGAGCGCGAACGAGCCACGCCGCTGACGGGCCCACCCCGCGCCGATCATCATTCGGGCCCCCACATCCATGATCCGGCTGAGCGCCCAGAAGAAGTCGAACAGCGCGCCCCCGCGGAGCACCTGTTGCACGAAGAGGGTCGCGGGCTCGTAGAGCGCTAGCGCCGGAACGGCGATATAGGCACAGGCGAGCCCCAGCGCGAGCGCGATGGGGCCGCCGAGGCGCTCGAGGATCGCGTCGTCCCACGGCGTCGGCGTGCGCTTGACGATCGAGCCGACGACCTTGCGAGTCGCCCAGCCGGCGAGCACGCCGACCAGCACCGAGCCAAGGAGCATCCCCGGCAGAGCGATCCACTGCCACCAGAGCAATCCTCGCGGTCCGGGCCTGAGCAGCGGCGCCGGCAGGTGCTCGAGGAACCAGCGATCGGGGAGCCCCTCGTACCAGCCGTCGATTCGCTGCACGGTCGTCTTCGAGAAGACCCACTTCACGGTCGCGCCACCCTGCCGCACGAGCCTGACAGGCTCCGGTGTGGAACTCGTCGTCGGGACCGTCCCGAGCGACTCGTAGTTCGCCGGGAGCCCGTCGTTCAGGTCACCGGTCGAGCGCGGCGAGATCTTGTCGAGATCGATCCAGTCGTAGCGATCGAGCACCGCGATCAGCCGGCGCGCCAGCACGGGGCCGTCTGTCTCGCTCTGCTTTGGCACATCGAGGTAGGCGGCAGCGCCCGCGTAGTCCGCCGCGCGCGTCAGCTCGAGAAAACGGGACATCGATGCACGCGGCGAGTCCGGGGCCTCCGCGTCGTCGTCGTCCTTCGCGTGGAGATCGTGTGCGTCGGGGGCGACGGGACCAGGGATCGCGCCGGCGCTCGGCGCCGGCTTCATCGTCAGCAGCGACTGTGCGTGGACGAGCCTCGGAGCCCAGCATGCCACCACGAGGACCAGCGCCGACACCAACGCCCGGAGGTCGGGCCTGCGCGACCCTGCCGGTCCAGCAAGCGATTTCATCTCCCTGACTTAGTTCCGCGCGCGCGAGTTGCACGCGAGACAGGCACGTCAGTTCACCGAAGACACTTGTCCGGCCGCTCGTTCGCTGCACGATGTCGTCACGACATCGCCTCTTCGTGGCGGCGCGTAACAGTTACCGACCCCGACCCAATAATTATCACAGTTTCTTTCCGAAATGGGCAGATTGTTCATGGGCGTCGTCGGGTGTGCGCTTCGGGTATGAAGAGCACGCTGGCAGGGGGTCCCGCTCGCACCTTGCGCCGCACACCGAAGCTTTCGTCTCTGATCCAGAGAACTCGCAGCGAGCGGCGGCGCGCGCCAGCGCTGGTGGACGTTACGCCGGGCGCGGCGGAGCGGGCGGCCATCGCGTCACCTTCGTCGACGTCCCTTCTCGTGCTCGGCGAAGCGGGCCACGGCAAGACGACGGTTCTCGTTCACCGCGTCGCCCACGTCGTGAAGGAGGCGCGAGGGCGCCTGCTCGCCGCGGTGATCGTGCCGACCGAAGGGCTCGTGCGCCTGCTCCAGCCCATGCTTCGTCGTGTGGGAGCGGACGTGGACGTGGCCACCTTCGACGCCTGGGCGGCGAGGCAGGCACGTCGCTCGTTCCGGTTCCTCCCGAGAGAGAGCGAGCTCACGCCGCCGAGCGTGATGCGCCTGAAACGCGACCCGGCGCTCCGCGTCGCCCTGGCGGAGCTCGCCGAGCGTGAGCCGGGGCGACTCGACGACGATCACGACGCTCCCGTGAAGCGCACGGGCAGGCGAGTGTCGCGCGGCGACCTGCAACATCTCTTCGGAGACCGCGTGCTCATGGAGCGCGTGGCCCGGGCGGCGTCGCTTCCACGGACCGCGGTCGACGACGTTCTCGAGCGAACGCGCGTGCAGACGAGCCCGACCGCGGAACACGAGTACGCGCACGTGAACGACCGCTCGCGCCTCAGGGCAATCGACGGCCGCGCGATCGACGACGGAACCGCGACCGGCCACGCCGACACCGTCGACGTGGAGGACTACGCCGTCCTCTTCGAGCTCGACCGACTCCGCGCGCTCGCGCGCGGCAAGACGCCAGTGCCTCCGAGCGCCTTCGATCTCATTGCCATCGACGAGGCCCAGGAGTTCGCGCCGCTCGAACTTTCGTTGATGGGGAGGAGCCTTTCGCCGGGCGGTTCCCTCGTCGTGTCGGGCGACGCAGACCAGCAGACGGACGCGACCACCGCCTTTCTCGGATGGGACGCGGTCACGAGAGAGCTCGGCCAGGTGAGCTTCCAGACCGTCTCGCTGCCCATCGGCCATCGCTGTCCTCCCCATGTCGAGGCGCTCGCGCGTCGCATTCGCGACGGCGTCCCGGTCTCGGACGTCGACTTCGCGACGATCCCCTTCTCGTCGTCGAGTCCGCCACCGCCGACCGAACGCGGCGCAGCGACGGCGCTCCGCCGCTTCACCGACGAGCGCATGCTGTGCGCCGAGCTCGGTCGCGAGATCGAGACGGTGCTCGGGCGTGATGGTCGCGCCTCGCTCGCCATCGTCTGCCGTTCACCGCTCACCGCGCGGCGTCTGGTCTCGAAGCTGCGCGAGACTGTCCCGGTGCGGCTGGTCTTCGACGGGCGGTTCCTGCCGCGCGGGCCCGCGCAGGCGAGCACGGTGGACGAGGTGAAGGGGCTCGAGTTCGACTATGTCGTCGTGCCCGACGTGGATTCGTCGAACTACCCCGACGACGCGGCGTCTCGGCGTGCGCTGTACGTCGCCGTCACACGCGCGCGCCACCAAGTCGTTCTCGCGTACACGAACGTCCGGAGCCCAGTTCTCGACGTTGGTCGGGAGGCAATCCGGCATTGACGACGAAGCAGGCCTTGGCAATGCTCCGCATCGAGCATGCCGAAAGAGTGCGCTCGCTGGCGGTCGTCGCTGTTCGCGATATGCGTCCTCGTTTTCACCTGCGCGCGACCCGGGCTGGCCCAGACGACGACGCCGTCGCCCGTCGTCGCGCCGGGAGCGGCATCCGCACCGTCGCCGATGGTGGCGACAGGGTCGTCGCCGTCGCCGTCGGTCGCGCCGGGACCACTACCCGCGCCGTCGCCTCCGGTCGGCGCGACACCTGCGCCGGCGCCGGTGGTCGCGCCAGCCACGGTTCCCGTTGCCGCGCCCGGCACGCCGCCGCCGGTGATCGACACGACGGTTCCCGGTGCTGCGCCGTATCCCTCGCCGCCACCGGCGGCGGCCGCGATGCCGGGGTCGTACTCGTTGCCTGCGGCGCTGCCCGTGTGCACCACGCGCTCCGTGCCGTCGCCCTGCGTCCAGCCCCAGAGCGCGTACCGGCATGACGGCTTCTATCTGCGGCTCGCCGGCGGCGCGCACTACACCTCGTTCATCGGCGACGGCAAGGCGATCGACGTCTCCGTCCACGGCCTGACCTCGGCGACCACGCTCGCGATCGGCGGAACCCCCGGCGACGGCGTCGTCATCGCGGGCGTGATCCGCGGCGAGCAGGTGCGCGGCACGTTGCACGGTGCGCCGAAGCCCGAAGGGAAGGGCACGGCGACGCTCGGTCAGCTCGGGCTCTTGATGGATTTCTTTCCGAAGCCCACCGACGGATGGCACGCGGGCGGCCTCGTCGCGCTCGGGGTCATCTCGGTTTCCGATTCGCAGCTATCGGACGCGAGCGGCGCGGCGTTCGCAGCCTCTGCGTTCGGTGGATACGATTGGTGGATAGGCCCGGATTGGTCACTCGGGCTGATGGCCGTCTTCTCTGCGTCCTCGCGGGCATCGCTGAAGGACTCCAATCAGAACGACAGCGGCTACAGCCTGAACGCTCTGGCTGGCGGTATCGATTTTTCGTTTACCCTGCACTGAGGGGTCGCGGGGCGCGGGCCCCAGGGGTGCCGGCCTTCGAAGGTCCGTCGCCCCGGGATAGCTGTGGCACGGGGTTGAGCCATCCAGCCCAGCTCGCGGTACCCCCGCCACATGCACAGGCTCGAGCTCCAGCCGCCTCGCCCAGGAAATCGCGTGAGTGCCTACGTGGCCGTCGGATACGTCCGGCTCGTCAGCGACGTCGCGGTCGGTCGATACGGCTGGGCGCTTCCCGAGCTGCTCGCCCGCGGAGGGCTCTGCACCGAGGACCTCGAAGACCCCGAGGCGATGGTCCCGAGCGAGTGCGTGTTCGACATGACGCGCGCGCTGCTCGAACAATGTCGTGATCCTTCCCTCGGGCTGCGCATGGCCGATGCGTTCGACCTGCGGACGAAGATGTCGTCCGGCCGTGCGATGCCGTCGAGCGAGACGCTCGCCGGGCGAGTGAGCCGTCACCTGCGCTACGAGAGCCTGCGCGGTCTCACGGAGTTCTCCTTGCGGGTGGAGGGTCCCTTCGCCATCGCCGACGTCGTTCCGGTGGGTATCCCCACCGATCTCCTTCCCGTGTTCTTCGACTACGGAGTAGCCGCCACCTGCCTTCGTCATCGTGGAGACGTCGCGTCCCCGCGCACCGAAATCAGTGCATGGCTCAGCTATCCCGAGCAGCCGCACCACTCGGAGCTTCGCGAGCTCATCGGCGGCGTTCTCTTCTTCGAAGCCCCGTTCAACCGTCTGCGATTTCGAGCGGACGATCTCCGTGTCGCGCTCGATGCGGATCGCAAGACGGGAGCGCTCTCGACGGGCACGCGCGACGAGAGGCTCGCAAACGACGCCGCGGCGGCCGAGCGGGAGCTCCTGACGCGGCTGCACGCATGCCTCGCTTCGCGCCTCGCCACCGATCCTTCGCTCGAGCGGATCGCGCGCGAACTCGGCGCCGGAGCGAGGACGCTCCAGCGCCAGCTGAACGCGCTCGGCACGTCGTTTCTGGAGGAGCTCGAAACAGCTCGTCGCAGTCGCGCGTGTGAGCTGCTCCGTGAAACGGACCACGGCATCGAGCGCATCGCGGCCGCGCTCGGCTACGGCGATGCCTCGAACTTCCGTCGCGCGTTTCGCCGCTGGACCGGTGTGTCGCCGTCTGTCTTTCGCGCGGGCGGCTTCCTGGATGCGCGCGCGGTGGAAGGCATCAGGCCGCGCTCACGTGTTGGGCGTCTTCCCGTGACGGGCCGAAGGCCCGAAGCACGCCGGCGCTGAGCGCCGACCTACGAGCGGTCGGTCTTCGACGATTGCTGGCTCCGGACACGCTCGGTGTGCGTCGGATCAGTGGCAGCGCTGGCCTCTTCGGACCGTTGTTGCCGGGTGACGGGCGCCGTATTCCACTCGCGTATCGCGCGATCACCCGACCGATCGACGTGAACCTTGTCGTCGACGGAGGTGACCCAGCTCGTCGGAATGAAGTGGTGCTGGCCGGTCTCGTCCTTCCGGAGCTTGATGGAGGCATCGCCTTCGAGGTGATCCACGACCGCAAACTGGCCGCCCTTCGAACAAACGACCGGCATGTGAGGCTTTATGGCGCTTGTGTCGATCACGTGCTGTTCCTTTCGTGTGCCCGGCGCCGCATGTCGCGGCTTTGCGGCACGACACGCAAT
>CAYUAW010000127.1:0-11432 GCA_964442485.1 uncultured Polyangiaceae bacterium
TGCCGCCAGTGCCCGTCCCGGGAGCACCGCCCGTCGTCGCGGTCACGCCGCCGCCTGTTGCCCCGGTTCCCCCGACCGCACCGCTGCCGCCGAGCGCACCGGCGCCGCCGATTGCGCTCGTGCTACCCGTCGAGAGACCGCCGCCCGCACCTGCGAGCTTGCCACCAGTGCTCGGTGGGACGCCGTTCATGCCGCCCGCTCCGAACGTTGCGGCTGCGCCGGGCGTGCCACCGATGCCTGCCGCTCCCACGCCGCCTGCCCCCGCAGACGACGAACCCTGGTCGGCGCTCGAGCAAGCCACGAGGGTGCAGAGCAGACCGAGGTAAACACAATGGTTCTTCAGCATCGCGGGTCGACCATCACTTGCAGGTATCGCCATCGTGCAGCTCTCGTGATTGCACGGTAGTCGGGCAGGTCAGGCACGGATTAGCCACCCGAGCCAAATGGGTTAGTTCGCAAGCACGCTGGCGCGCCGACCGTACGCGACGCCCCTTGCCAGCACCCATCGTGCTCGCGAGGCTGCAAGATCGCCGGCTCAGCGGATCTGAGCCGCCCGAAACTCGGGCCACATCAGATGAGTCTCCCGAACCGGCATTGCTCTGCCGTCGAGCGAGCGGCACTCGCTGCTAGTCTCGGAAGGCCAATGTCGCGTCTCAGGGGTCGAGCGAGAGAAGGAGGGAAACCGTGAAGGAGCTCATCTACCCTCGACAGCTGCTGCAGGCCGTCGAGATTCACTCGGAGAAGGTCGGCTTCATCGACGGGGCCTACCGCGCGACCTACGCCCGACATCTCGATCGCGTGCTCCGGCTCTCGTCGGCGCTGCGCGGGCTGGGCGTCGAGCGTGGAGACCGGTTTGCGGTGATGATGATGAACGGGCACGGGTTCCTCGAGCTCTATCACGCGGCATACATGGGCGCGGGCATCATCAACCCGCTGAATCTGCGGTTCGCGCCCATGGAGCTCGAGTACATCCTGGCTGACTCGGGCACCAAGGTCTGCTTCGTGGATGCCGTATTCGCACCGGTCATCGATCAGGTGCGGAAGGGGGCGGGGCTCGAGAAGGTGATCCTCGTGGGGCAGGGGGACGTGCCGCACGATCACCGCTACGAAGCTCTGCTCGACGGAGCGAAGCCCGTGCTGCCGGACGAACCCGAGGAGACGGACCCGGTAGTGCTGATGTACACCGGCGGCACGACGGGGCTACCGAAGGGCGTGTTGCTCGACCAGCGAGCGGAGATGCTGAACCAGTACCACTGCGTCGCCGTGTTCCCCTACGGCGAGACGTGCGTGTTTCTGCACCAGACACCGATGTTCCACGCCGCCTCCATGGTCGCGATCCTGTCGGCGCCGCTCGGGGGCACCTCCGTCTTCATGCCGATGTTCGACCCTGCCCGCGTGCCGAAGCTCATCGCCGAACATCGCGTCACGATGACCGTCATGGTCCCGACGATGATCGGCATGATGTTCGCGTCACCTGGCTTCGACCCGAAGGACCTCGAGAGCCTGAGGGCGCTCGGGTACGGCGCGTCGCCCATGCCGCTGTCGCTGCTCGAGCGGCTTCGCTCGATGCTCCCGAACGTCGACACCTTGCAAGCCTACGGCATGACCGAATCCTCGTCGGTGCTCACGGCCCTCCGTCCGGAGGATCATCGGGAGGGGGGCGAGCTGCTGCGCTCCGCGGGGCGCGCCCTGCCGGGCATCACGCTGACGATCCAGAACGAGTCCGGTCAGATCTTGCCTCCGCGGCACACCGGAGAGGTCTGTGCGCGCGCGGGCAATTTCATGCGGGAGTACTGGAAGAAGCCGGAAGCGACGGCCGAGGCATTCCGCGGCGGCTGGTACCACACGGGCGATGCCGGCTACCTCGACGAGCGTGGATACCTTTACCTGGTGGACCGCGTGAAGGACATGATCGTCTCGGGCGGCGAGAACGTGTATTCGATCGAGGTAGAGAACGCGATAGCGTCACACCCCGCGGTCGCCCAGGTCGCCGTCATCGGTATACCCGATGACAAATGGGGCGAAGCCGTGTACGCCGTGGTCGTTCGCAAGCCCGACGCGACCGTGACGGCAGAGGAGCTGATCGAACACGCGCGCGAGCGCATCGCCGGGTACAAGCTCCCGAAGTCGATCGAGCTTCGTACCACGCCGCTGCCCTTGTCCGGCGCCATGAAGGTCCTGAAACGCGAGCTGCGCGCGCCGTTCTGGGAGGGGAGAGACCGCGTGATTCAATGAGCCGCGAAGCCGTGACTTCTCGTGACGTCGACCCGCATCGGTTCGCAATCGAAACGTGCTCGCTCCGAGGCTTTCGTCAGGCCTTCGTGCGCGTCAACGCAGGTGGCGTGCCTTTGCTCTGCGTGCATGGGTGGCCGGAGACGAAGCGCATCTTCTGGAAGGTGATCGAGCCGCTCGCGACTGCCGGGTTCGAGGTGATCGTGCCGGACCTGCGTGGCTTCGGCGACAGCGAGCTCGGCCCCGACGGTTTTCACGACGTCGCATCGAACGCACACGACCTGTACGCGCTGGTGCATGACCACCTGGGGCACGAGACGGTCGTCGTGCTGGGTGGCGACGCTGGCGGGCCCGTGATCCAGGACCTCGCGCTGCGCCATCAGGACTGGGTCTCACGGATGATTCTGTTCAATGCTCCGCTCCCGTATCTGAAAGCGGAGATGGCGGGCATCGTGGGCACGCGTCCCCCCCGGGAGTCGACGGACTACTTCTTTCGCCAGGGCACGGACGCCGACGCGCTCGCGCGGGAGCTCGACACGCCGGAGCGGCGCCGTCGCTACATAGCGACGTTCTACACGAGTCGATTCTGGGCGCACCCGGGCGCCTTCGCGGGAGAGAGCGAGGTCGACTTCCATACCGAGCCGTTCTCCGACGGAGCGCACCTGCGGGCCAGCTTCGGCTTCTACGAGGGCGTCTTCAATCCCGAGGCCAGGGTCGAACCGGCGCTCTTTGCGCGCAACGAGCGAACACGCGCCCTCATCCTCCACGGCACGAGCGATCACGTGATCTATCCCGCATTCGATCGGATGGCCGCGAAGGTGTTCCCGGACCACGTCGGGCCGTTCCTGCTTCGTGACTGCGGCCACTTCGTGCAATGGGAGGCGCCGCACGCGCTCGTGACCGGGACGGTCGCGTTCTGCGGGGATCTACTCGCGGCCCGTCGGGCGACGTGACGCGGCGGCCATCGCTGTCAGCGCCCCATCATGCAACCCATGCCGTCGAGCGATTGCCGCATCTCGTCGAGCACGGCATTGGCGCGCTGGGTGTGTACGGTGCACTCGCTGCGCGCGTCCACCAGGGTTTCCGCCGCGGTCATGATGTCGCGATCCGAGTGCATCTCCGTGGTGAGAGTGTCCATCCTGGCCGGCAGCATGCTCATGCCGGAGCCTGTGCACCGCGACGTCATTCCGCTCAGGCTGACATCCATCATGCCCATGATGTCGCCAATGATGTGGTCGTGGCGGTCGAGCTCCACAGGGAGCGCGGTCAGTGTGGTCGCGCTCGCGATGGCATCCTCGTGGCGGACCAGCTCGGAGCGGGCAGACTGGATGCTCCCGTCGAGCGCTGTCACGTCCTGCGTGTCCTGTGCCTGGTCCGCTCCGCAGGCGGCCGCGAGGAACGCGCCGGCGACGGTCATCAATAGCCTCGTATGAGCCATGGGACCTCCATTTCCGACTCAGCAACGAGCAACTCGTGTGCCGCGCCCATGCGGCACGCGATTGTGGCGTCGAGCGAGCCTATTTCGCGAGAAGCGCGCACCCGGTCGCGCAGGCATTGCACTGCGCGGCGCGAAGCGCGCGCGAGCGCGTACGGCCGTACCGGAACTGCACCCTTCCGGACCGCCACGACCGTGACCAGTACCGTGGCCGGATGTCACGTGAGCACGGGGCGGTAGCGCTCGTCGTCGGTGACCGGGTCGACGGCGTGATCGCTCTTCCCGACGGCGAGGATGAGACGCCGACGCCGGGGTTGGCGCACCTACATCAGTGCCGCCAGCTCGCTGTCGGACCGCAGGGGACCGCACGAGTACCGCGGGGTGCGACGGGCGCCGACTCAAGGTTCGGTCGGGAAAGCCGTTCGACGTCGAGCAGACGGCGTGCCACTCCGGCGCCGCGAGAACATGGCGCACGGACACAAGACGTTTTTCGGGACGACCGCGCGAGTGATGGCGTTCCTCGGGGCGTTCTTGCTCTTCACGCTGTTCGAATACGCCTTCCGGCCCGAGATGGCCCCGTTCGTCAACGGCACGATGACGGTTCGTCCGGCAGCGCAGCTCGTCTCGCTCCTCTCGCCGTCGGAGGAGGTGCGGGCGCACGGTGATCGCATCCAGTCGAACCTGGCGTATATCCGCGTCGCGCAGGGGTGCGAGGGGATCGAGGTGATGCTCCTCTTCGTGGCCGCCATGATCGGCGCGTCCATGAGCTGGCGCCGAAGAGCCGTGGGTTGCCTGGCAGGGGTGACGGTCATCTACGTCTTCAACCTGCTGCGCGTCGCCGGGCTGTGGTTCTGTGCGAGATACTGGCCGTCGCACTTCGAAGCCATGCACGTGATCGTCGGTCAGACCGTGATCATCGTGGTGGCCGTCCTGCTGTTTGCGGCGATGGCTTCCGGGCGGCTCTTCATCGGCCGACCACGAGAAAGTAGAGCGTGATTCCGTGACTTCTGCGAAACGACTCTCCAGGGGCAGGGGGGAGATGCCTCGCTCCCTTGTCGGTTTGTTCGTGGCGCTCGCGACGTTCCTCGCGATTGCCACGAGCTCGGGCGCGGCCGGTGCGGCGGTGTTCTATTCGAACGAACAGGTCTCGGGGGTCACGACGACCGGCGTGTTCTCGCTGAACACCACGCTGAACAGCACCAGCTCACTGACACACACGGCGACCTTCGACTTCGGGCCGACCAGCGCTCGCGGCACGGTCGTCGCAGCGACCTCAGGCGCGAACAACGTTACCCCGTTCTTCCAGGGCAACGTGGCGTCCGTCCCCATCTCCGGCCTGACGTGCGGCACGACGTATCACTGGGCCGTCGTGGTCGCCGGCTTTCCCGACAACGACCAGACGTTCACGACGTCGGACTGTCCTGCCCCGGCAATCCTTGTCAGCCCCTCCACCGATACCTATGGTTCGGTCGCGGTCGGTAGCTCGGGCCAGCAGAGCTTCATGATCTTCAACACGGGCACGGCCGACCTCGTCATCAGCAGCATCGGGATCACCGGGCCAGGTGCCGCGAGCTTCGCGCTGTCGCTCGGCACCTGTACGAGCCTCACTCCGACCGTCGCGCCGGGAGACAACTGTACGGTGGTCGTCACCTTCTCGCCCGCCTCCGCGGGGGACAAATCGGCGACCGCGCACGTGGCGTCGAACGCCGGCACTGCCCCGAGCGTGACGTTGACGGGCAAGGGCTTCAGCGTCGCGAACGTGCCGACGGTGAGCGAGTGGGGAATGATCTTCCTCGTTGCAGCCTTCGCGATGATCCTCGTGCTCCAGTCGAGGAACGGGGGATTGCGGAGCGTCACGTGACCGCCCCCGCCCGGAGCAGAGACGCCCTCGCGCGTGCGCTTCCCGCCTTCGTGGTGCGGTTCGTGCTCGCCTACGTCGTCCTGGCGACGCTTGCGGTGCTGTGCGAGAGCCCGCTCAACGACGCGCTGGCGCCGTGCGTGAAACTCGGAATGACGGTCCTTCATCCGGAGCTCGACGTCCGCTCCGCCTCCTCCGATGGAAGTCGTTTGATGGTGCGAGTCGTGCTTCCCCTTCGTGGTCCGGCGATGAACCGGCACCGCCTGGCCGCGACGCTGACGGACAACGGCGATTTCATGCTGGTCGGGCCGTTGCTCACGCTGTCCGTCGTTCTCGCGTACCGCTTCGGGTCGGTGCGGAAGACGGCGGCCGGCTTCGCCGTGGGCGCTCTGCTCGCGGTGGCGCTGGGTGTGCAGGAGGTCTCGCAAACGATGGTCTTCGAGATCTCCGGCAAGCTCGGCGACGACGAGCCACTGACGGGCTTCTTCTCGTTCTTCCTCGATTCCGGCGGTCGTCAGGTGGTCGCGCTCCTCGCAGGTGGCGCCGCGATCTGGCTCGTCTCGGCGCTGGCACCGCGCCGGGCTGGAGCGAAGTCCGCCTCGACCGGTCGTCCCGCACGGGCGCCCGTCGCAAGCGCCGCCTGAGGCTTCACGCAGCGCCGTGCGGCGGGTAATTGCTCGACCGCCGTGACGGCGTCGGCGGCAGGTTCTGCACGGAGCTCGCGAAGTGCTGGACGACGAAGCCGACGACGTCTCGCACGCTCACCACGGCGAGCGGGCAGCCCTCGTCGTCGAGAAGCGGGACGTGCCGGAAGTCCCCGGCGCTCATCCGGTTCAACGCGAACGCGATTGGATCGTCCGGGCCGAGCGTCTCGGGATCCTTCGTCATGTAGTCGCCGACCTTCGTCTGGTCGAGCGCGAGGCCCGTGGGAAGGACACGCCGTACGATGTCGCGATCCGTGAAGATGCCGACGAGCTTGCCGCTCTCCATGACGAGCAAGCAGCCGGCCTTGCGCTCGTTCAAGATGGCAACGGCCTCGGCCACCGACGCGCTCGAGGGAATGAGGGCGGCTTCACGCGGCTCTAGCAGCCGGATGGGGTGGTCGAGGACGTCTCCGCTGAGCGATGGCGTTTCCCTTCCAAGATCGTCGTACGCTTCGTCGAACTCGCTGCTGGTGCTTGGCATGACTCCTCCACGTGCTCGGACATCTCGCGTCCCTTTGCATCGTGCGCGTCTTCGTGTTTCGATCGGGTTTCTGCATGGCGGCGAGCATCGTCTGGAGTTGAACGCGATGCGCACCGCATTTCGAGCCCATCACGCGAGCGGTAGCCGTTGATCGCATTGCTCGACAAGCTGCGGAGCTACCTTTCCTTCATGGCGTGGCCCCGAGCCGTGTCGCGGCCGGGTCGAAGCGTTGCCCGCTCGAGCCATCGCCATTAGCTGCAGATGCCCTACACACCTTGATTCACACCGAGGTGTGAGTGCGCGCTTGTGTGCACGAGCGAGGAAAAGCGCGCGAGCGCTGTCTTCGCTCGGCCACGCGCTGTATCGTTGTCTGATGGGCGATTGTGTCCCGGGGACAAAAGCAGTGGAGCGTCACGAGTCCGTGTCGCCTTCGGTGCCGAGCCTCGTGGCGGGCAGATACGAGGTGCGGCGGCAGATCGGCCGGGGAGGGGTCGCGGCCGTCTTCGAGGCGTTCGACCCAGTCGTGGCGCGCTCCGTGGCTCTGAAGCGCGTCTTCAAGCGAGACACCGCCGCTGACTACCGTCGGGTCGTCGAGCTGTTCGAGCGAGAATTTCATACGCTCGCGCAGCTCGTCCATCCGAGGATCGTCGCGGTCCACGACTACGCGACGGACGACGAAGGTCCCTTCTACACGATGGAGCTCCTCGACGGCGGCGATCTGCAGCAGCTCGTCCCGCTCGACTGGCGCAGGGCCTGCGCACTCGCCCGGGACGTCTGCTCGGCGCTCTCCCTTCTGCATTCCCGGAGGGTCGTCCACCGGGATGTCAGCGCGCGCAACGTGCGCTGCACGAGCGACGGGCTCGGAAAGCTGATCGACTTCGGAGCCATGAGCCCGATGGGGCCGAACAAGCAGGTCGTGGTCGGCACGCCGCCTTACGTCGCGCCCGAGGCCCTCGACCTGATGCCTCTCGACGCGCGCGCGGACCTCTATGCCCTCGGCGCGACTCTGTACTATGCCCTGGTCGGCAGACACGCCTTCGGAGCGCGGACCTTCCAGGAGCTGAAGGAGCGCTGGCAGTTCACCCCGCCGAGGCCGTCCGCGCTGGTCCCGGACATCCCGCCCGCGCTCGACGATCTGGTTCTCGATCTCCTCCAGCTCGATCGCGCCGCGAGGCCGGCCAGCGCGGCGGAGGTCATCGAGCGGCTCTCGGCGATCGAAGGAGTCAGGCCCGACGAGCATCTGCTCGTCGCGCAGGCGTACCTGTCCACGCCGACGCTGGTGGGGCGCGATGAGGGGCTTTCCCGCGCGCGCAAGGTCATTCGTCGCGCCGTCGGCGGTCGCGGCGGCGCGGTGCTCGTGTCCGGGGCTCCGGGGGTCGGTCGGTCCCGCTTCCTGGACGCCTGTGTTCTCGAGGCGAAGCTCGAGGGCGCGATTGTGCTGCGCGCCGATGGCGGTGACGCTCTCGCGGGCGAATTCAGCGCGGCTCGTGCCCTCTCGCGCGCCGGCATCGCCGCACTGCCGGCGCAGACGAGAGAGCTTAGCGCGCACGTCCTGAATACTCTCGGCGTGCTCTTGCCTGAGCTCGCACCTGAAGGAAGCACAGGTCCGGGCGGCGAAACCGGGAAGCAGGTCGGGCGGGCCGAGCTGCAGGCCGCCCTGCGAGACCTGTTCGTCGCGCTCGGTCGCTCGAAGGCGCTCGTCATCGCCGTCGATGATCTCCACAGGATCGACGAGCCTTCAGTGGCCTGGCTGGCCCTTCTTTCGAACGAGGTGCGCCGGAATGCCATCGCGGTCGTCGCGGCGGTGGATAGCGAGTCGAAGGCGTCGTCGACCGTCGCGCTGAGGCTCCTGTCCGAGAATGCAGCACTGGTCACGCTGGAGACCCTGAGCCTCGACGATACGGTGCGACTACTCGGCTCCGTCTTCGGTGACGCGCCGAACCTCGGGTTGCTCGCCGACCGCGTCCATCACGTCGCCGGAGGCAACCCCCGCGACACGATGCGTCTCGCGCAGCACCTGCTCGACCGCGGCCTGGTACGCTATTCGGTGGGCGCGTGGACGCTCCCTGCGCAGTTCGACGCGGCCGACCTTCCGTCCAACATGGCGCAGGCGCTCCTCACCCGTGTGGAAGCCCTGGAAGAGGGCGCACTCGAGCTCGCGCGCGCCGTCTCGCTGTCTCCCGGTCTGTCCGTGACCTTCGCGGAATGCAGAGCACTCACGCTGCACGGTGACGCAGCTCGGTCGATGGAGAGTGTCGACGAGCTCGTCCGCACCGAGATATTCCGGCGGGCGGGCGAGCACTACGAGCTGTCGCAGCAGGCGTGGGCTCCCGCGCTGCAGCAGGGCCTGGACGAAGGAGACCGACGCGGGCTGCATCGCCGCCTCTCCCAGCTCTTCGAGCGTCGAGCGGGGCAGGAGTTTCGGGTCGGGGAACATCTCATCCGCGCCGGGGAGATGGCCCGGGGAGTCGAGATCCTCGCTCTGCAATCTCAGGCGCTCGAAGAAGGACCGCGGCGGCGAGCCGAGGAGTTCTTCAACTTCCTGCAGTCGCTGCCGTCCAATTGGTTCTCCATTTACGACGAGGCCATCGGAATGTGCGAGCGGCTCTGCCGCCCGGCGAGGGAAGCCTATCTTCTGCGATGCCGGGTCGCCGCGCTCGTTTCGGTTGGTGGGACGACGGACCGGGTGCACTTCCCCGCGCTCATCGCGCAGCTGCGCGACGAGAGCGGCCTCTCGGAATGGGCGAAGCTCGAGGGCCTCGCACCACAAGCGCGGCTGATGACGGCGATTGGCAACGCGCGCGAGCGTCACGCAGCAAAAGCGGAGCCCGAGCGGGTGCTCGACCCCGGCGCGGCAATCCGTCAGCTCGCGCGTGTCATGATTCAATCCTCGGCAGTTCTGACCTCTGCGCTCGACATCGCGGGCAGCCTCGAGCTGCCGTCGCTCTCGCCGTTCGTGCCATTGTCGCCGGCCCTGGGCGTCATCGAGCTGATCATCGAAGGCATGGTCGCTCGCATGACGGGCCGTACGGAGCGTGCGCAGGCCGCGTATGCGAGGGTCCTCGCGCGTACGGCCGAACCGGATCGCGCCGGCCTCGACGAGTCGCACCACGTGAACATGCGCCTTGGGCTGATGAGCGGGCTCGGCATGATCGAGGCGGGTATGGGGCTCACATCGAGCCTCGACTGGGCGCTGAAGGTGGAGGTCGAACCGCTCTATCAGGTCAACGCCGTTCACATCCGGATGCTCTACCACCTGTGGCAGGGCAACACCCGGGAGGCGGTTCGCTGCCAGCACTCCGTCGATCTGCTGCGGATACAGGGCAGCGCACGCCAGTTCTTCGAGGGCACTCACCTGATCTGGCAGATCATCGGGTACGCATGCTCGTCGGATCTGACGCGTACCAAGCAGACCATCGAGGAGATCGACGCCCTCTGTCGCCGTTATCCGGGGTGGCTGCCCGTCTTGCACTACGGCCTGGGTGAGTACCATCGCATCCGTGGCGACCTGGGCGCCGCGCTCGAGGAGATCCAGGCGGGCCTCGGGCTCGTCCAGGCGGGAAATCATCAGATCTGGCCGTACCTGGCAGGCGCTCATCTACGCGCGCTCCATGACGCAGGTGACGACCAGAGTGCCATGGCGCTCGGCGAGGCGTACTGGGTCGCGGCGGAGCGAGCAGGCCTCGGCTACGTGGTGAACTACCTCGCCATGCCGCTGTCGCTGATCCGGGCCGCGCTCGGACAGCGAGAGGCGGCTGTGGCCACGGCCGACGGCGTCGTCGACGCATTCACCGCGCTAGGTGCGACGGGTTTGAATCTCGGGCTCGCGTACGAGACGCGCGCTCGCGTCTCGCTGTCGCTGAAGGACGCTGCGGATTTCGAGAGGTACGCGGACCTCTACAAGGGCACGTTCGTACCTTCTGCCAACCCAGCGCTCGCCTCCAAGCTGGGAGTGCTCTTTCGCGACGCCAGAGCGCTGGTGGGCGGTGCGTCGGTCGACGTCTCGCCGCCAGGCGACGACTTCGCTCAGGTCGTGAGCTCTCGCGCGCTCTCGATGCTCGACACCTGCCATAGCCCGTCCGAGCGTGCTCGCTGCGTCCTCTCCTGCCTCGCGCAGTCGACCGGAGCCGAAGACGGCTTCCTCTTCCTCCTGACCGAGGACGGCCCGATCTGCGTGGCGCACGCGGGCGGCATGGCCTCCGAATCCGAGGCCTCGCGGGTGGCGGAGCGATATCTCGCGCTGCACCTCGAAGACGCGAAGACGCTCACCGGCTTCGGTCTGGAGCGCGCATTGGAGGACCCAGCGCTCAACGACGCAGGCTATCATCCGGTCCTCCTCAGCCATCCGGCGTCACGAGGGGTCGCGATCACGGGTGTCGCGCTCCTCACGGCGTCGCGGGGCTCGTGCTCGACGCCACCCCCATCTCTTGCGCAGGAGCTCAGCCGCCGGATGGAGCAGCTCGGCGACGCGATCCCGGCGCTGGTCGAGGGCTGAGCGAAGGTTGCGCGTGTCGGAACCGCGGGCGGGCGGCGACGATTGTGCATCGTGACCAATCGCTGCTCGTATCGGCATCGTTTCACGCCATTTTACCCGGCGCTTCTATCTCGCCGGGTAGTCAACGACCGCCGGCACGACTCCTGCTGTCGTGGACGCATTCCCATGCGTTCGCACCTGGCGAGCGCGCTGATCAACTGGAGGAAAACATGAAAACCGTCGCACTG
>CAYUAW010000127.1:11532-17490 GCA_964442485.1 uncultured Polyangiaceae bacterium
GCGTGCATCGACGTGAAGTTCATGGTGTCCGGGGCCGTGACATCGGCGCCCGCCGCGGATTTCGTGAACTTCACCGAAGCCTGGGGGCCTGCGCCGAAGAACGGGCTCGAGTCGTTCTCCGTGAACATGACGTTGACGGTGTAGTTACCGTCCGCGACGGCGTTCTTCGAGACGTCGGTGCAGTTCCAGGTCGCGTTGAGCATGCCGTGCCCGCGGCGTGTCGCTGACGTCACCGCGTCCACGACGTTGCCGCCGCCCGTGAGCGAGTTGCCGCCGCTCGCCTGTTCCCAGGCAGCGGCGTTCGGGAGGCGTATCGTCCCCCACGCCTGCAGCGTCTTCACGAACTTGTTCGAGGAGTCCGTGATCCAGATGGCACCAACGTTCGCAGGCCCGTAGAAGCCGCGTGCGGTCACCGTCGTCACCGCGAACGTGAACGTGCACTTGCCGGAGTTCCCCATCGGTGGCGCCCCGGCCGCGCCCATGGAGCCGCCGCTGCCTGGTGGTGGAAGCATCGCGCCTCCCGATCCTGATGCGACGACCGGTGGCGTTCCCCCGGCGCCGACGGGCGGCGCACCGCCCATCGTGGGTGGAGGTGGATTCTGCTGCCCTCCTGCACCCGTGGGTGGCGGATTGGAAGTCGGGACGGTGGAGGGACCGCCGCCCGCGCCAGGGTTCGTCGCCGGCGCTCCACCTGCGGGCACCCCCGCGGCACCCGCCTCCGCCGTCGGGCTGGTCGGGCCAGGGAGCGTCGTCGTCGACCCGCCGAGGTTGTCTTGCTGTGATCCGAAGTACGGATCGGTGCTCGACTCGGCTGCACACGCCGAAGCAAGAAGCGCGACCGTCACGTACTTCGCGCTGCGAGTGATCATCATGGTTCCCACCTTTTCCAAGCGACGGTGGAGAGAATGATGAACGGCGTCCCCTCGTGCAATTCTCCGCAGAGCTACATCTTTTCTTGGCGTCCGATTGGCGGCATGCGGATCGAGCGCAAATGTCTGTCAATTGGAGGGTCGAGTTGCAGCCAGAGCGAGTGTCGACATCCAGGCCCGAAAGATGTCGCAGTAGTGGAACAAGCCGCAGGACGCGTGACGCAACGACTACCAGTCGACGCAGGTGTCGCTGCCACCGAAGAGCGCGGGGACGCCGGCGTAGTGTGGAAGGTCGTCCTTCACCGGCAGGACCGCGTAGCGACAGAACATGTGAAAGGCGGGACGGAACGACCCCGGGGGCAGCAGCGTCGCCGTGACTCCATGGACGGGCGCACCTGGCGGCGACGCGAATAGACGCGTGCCGCACTCACGACACGTGGTACGCGGCGTCGCCCTGAGTGCCCAGCTGCTCGGTGCGCCGCGCACGATGCGCAGCTTCTCGCGCGGCCACATCGCCGCAGGCACGTATGCCGCGCCATGAACGATCTGACAATCGTCGCAGTGGCAGTAGAACTGAGCAACGGGTCCGCCGTCGAGCGCGAGCTCCACGGCCTCGCAACGGCAATTGATGGTCAGCATGGGCTCGCGCCATTCTAGCCTCGGGTTTGGCGGGTATGCTCGGAACATCATGCAACCCGCACCCAACGCCGGCCTGAACTGGGACGATGCGCGGCTCTTTCTTTCGCTGTCGCGTGCGCGGACCGTCGGCGCTGCCGCGAAGGCGCTCGCCGTCGATGCCTCGACGGTGTCCCGGAGGCTCGCCGCACTCGAGGAGATCCTCGGGACGACGCTCTTCGCCCGTGGTCGCGACGGGATCAGCGCAACGAAGGCAGCCGAGGACCTGCTGCCCGTCGCCGAGCAGGTCGAGGAGGCGATGAATCGATTCGCCGGCGTCGCGGGAAGCTTCGAGCGCGAGGTGTCGGGTCTGGTGCGGCTCGCGTGCCCTCCGGACGTCGCCGCGGTCGTCGTCGCTCCTATGCTGGGGGCTCTGTTCGCGCGCTACCCATCGCTCCGTGTCGCGCTCGAACCGGGCGAGGCCAGCGTCGATCTCACCCGGAGGGAGGCGGATATCGCGCTGCGCACGGTCCGCCCCACGCGTGGCGATCTGGTGATGACGCGGGTCGCGACCGCGCGCTGGCTCGTCGTCGCGGCGCCGGAGCTCTCTCGCGCGCTCGGTACGCTGCGCGCCTGGACGGACGCGCCGTGGATCGGCTGGTCGGAGTCATTTTCTCACATACCGCCTGCGCGCTGGCTCGAGCGAAACGCCCGGGTCGCCGAGCCGCGCGTTCGCTCTGGCAGCCTCGCCGCTCAGCTCGCGGCGGCAGCCGCGGGCGTCGGCGTCGTGCTGGTCCCCGAGGGAAGCGCCGAGCACTATGGCCTGGTCCCCGTCCGGCTCGCACCGGCTCTTCGCGAGGCCGCCCATGGTTGGCCGACCGACGACCTGTACCTGGTCACTCATCGCGCTCTCCGCGACGTTCCGCGCGTCAAGGCGGTGTGGGACGCGCTCGTCGAACGGCTCGGCGAGCCTTCCCGGGTGGGACGAAGACACGGCCGTCGCTAGCGCGCCTTCTTCGACCTCGTGTTTCGCCACGCTCGAGCGGCGGGGGCGCCGAGTGTGCATTGTAATAATGCAATGAACGAGTGATTTGTCGCCTGTTGAAGTGCATTCACGCAATGGGCAGGCTTCTCCTCGGACCGCAAACAAGGAGATCGTCATGCACCTTCGATCAGTGAGTTCGATCGGGAATCAGCGAGAAATTCAGGTTGTTGCGCCATGATCGCGCTTCTGACGTTCATCGCCGCGCTCGGCGCGGGCCTCAACGCCGGCGTGTTCTTCGCCTTCTCGACGTTCGTGATGCCGGCCCTCGGGCGATTGACGGCGCGGGAGGGCATCACCGCCATGAACGCGATCAACGTCATGGCCATCAACCGCTGGTTCATGGGCGCACTTTTCGGAACGGCCGCGCTGTGTCTGCTCCTCGCGCTGCACGCCGCGTTCACGGGCTCCGGGGAGGGCGCAAAGTACCGTCTTCTCGGCGGGGTCGCCTACGTCCTCGGCGCCATCGCCGTGACCCGGGTCTTCAACATACCGCTCAACGACGCACTCGCGGCAGTGAGCCCGGACAGCGCCGCGGGCGCGCAGCTCTGGCAGCGCTATCTCACGGAGTGGTGCGCCTGGAACCACGTGCGCGGTGGCGCGTCGCTCGTGGCGGCGGCGCTCCTCACGTTCGCGCTCCTGCCGCCGCGTACCCTCGTCCTGCGCGCGCTCGGCGCGCTCGTGGGAGCCGTCGTGCTCACCGGCTGCAACACCGACGAGCTCGGACCGTTCGCGCCGCACGGCGCGTCGGTGCCGGTGGAGCGGCTATCGGCGCTCGGGCTCTTCGTAGGGCGACGTGAAGGCGCAGGTGCCGCGCGTCGGTGTCGTTGGGGCCGAACAGAACCGTGAACAGGGCGGAAGTCGAGGTTCTTTCGGCCTGGATTGCGGGGATGCCGAAGAGTGCGTGCCCCGAATGAGGTGGCGGCAATGGTGCTGCCCCCCGGGACCATGACACCATGGGCCCAACCAAAGGGGATATCATGACGGAGCACCGGATCGTTTCTGAAGAAGAATGGACGGCCGCGCGGAAGGCGCTTCTCGTGAAGGAGAAGGAGTTCACGCGTGCGCGCGACGCGCTCGGCGCCCTCCGCCGCGAGCTACCGTGGATGAAGGTCGAGAAGGGCTATTCCTTCGAAGGACGGAGCGGCACGCGAACGCTGCCCGAGCTCTTCGACGGACGGAGCCAGCTCGTCGTATATCACTTCATGTTCGATCCGAGCTGGGACGCCGGGTGCCGGCACTGCTCGTTCTGGGCCGACAGCTTCGATCCCAGCGTCGTGCACCTGAAGCACCGTGATGCGACCCTGGTCGCCGTCTCGCGCGCGCCCTACGCGAAGCTCGCGGCCTACCAGAAGCGCATGGGCTGGAGCTTCGACTGGCTCTCGTCGGGCGGGACCGACTTCAACGTCGACCGCGGCGTCGCTTTCAGCCCGGACGAGGTCGCGAAGAAGCGCGCCGTCTACAATTTCACTGTGCAGGACCCGCGGGCCCCCGAGCGCGAAGGCGTCAGCGTCTTCTTCAAGGACGGGACCGGCGGCGTGTACCTGACCTACTCGGCATTCGCGCGCGGCATCGACCTGCTCAACACCGCGTACAACTACCTCGATCTCTTGCCAAAGGGGCGCGACGAGGGAGATCGCGGCCCATTCTGGGTACGCCGTCACGACGAGTACGGCGATTGACCGCTCTGCCGCGACAAGTGCCCTGCGTCGCTGCGGATCCGTGAGCTCTAGCCGTCGAGGTTACGACGCTCGCGCATTCCGTTCGCCAGGGCGATCTCCCTGCGCGATGCCGACCGCGTACGCCGGGGCCGCCGACGCCATGTGACGTCGTGGTCGCATCTGGTGCGTTTGATGCAGACGGCGGCTTCGTGCTGCTAGAACGGTTCCAAGTCGACACGCGCCGACGCTGGCCCCCGACGTGGCTCGTTGTACTGGGGCTCGTGGCGGTCGTGCTCACCGGGTGCGCACCCCTGGCCGACTTCCGCCCGCCGTCGGCGCTCGTCCGGAACGGCAAGACCTTCGAGGTCGGCGGCGGCGGCGTCTACGTCTCGCCGCGCCCTTACGTAATCGAATCGGGTCACGGGAACGGGCAGCTGTGGTTCACCGATCGTGCGGCGGACTGGCTGTCGCTGTCGTTCGTCGGGGCGTTCGATACGCGGTCGGCGCTTGGCGGCGCCGCCGCCCTCGCGAGAGTCATCACGACGGATCGGTTCGTCGGTGGTACCGGACTCGAGCTCGGTTTCGCGTGGGGGGGCGCGTCGCTTTCGGGGTCGGTGCGCCTCTTCGACGACGCCTGGCTCTACACGGCCCCCCGTATCTCGAACTGGGGAAAGTTCCTCGATTTCGGTCTGCCGCTGGGAGTCAGCATCCCCCTCGTGGACGGGTTCGTCCTGCGCGTGGAGAGCCAGGCGAGCTGGGAGAAGTTCGCCTACTACAACCGCCGCATCCACGTCGGCGGGGCCGTCGCTTACGAATGGTAGTACGCAGACCATGCGCCCTTTGGCGCGCAGGTTTTGCGCGCGAGGCCAGCCGGGCCGCGACGTTTGCGCGTGGCCGCTCGGAACGACAAGCTAGGCGATGCTCGGACGTGCCTGCCTCGTCGTCGGCTTCCTTCTCACAGCCTGCGGCCCCGCCCCTCTGAAGCCGCGTGATGCCACGCCGGGCATGGGGGATTTCAAGATGCAGACGTTCAACGTCTATCAAGCCGCCTTCGACGACCCTGCGACCGTCGAGGCGATCGGGGCGGCCGACGCGGACGTCATCTGCTTGCAGGAAATCCAGCCTCAATGGGAGACAGTGATCCGCAAGCGCTACGCGGAGCAATACCCCAACATGCTCTTCCACGCCGCGCTGGGATCCGACGGGCTCGGCATCCTCTCGCGCTACTCGCTACAGGAGCAGGGCTTTCACGCCGACCCGATCGGCCAGCATCCGTCATGGCATGTCATCGCAGATACGCCGATGGGCCCGGTGCAGCTCCTGAACCTTCATCTGCGCTCCGTCTTCCGCGGTGAGACCACCAAGGTGGATTCTTACTTCAACCTGAGCAGCGATCATCTCGAGGAGATCGAGAAGTTCTCCTCCGAGTGCGTGCCAGGGATGCCGACCATCGCCGCCGGCGACTACAACGAAGAGCCCACCGGCAGCGCCGTCGAGTTCCTTCAGAGCAAGGGCTACCGGAACGCGCTGCCGCTCTATCATCCGGGGCAGGGGACCTGGCGGAACCCCCCCGCATGGCAGTTCGAGCAGACCATCGATCACATCCTGTTCGACCACGGCTTCGACCCGCTGAACGCCTGGGTGGAGGACCGCGGCAACTCCGATCACCTTCCCGTCGTCGTGCATCTGCAAGCGGCCACGCCGTAGTTCGTGCGGGGGGCGCGCAGCATGTGCGCCGCGGATGCCATCGTCATGGAGCGCGCCACGCGTA
>CAYUAW010000128.1:0-1511 GCA_964442485.1 uncultured Polyangiaceae bacterium
AGCCCCAGTCGCGGAAGGCGCCCTCCGTGAACTTCATGATGTTGCCCTTGTGCACGAGGTTCACGCTCTTCCGGTTCTCGCGAATGGCGTACTCGATGGCGGCGCGCACGAGGCGCTCGGTGCCCTCGCGCGAAACGGGCTTGATGCCGATGCCCGACGTGTCCGGGAAGCGGATCTTCTTCACGCCCATCTCCTTCTGGAGGAAGGAGATGATCTTCTTCGCCTCGGGCGACTCCGCCTGCCACTCGATGCCGGCGTAGATGTCCTCGGTGTTCTCGCGGAAGATCACCATGTCGACGTCGCCGGGCGCCTTCACCGGGCTCGGTACGCCGCTGAACCAGCGCACGGGACGGAGACAGACGTAGAGATCGAGCTGCTGGCGGAGCGCGACGTTCAGCGAACGGATGCCCTTGCCCACCGGGGTGGTGAGTGGTCCTTTGATGCCGACCAGGTACTTCCTGTACGCCTGGATCGTCTCTTCCGGGAGCCAGTCGTCGAATCGCTTCTTCGACTTCTCGCCGGCAAACACCTCGTACCAGGCGATCTTCTTCTTGCCGCCGTACGCCTTCGCGACCGAGGCATCGAGCACCGCCTGCGAGGCGCGCCAGATGTCCGGTCCGGTACCGTCGCCTTCGATGAAGGGAAGGATTGGGTGATCGGGCACGACGAGCGTGCTGCCCGACATGGTGATCGCATCACCCGATTTCGGAGCGTCGAAGCTTGGCATCCGGCGACCTCGTACCTCGGCGGGATGAAAGGGAGACGCCGAGGAAGCCGCGACGTATCTCAACGACCCGGAAACGGCAACGGCCCGGGCAAAAAGGCCGGTCAGGCGCCGGCGCCGACTGAACGCCCGTGCACACGAATGACCCGCCCTTGACGGACCGGTTCTTGTCCGTCATAAGGGCCGCCCGTTCCATGTCCAAGATGAAGACGAACCGCGCTGCTGCAAAGCGCTTCAAGGTCACTGGCAGTGGTCGCATTCGCCGGCCGAAGGGTGGCGCGCAGCACAACATGATCGGCAAGAGCCGCAAGCGCCGCCGTCGGCTCCGGGACAACGACATGGTCGACGCGTCGTTCCAGAAGCGCGTGAAGCTAATGCTCCCTTACGGCTGAACGACGTCTACAGGATCAGAGGACACGAAGAGATGCCGCGCGTAAAACGAGGACCAGGACCCCGCCGTCGCCACAAGGCGGTGCTGAAGGAGACGAAGGGCTTTTACGGGAGCCGGCACAGCCGCTACCGCGAGGCCGTCAAGACGCTCCGCAAGGCCTGGGAATACCAGTACACGAGCCGGAAGCTCCGCAAGCGCGACTTCCGGAGCCTCTGGATCGTCCGCATCAACGCGGCGTGCCGTGAGGTCGGGACCACTTACTCGCGGTTCATGGCCGCGCTTGCGAAGGCCGGCGTGGATCTCGACCGCAAGGTGCTGGCCGACCTCGCCGTGAACGACCCCCCGGCGTTCAAGAAGCTCGCCGAGCTCGTTCCCGCCGCGGCGAAGTAGCGAGAG
>CAYUAW010000128.1:1611-15496 GCA_964442485.1 uncultured Polyangiaceae bacterium
CCCGGCGTTCAAGAAGCTCGCCGAGCTCGTTCCCGCCGCGGCGAAGTAGCGAGAGCGGCGCGCCGGTCGCCGGCCGCGCCGTCAGGCCGAAAGAAACCGGCTCCGGATTTCCGGAGTCGGAACACGGCATTGCTCGGTACGGCCGAACCACCGATAGCGGTTCGCCACGAAGTAACGGTAGACCGCGTCGCGCAGGATGCGTGGCACGACCGCGGCGACGCAGGCGAGGGGCCACGGAGCTCGAAGCTGCCGCATGATGCGTAGCCATGCGGCGCTCGCCGTGTACGCCGTCCCGTCCGGCTCGATCACCGCCATGGTGCTCGGGTCCGAGCAATCGATGCCGAGGGGCTCCGCCAGGGCCCGGCCTTCAGGGGATTGCAGGGAAGCGAACTTGAAACGCCCCTCGGGGTCCCGGTCGATGATGAAGTTCACCGACGCATTGCAAACGTTGCAGACCCCGTCGAAGAGAACGACGCTGGGTTCGGACATCGCCTCCAAACATAGGGCCACGCTCCTCGCGGCGCCACGGTCGCCGCCGGAAGTTCGATCGGAACCTTCATCGCACGGGTATTGCTGCCGGAAATTGCGAGGCACCAAGCTTCGTGCCTCGCAAACTTTTCCGCGAGAACCCGCGGTGGCGCGCAGCGGCGACGGCGGCCGGATATCGCGAACCGTCAATTCGCAGTGAGTTGCGGGCGCAACGCCGCTCGAGCCCGCAACGCTCCCGCTCGAGCCCGCAACGCTCCCGCTCGAGCCCGCAACGCTCCCGCTCGACCGCGGCTTTCGACGCTCGCGCGTCCGCGGCGGCATCGCAGCTTGCCGCGATGTGCTGCCTCTGCCGCCCAGCGGCTTCGTGGCTATAGTCCCGCGCCATGTCCGACGTCGTTGCCGATATCGACTCTGGTCTTCGCGGGCTCTCCGAGCGGCTCCGGGAGGGGTTTGCTCGGGCGGCGAACGAGCAGGAGCTTCGGGCGCTGAAGGCGCAGGCGCTCGGGAAGAAGGGCGAGCTCACGACGGTGCTCCGGCGGCTCGCCGAGGTGCCCCCGAACGAGCGCAAGACGGTCGGCGAACGAGTCAACGGCGCCAAGGCCGAAATCGAGCAGGCCTTCGACGCACGGCTGCTCGCGCTACACCGAGCCGCTCGGGAAGCCGAGCTGCACGCGCGGCCCTACGATCTCACCTTGCCAGGGAGACGGCCGGCGCCCCGTGGGCATTTGCATCCGTTGACCCAGGTGCGTCTCGAGATCCTCGACATCTTCCAGTCACTCGGATTCGTGGTGGCATGGGGGCCCGAGGTCGAGCTCGATACGAACAACTTCACGAAGCTCGCCTTCCCGCCGGATCACCCGGCAATGGACATGCAGGACAGCTTCTGGGTCAAGGTCACTGGCGCTGCCCCGGCTCGCACCCTGCTGCGAACGCACACGAGCAACGTCCAGGTCCGGGAGATGAGCACCCGGAAGCCCCCGATGGCCGTCGTCAGCGGGGGCGTCGTTTACCGACGCGGCGACGACGACAGCACACATTCCCCGATGTTCCATCAGATCGAGGGGTTCCTCGTGAACGAGCGCGTCTCGTTCGCGGAGCTGAAAGGCGTGCTCACCGCGTTCGCGGAGCGGCTGTACGGTTACTCGGTAGGTGTCCGTTTCCGGCCGAGCTACTTCCCTTTCGTCGAGCCGGGCGCGGAGGTCGACATCGAATGTGTGTTCTGCACCGAGCAGACTCGTAAGAGCTGCCGCGTGTGCAAGGGCACGCGCTGGCTCGAGGTGCTCGGCTCGGGGATGATTCACCCGGACGTCTTCACGCATTGCGGGATCGACCCCGAGCGCTACACGGGCTTCGCCTTCGGTCTCGGCGTCGAGCGGCTCGCGATGATCCGCTACGGCATTCCAGATATACGGATCCTGTTCGAGAACGATCCGCGCTTTCTCGCGACGTTCTGAGCCCTCACTCCGCGGCTGCAGCGCTCTCCGTCGCGCCGAGCCGAACGACGCGATCGGCGATACGGGCGACGTCCTCGCGGTGCGTCGCGACCAGCACAGTGCGCGCCCCGCGGAGGTTCGCGATGGCGCGGCACACGGACGCTGCCGCCGCGGCGTCGAGCCCTTCCGTCGGTTCGTCGAGCAGCAAGACGGGCAAGCCGCTGACGAGCGCACGGCAGAGCGCGACCTGGCGTCGCTCTCCTCCGGAAAGCGGACGTCCGCCGGGGCCCACCACGGTGTCTGCGGGCAGGTCTGCCAGCGCGTCTGCTCCGATGAGCCGCAGCGCGGCGCGAGCCTCGTCCTCGTCGCCGCCGACGAGCAGGATGTTCTCCGTGACGCTCCCGGTGACGAGCGGGGCTTCCTGCGGAACCCAGGCGAACGGGCGATACGCCGGCCCCGCCGGCGACGCCCCGAGCTCGGCGCCATCGAGCACCACCGCACCGCGCCCCGGCTCGAACCCGAGCAGCACGCGGAAAAGCGTCGTCTTGCCGGCGCCGGTGGGCCCGACGACACATACGATCTCTCCCGGGCCCGCCACGAGCCGCGTCGTCGGGCCCCGGCTCGTCGCGCCGACGTCGATGAGCTCCAGCAGCGGAGCGCGAGGCGAACGCGCGCGGGGCGCTGCCACGTCGCCCGGTGCCGTGCCCGACGAGGCCGGACGAACGGCTTCGAGCGCGACGTTGCCGCGCGCAAGCCAGGCACGTGCGTCCCCCAGGTCGCGCAGCGGCCGGTACGCCATGAACACGACCGCCGAGAAGGGAAGTAGCGCAGATGCGGAGCTGGTCAGCCCCAGTTGCGCACAAACGGCCACGCCGACCACGATCGCGAGCGCCGCCATGACCTCGTTGCCGCCGGAGAGCAGCGCGCGGCCCACGTCGGCACGACAGGCGGACGCTCCCGCGCGCATTCCGGCCCTTTCCACGGCTCGAATGACGCGTTCGCCGGCCCCGTAGGCCCTGAATAAATCTGCATGTGACACGAGCTCGTCGAGCCCGCATTCGAGGGCTTCGAGCTCGCTCTGGAGCGTCTCGCTCTGCCGCCGCGCGCGCCCGCGGAGCGAGCTCACGGCAATGGCGAAAGGCGTGACCCCGAGCACGGCAAAGGCGGTGAGCAACGGCGAAATGACCACCAGACATGCCGCGAGCGGGACGAGCTGCGAGGCCGCGCGCATGCTCGTCAGCACGCCCGCGCTCACCGCGGATTCGACTTCTCGTAACCGAACCGAGAGTTGCGCGAGCGCGCTCGGAGCGGGCAAATTCGGCCCATTTCGCAGCAGCCCACCCAGCAGCGTCGTGCGTAACCGGGCCGCGACGCGCGCACCGAGGAGCCGCTCGCTGCCGGCAACGAACGCGCCAGAGGCGGCCTTGACGAGTGCCGCAACAAGACCGACATAAGAGGCCGCGGCGATTGAATTTCCGAGCCATGCGAAGCTCGGAAGCGCCACCGACGTATTGCCTAGCGACGCAGCCAGGCTTCCGGCCGCAAGTGCAAGTGCGGCGTGTCCCACCGAGTAGCCGACGACGCCGAGCGTCAACACGGCGAGAAGTGGCCGATGCGAAAAAAGCTCGAACAGAACCTCTCGCTCGAGGGTTCGAGGGGCTTCGCGCTCGTGATTCTCACTACATCGAGGCTGGAATGAACTCATCGAATCTCAACAAACGCCGCGCGCGCTCTTCACTCGGAGGCAGCCTGGCCGAACATAGGAAAGGCGACCATCTGATCAGACCCATTTGCACGGATGGGTGACACTTGATGGACGGTGTTTGCACTTTTTTCGTACCTGGCACAGATGGCATTCGACACTGATTCCACCCTCGACTGTTTTCGGCGCGTTGCCGCGCGTCGCGGCCCAGTTCTCGGCCGCGTTTCTCCGTCGAGCTCGGAAAGTGTGTCGCCTGTCGGTGGGGGCACGGACTTTGCTTTGATTTTCGCTGCTTCGCGGCCCTTTTGAAGCTTCTGCGTCGGTGAATCCAATGCTCGAACCCGCCAACAAGCCCCCGTCCAAGCTCGCCAGGCGCACAAGTGCGTTCGCGGGCGGAGCCCGTGGCCGAAAGCGCGACCGGGCCCAATCTTCTGCGCGCCCCAGGCAACCAAGAGACGAGACCATGAACCAGCCCAACGAAGCACCCTCCACCGATTTCCTCGCCGACGATCCGAGCGAGGAGAGCGCCGTCCGGATGTCCTCCGGTTTCGCGCCGGCGTCCGAGGCGCCATCGCGCGACGAGCGAGCGTTCTTCGATTCCGTCCCCCCGGGTGCGAGCGAAGCGCGCGAGTCGAGCGCGCCCGCTGCCGCTCACGAAGACGTCGCCGGTGACTCGACGCTCTCGCGGTACTTCCGCGAGATGGCGACGCATCAGGTCATGGGTCCCGACGAAGAGCTGCAGGCTGCGCAGCGCGTCGAAGAAGCGGAGGTCGATCACTGGGCAGCGATACTTGCGTATCTGCCGCTCGCGGAAGCGGTCATCGTTCAGCTCGAGAAGGACGTGCTGACGATGGCAGAGGCCGACCGCCCGAACCTCGTTCAGATTCCGGAGCTCCGTCGCCTGCTGAAGGTGTTCAAGAAGCAGCGCTCGAAGCTGAACGCGGCTCAGCTCCGCGAGTGGACGGAGCTGACGCGAGGTCTCGGCGCGTCGGTGCGTCTGCCGGACTCCGATCGCCTCTGGATGGCGAACGCGAATCACGTCGTCGCTTCCGCGGCGGACTTCGATCTCATCGAGGACGGCGCGGCGCTCGCAGGGCTGGCGTCCACGCCCGCGTACCGTCGCTTCATGGATCGCGTGAAGGTGACCGATGTCATCCAGCGCGAAGCCAAGAACCGATTCGTGAAGGCGAACCTCCGGCTCGTCGTGAGCATCGCGCGTCGCTACAACCGCGGCCGCCTCCCGCTCATCGATCTCATCCAGGAGGGCAACATCGGCCTGATGAAGGCGGTGGAGCGGTTCGATCACACGCGCGGCTACCGCTTCTCGACGTATGCGTCGTGGTGGATCCGTCACGCGATCAGCCGCGCTCTGGCGGACAAGGGTCGCGCGGTGCGCATCCCCGTGCACATGCTCGACACGTACAACCGCGTCGCGCGGGCGACTCAGACCATCATCGCGCGCACCGGGCACGAGCCGTCGCTCGAGGAGCTCGAGAAGGAGACTGGTGTGCCGCTCGAGAAGCTCGAGAAGGTGCGCGAGCTCTACGCCGAGACGCCGTTCTCGCTCGACCGCCCCGTGGGCGACGAGGACGGACGTCGGTTCATCGACTTCCTGGTGGAGGACAACCCGACGTCGCCGTACGACAATCTCGCTGCCTCACGCTGGGCGGAAGAAGTGCGGCGTCTGCTCGGAACGCTCACGCCGATCGAGTCGCGCATCATCCGGTGGCGTTTCGGTCTCGATAATGAAGACGAGCTCACGTTGAAGGAGATCGGCGACAAGTACAACCTGAGCCGCGAGCGCATCCGACAGCTGCAGGAGCAGGCGATCGGAAAGATCCGGAAGCAGATCCGCGACACGTGATCGGGAGGGGGCGCGGCACCGAGCCGCGCTCTCTCGAGTGACCCGAGGTCACGAATCGACGCCCGCGCCATCCACCGGCGCGGGCGTCGTGCTTTTTCACGCGAACGGTAACCGCGGGGGCGCTCGCGATTGGAACGCTGGCTAGGCGGCCGATCGCGCTCGCTTAAAGAACGCGAGTCTCGTTGAATTACGCCTAGTTACGCCCCCACCCCAACGCGCCATTTACTTTTTAGGCGGTTGGCGTCATTAAGGCGTCGCGTTCGCCCGGGCGTAACCCGTCCGATGCGACGCAGCCCCCTGATTGCAGCGCGATTTCCGTCGGTGTTCCGGCGTGAATCGGAGTTGCTCGGTTCGCCGAAAGCGGAACCGCCGCACCTCCCCACGATGTCGTCAACCTCCACTGCCCCAGTATTGTTCCAGCCGATCGCGACTTTCTCGCGCTCGAGGGACGGGGCGTCGTTCGAGCCGATCGGAGCCGCCCTCGACTCCGGAACGGTCGCGGGGGGTGTCGCGAAACAGAGGGCGTGGTCTCGTCGCCATCGACGGCAGAGCAGCTGCCCTTACGGAGATGGCCCGCAACGTAGTCGCGAGCTCTTGAAATGAAGCGATTCGTATTCCCTCTCTGGGCGAACAAGACAGTGCCGCTCCTCGGCTCGGTCCTGCTGGCGGCGCCCGTCTACCTGGTCTTCCTGATCTGGTACGGAGCGTCGCCGAAGACGACCGACGTCGGCTTTCAGCCGAAGCAGCCAGTGCCGTACAGCCACGCCCTCCACGCAGGCGAGCTCGGCATCGATTGCCGGTACTGCCACACCACCGTCGAGCGCGCGGCGATGGCCGCCGTCCCTCCGACGGAGACGTGCATGAACTGCCACGCGCGAGTCAGGACGAAGAGCGCGAAGCTCGAGCCGATCCGCACGAGCTTCCAGACGGGCTCCGCGGTGGAGTGGAAGAAGGTCCACGACCTCCCCGACTACGTCTACTTCAACCACAGCGCGCACGTGACGCGCGGCGTGGGATGCGTCACCTGCCACGGCCGCGTCGACCAGATGCCGGAGGTCTTCCAGTACGCGCCGCTCAGCATGGGCTGGTGCCTCGAATGCCACCGCGACCCTTACAAGAACCTTAGGCCGCCCGAGGAAGTCACGAACATGGCCTGGACCCAGCCCAACGGCGAAGACCCCGTCGAGTACGGCAAGAAGCTCGCCGAGAAGAACAACCTCCACCCCCCGACCGACTGCTCCACATGTCATCGGTAACGAATAAACCCGAGAAGCCTAGCTACTGGCGCAGCCTTGCGGAGCTCGAGGGCAGCCCCGAGTTCGAGCAGTTCATCGAGCACGAGTTCGCCGAGCCTGTCTCCGAGCTACCGCCGACCTCCGAAGAGCGTCGTCGCTTCATGCAGATCATGGGGGCGTCGCTCGCATTCGCGGGGCTCACCACGGGCTGCCGCTGGGAGCAGGACTACATCCTCCCGGAGACGCGCAGGCCCGAGGGGCTCATTCCCGGCGAGCCCCGCTACTTCGCGACGTCGATGGACATCGGCGGCTTCGCGACGGGTCTGCTCGCGAAGAGCTACGAGGGCCGCCCGGTGAAGATCGAGGGCAACCCGAATCACCCCGACAGCCGCGGCGCGACCAACGTCTTCCACCAGGCGAGCATCCTCGAGCTGTACGACCCCGATCGCAGCAAGGGCTTCGCCACGTATTCGGGCGGCAAGCGCACCGAGTCGAGCAAGGAAGAATTCCTGAAGGCTGCGAAGGAAGTGATGGCCGCCCAGCGCGCGAGCCAGGGCAGGGGCCTTCGCATCCTTTCGGAGTCGAGCTCGTCGCGCAGCGTCGCGGATATGAAGCGGCGGCTACTCGCCGCTCTGCCGCAGGCGAAGTGGTACGAGTACGAGCCCATCTCCGCCGACAACGTCCGGCTCGGGACCGAGCTCGCGTTCGGCGCCGCGTATCGTCCGAACTACGTCTTCGAGAAGGCCGCGACCATCGTGTCGCTCGACGCGGACTTCCTCGGCGCCGAGCGGTCGGCGCTCCGGAACGCACCCTCGTTCATCGAGGGACGTCAGCCCGACAAGGGCGAGATGAATCGCCTCTACGTCATCGAGAGCGCTTACTCGATGACCGGAGGCATCGCCGATCACCGCCTCCCGCTCCGCTCGGAGCTGGTGAAGGCCGTCGCGGCCGCGCTCGACGCGGGCGTCAGCGGCAAGGCGTCGCCCGCAGCAGAGCTCGGCTCTCCCCAGGCGCGCCCCGCCGCGGCATTCCTCGACGACCCGAAGGTGCAGAAGTTTCTCGCGGCGGTCGAGAAGGAGCTCCTCGCGAATCGCGGCAAGAGCATCGTCATCGCCGGCGAGCAGCAGCCGCCGGAGGTGCACGCGCTCGCGCATCGGCTGAACGCGGTGCTCGGCAACATCGGCACCACGGTGACGTACTACCCGGACTTCACCGCCGATCGCCTCCCGCACAAGGAAGCCATCGTCCAGCTCGGCAAGGAGATGGCGTCAGGCGCCGTCGACACGCTGGTCATCATCGGCGGCAACCCCGTCTTCAACGCCCCGACGGACGTCGCCTTCGAGGCGGCGCTCGGCAAGGTCAAGACGACCATCCGCGCCGGCCTGCACGAGGACGAGACCTCGTTGAAGACCGGGTGGCACGTGCCCCTCGCGCACTACCTGGAGACGTGGGGCGACACGCGCGCGTACGACGGCACCGTCGGGATCCAGCAGCCGCTCGTCGCGCCGCTCTATGGCGGTCCGTCGGTGATCGAGCTCCTCGCGCTGCTCCTCGACGACAGCACGAAGGAAGGGCTCGACATCGTGAAGCGCACGCTCGCGTCCAGCATGGGCGACGAACGGCTCTTCCGGAAGATGGTGCACGACGGCGTGCTCCTCGGCTCCGGCACCGCGCCGGTGCAGCCGGTGCTGAAGCCGCTCGGCGTCATCGCGCTGTCGGAGCGCGAGAAGGCCGGCATCGCGGTGCCGAACGGCCAGCTGGAGCTCACGCTCGCCGCGTGCCCGAAGATCTACGACGGGCGCTGGGCGAACAACGGCTGGCTGCAGGAGCTGCCCGATCCGGTGCTGAAGCTCACCTGGGGCAACGCGGCGCTCATCGGCCCCGCGACGGCCAAAGAGCTCGGCATCGATGATCAGACGCTAGTGAAGCTGACCATCAACGGCGCAACCGTGACGGTTCCCGCGATCGTCGCGCCCGGGCAGGCTCCGGGCTCGGTGCGGGTGGTGCTCGGTTACGGCCGCTCCGCGGTCGGCGTGGTCGGCATCGGCAGCCGCCTCGACTACGGCCTGGTAGAGAACTTCGCGGACGAGGTCGCGGCGGGTGACCTCGAGCTCGTCGGCGTCAACACGTACGTCCTTCGCTCGAGCGAGCTCGGGTTCTTCGGCGGCGGTCTCGACGTGCAGCCGACGGGCGAGAAGAAGAAGCTTGCCATGACGCAGATGACGCACGCGATCAAGGACAAGATCGGCCGTGACGAAGTCCAGCGTCGCATGGGGGAGCTGGTCCGCGAGGGCACGCTCGAGGAGTACAAGGAGCACCCCGACTTCCAGAAGGAGAAGGTCGAGCACAAGCCGCTGCTCTCCCTCTGGCAAGAGCCGGTCGTCTACGACAAGCACAAGTGGGGCATGAGCATCGACCTCAATCGGTGCATCGGCTGCAACGCCTGCGTCGTCGCCTGCCAGTCGGAGAACAACATCCCGGTCGTCGGGAGGCCCCGCGTCATCATGGGCCGCGAGATGCAGTGGATCCGCGTCGACGTGTACTTCCGCGGCGACGCGGAGGATCCGTCGCTCGTTCATCAGCCGCTCACCTGCCACCAGTGCGAACACGCGCCCTGCGAGCAGGTGTGCCCCGTCGGCGCGACGATGCACTCGCGCGAGGGGCTGAACGACATGGTCTACAACCGCTGCATCGGCACGCGGTACTGCTCGAACAACTGCCCGTACAAGGTGCGAAGGTTCAACTACTTCAACTTCCACGAGGAGCTGAAGCTCGAGAAGAACCAGACCAAGAAGATGATGTTCAATCCCGACGTCACGGTCCGCTTCCGCGGCGTCATGGAGAAGTGCACCTTCTGCATCCAGCGCATCCAGAACGTCAAGATCAAGGCGAAGAACGCCCGGCGCGCCGTCGAGGACGGCGAGATCCGCACCGCGTGCCAGCAGACGTGCCCGACGGGCGCGATCGTCTTCGGCGATCTGAACGACCCGAAGAGCCGCGTGAAACAGCTACAGAGCGGTCCTCGTTCGTACGCGATGCTCGAAGAGCTCAACGTCCGGCCGCGCTTGCAATACCTCGCGCGCGTCAAGAATCCCAATCCGGAGCTTTCCTGATGGCTGCTGCAGACTACGAGAGCTGGTATCAGCCCCCCAAGGGCGAGAGCGACATCGCGAAGCTGACCGACGCGGTGCTTCGCGTCGCCGAAGCAAAAACGCCGCCCATCGGCTGGTACATCGCCTTCACCATCGCCGTCGGGATGCTCGGGATCCTCGGCATCTCGATCGCCTGGCTGTTCTGGACCGGGATCGGCGTCTGGGGAAACATGCACCCGGTCGTCTGGGCCTGGGACATCACGAACTTCGTCTTCTGGGTCGGTATCGGTCACGCCGGCACGCTGATCAGCGCCATCCTCTTCCTCCTGCGCCAGCCCTGGCGCACCGCGATCAACCGCGCGGCGGAGGCGATGACGATCTTCGCCGTCATGTGCGCGCTCATCTTCCCCGGCATCCACATCGGCCGCCCCTGGCTGCCGTACTGGATGCTCCCGATCCCGAACCAGATGAACATGTGGCCCCAGTTCCGGAGCCCGCTCGACTGGGACGTGTTCGCGGTCGGCACGTACTTCACGGTCTCGCTGCTCTTCTGGTACGTGGGCCTCATCCCGGACCTCGCGTCGCTCCGCGATCGCGCGACGACGACGGTGCGACGGTTCGTGTACGGCGCCTTCGCGATGGGCTGGCGCGGTTCGTCCCGCCAGTGGCACCGCTACGAGCGCGCCTACCTCATCCTCGCGGCGCTCTCGACGCCCCTCGTGCTCTCCGTGCACTCGGTCGTTTCTTTCGACTTCGCGACGGCGCAGCTCCCCGGCTGGCACACGACGATCTTCCCGCCTTACTTCGTCGCCGGCGCCATCTTCAGCGGGTTCGCGATGGTGGTGACGCTGCTGGTCCCCGCCCGTCAGTTCTTCGGGCTGAAGGACGTCATCGAGATGAAGCATCTCGAGGCGATGAACAAGGTCATCCTCGCGACCGGCACCATGGTCGGATACGCATACGCGATGGAGTTCTTCATCGCCTGGTACGGCGGGTCGCCGTACGAAGGCTTCATCTTCTTCAACCGCGCGTTCGGCCCCTACGCCTGGGCGTACTGGGCGATGGTCTCCTGCAACGTGATCTTCCCGCAGCTCTACTGGTTCAAGGGGATCCGGACGAGCCTCGTGGCCATGATGGTGATCAACGTGCTCGTCAACGTGGGCATGTGGTTCGAACGCTTCGTGATCATCGTGACATCCCTGCACCGTGACTTCGTCCCGTCGTCGTGGGGCTACTACATCCCGACGAAGTGGGACTTCCTCACGCTGACCGGCAGCTTCGGCCTCTTCTTCACCCTGTTCCTCCTGTTCTGCCGCTACCTCCCGATGGTCGCCGTCGCCGAGGTGAAGGCGCAGCACGCGCACACCCACGGGGGCCACTGAGCCATGAGCGACGCGCCCAAGAAGGCAACCCGCGGCGGGCCCGCCCCGCTGCACGGACTCCTCGCCGAGTACGAGACTCCGGACAAGCTCATCCACGGCGCCGAGAAGGTCCGGGACGCAGGCTTCCGTGACTGGGACACGTTCACGCCGTTCCCCGTTCACGGCATCGACGGCGCGATGAACATCAAGCCGACGATCCTACCCTGGCTCATCCTCGGCGGCGGCATGACGGGCTGCGCCCTCGCCCTCGGCTTTCAGTGGTGGGCGAACGGCGTCGACTACCCGTTCCTGATCAGCGGCAAGCCCTTCTGGAGCGTGCCGGCGAACATCCCCATCACGTTCGAGCTGACCGTCCTGCTCGCCTCGCTGACGGCCGTGTTCGGCATGCTCGCGCTGAACAAGCTCCCGCTCCCCTCGCATCCGCTGGATCTGAAGGACCGTTTCGCCCGCTCGACGGACGACCGCTTCTACGTCCTGGTGCAGGCGAGCGATCCGGCGTTCGACGAGCGCGACACGCGCGCCCTGCTCGAGCACTCCGGCGCCGTCGCTGTCGAGGACGTTCCGGAGGACGTCGGGAGCGAGGCGGAGATGCCGCGCGGCATCCTCTACGTGCTGCTGATCATCGCGGCCGCGTCCACCATCCCGTTCGCGCTTGCCGCGTACGCGCGCGAGTCGAAGACGCAGAGGACGCGCCTCGACATCGTCCCCGACATGGACTTCCAGCAGAAGTTCAAGGCGCAGCGGATGAACACGTTCTTCGCCGACAAGCGCGCCGATCGCCCCGAGATCGAGGGAACGGTCGCGGTGGGTGAGCTCCACGACGACGACCATATGTACGCCGGCAAGCTGAACGGCAGCTTCGCGCGCACCTTCCCGGCTGGCATCAAGATCGACGCGGCGACCATGGACCGCGGTCGTGAGCGCTTCGGCATTTACTGCACCCCGTGCCACGGCCAGGTCGGAGAAGGCGACGGCATGGTCCACCAGCGCGCATCCTCCCTCGCGGAGGGCACCTGGGTGCCGCCGTCGAACATGACGGAAGAGCGGGTTCGCCTGATACCGGTCGGGGAGCTTTTCAACACGATCACGAACGGCGTCCGCAACATGCCCGGTTACGGCCGACAGATCCCGGCCGAGGATCGCTGGGCGATCATTCTCTACGTGCGTGCGCTCCAGAAGAGCCGCGCCGCGGAGCTCAAGGACCTGTCCGAGCAAGAGCGCGAATCGCTCATCAGGGGCGGGTGAGGACCGAGATGGCACACGGCAAGGAAGTTCACCTCGACGACAACATCCAGATCGGCGACGAAGCGTCCGATCTCGGCAAGAAGGCGCTCGGCGTCGGCGTGGTCGCGCTGGTTCTCGGCGTGGTCGTCGGCGGAGGGCCGCTCGGCAAGCAGTTCACCTCGTCGTACCTGGTGGCGTTCATGTACGTCCTCGCCCTCGGGCTCGGGATGCTCTGGTTCGTCACCATCCAGCACCTGACGAACGCCAAGTGGAGCGTCGTGGTTCGCCGGGTCGCGGAGATCATCGCTGCGAACATGTCGGTGCTCGCGCTCCTCGCGCTGCCGGTCGTCATCCCCATCCTCCTCGGGCAGTCCGAGATCTACGAGTGGTCGGATCCTTCGAAGGTCGCGCAGAGCCCCGCGCTCGAGCACAAGGCGGGCTACCTGAGCGTCGGCTTCTTCATGGTCCGGATCGTCTTCTACTTCGGCTTCTGGTCCCTGCTCTCGCGCTACTTCCTGAAGCAGTCGATGAATCAGGACACCTCGGGCAACGCCGAGATCAACAAGTCGTTGCAGGCCGTGAGCGCGCCTTCGATGATCGGGTTCGCCCTGACGCTTACCTTCTGCTCGATCGACCTCTTGATGTCGGTCGACTCCGACTTCTACTCGACGGTCTTCGGCGTCTATTACTTCGCCGGAGCGGTCGCGTCGGGCTACTCGCTCCTCGCCATCTCGCTGATGTGGCTCCAGGGCAAGGGGCGGCTCACGCACTCGGTGAACCGCGAGCACTATCACGACCTCGGTAAGATGATGTTCGCGTTCGGCGTCGTCTTCTGGTCGTACATCGCGTTCTCGCAGTTCATGCTCATCTGGTACGCGGACATGCCGGAAGAGACGCACTGGTTCCACGACCGCTTCAACGGCGACTGGAAGATCGTGTCCGGCGCCCTGCTCGCCTGCCACTTCGTGATCCCCTTCTTCGGCCTCATGTCGCGCTACGTGAAGCGGAACCGAAAGACGCTCGCGTTCTGGGCGTTCTGGATCCTCATCATAGAGTTCGTCGACATCTACTGGCTCGTCATGCCGAGCTTGAGCAAGGACGCGATCCCGTTCCACCCGGCGGATCTCCTGTGCTGGATCGGCGCGAGCGCCATCTTCGTCGGTGCCGCAGCGATGCGCATGAAGGGCAAGAACCTCGTCCCCACCAAGGATCCGCGTCTCGCCGATTCTCTGGCCTTCCTGAACCCTTGAGCCCAACCATGAGCGCAGAAGCCAGCAACGAAGAAACAACGGAGCCCGACGACGTCGAGGTCGGTCTCATCGCGACGATCACCATCGTCGGAGCCTTGCTCGTCGTCGCCATCGCGGCGGCGCTCACGGCCCTCGTCCGCTCCGAATCGACGACCTACGGTCTCGAGACGGGGACGTACGCGAACCTCGGCACGGTGAAGCGGCTCAAGGCCGA
>CAYUAW010000128.1:15596-17473 GCA_964442485.1 uncultured Polyangiaceae bacterium
GTCTCGAGACGGGGACGTACGCGAACCTCGGCACGGTGAAGCGGCTCAAGGCCGAACAGCGGGCCAAGCTCGAAGGGCCGATCGCCTGGGGAGACAAGGCGAAGGGCCAGGTGGTCCTGCCGATCGACCGCGCGATGGACCTCGTGCAGCGCGACATCGCGCGCGACCCGTACCTCGCCACCGTGGCACCGCCCGCAGCCGAGACGGCAGCGCCGACGACCACGGCTCCCGCCGACTCCGCGGCGCCACCTGCGGTCGCTCCGGAGAAGGAAAAAGGAAAGCCCGGCAAGCACTCAGCTCCAGCGGGTGGCAAAGTCGACGCCCCCAGCGGCGCCCCGGTGACCCCGGCTCTGGCCCCCAAGTAGAGCGTTTCATCCGTCGATGACTCCGAAGCGAACACTCTGGCACCTGCTGAACGGCGTCCTCGCCGTATCGGCGGTGCTGTTCGCGGCGGCGCCCGCGGCGTCGCGCCCGGTGCTGGGTTCGGAGAAGATCGACCGTACCGAGCCACTGCCGGCGCGCCTTCAGGGAGTCGACCTGAAGGAGCATCTCGGCGACGTGGTGCCGAAAGGCGCAAGCTTCGTCGACGACACCGGCAAGTCGGTGAAGCTCGGGGACTTCCTGGACGGAAAGCACCCCGTCATCCTGACGCTGAACTACTCGCGTTGCCCCATGCTCTGCGGGCTCGAGCTGAACGCCCTCGTCGCGTCGCTGAAGCAGCTCGACTGGACCGCGGGGGGCGAATTCAAGATCGTCACGGTCGTGCTCGACCCGACGGAGACGCCGAAGCAGGCCGGCGAGGCGAAGGCTCGGTACCTGCGCCAGTACGGTCGCGAATCGGCCAACGCGGGCTGGCATTTCCTCACCGGAACGGAGGCGTCGATCAAGTCGGTCGCGAACTCCGTCGGCTTTCTCTACGGCTTCAACGAGGCGCGAAACGAATACGTGCACCCGGCCGCGATCATGGTGCTCTCCCCCGAGGGCAAGATCGCGCGCTACCTCTACGGCATCGAGTATCACCCGAAGACGATGCGCCTCTCGCTGGTCGAAGCAGGCGAGGGGAAGATCGGCTCGAGCATCGATCAGCTCGTCCTCTACTGTTTCCATTACGACGCCAAGGAAGGCAACTACGCCCCGGTCGCCATGAACATCATGCGCGTCTCGAGTGGCCTCGGCGCAACGCTCCTCGGCGGCTTCCTCACGTCGTTTTTCGTCGCAGAATCTCGCAAGCGAAAGAAGCAGCTTCCCTCCGCCGGCAATGACGGCTCTTCCGGGAGCTCCAAATCATGACGAACCTCGCCACCCTCCTCCTCGCCGCGGACGAGCCGAGCAACGTTCCGAAGCTCGGTGACTCGCCCTATTTCTGGCTGCCGCAGTCCGGCTCCACCAACACCGCGCAGCACGTCGATCCGCTCTTCGACTACATCATGTGGGTGAGCGTCATCTGCACGCTGGCCCTGATGTTTCTCATGGTCTACTTCGTGCTGAAATATCGCGCGAAGTCACGTCACGAGAAGCCCGTCGGCAGCACCGACCACCACACGGGTCTCGAGCTCCTCTGGTCGATCGCGCCGCTCCCGGTGATGCTCGCCATGTTCGCCTGGGGCTTCCAGGGGTTCGTCGCGCTTCGCACGACGCCGAAGGACGCCTACGAGATCCACGTCACCGGGCAGAAGTGGAAGTGGCTCTTCGACTACCCGAACGGCTACACGGATGACGTCCTCCACGTTCCTGTCGGGCAGAAGGTCCGCGTCATCATGACCTCCGTCGACGTCGTGCACAGCTTCGGGCTCCCCGGCTTCCGCACGAAGGAAGACGTCGTGCCCGGTCGCTACACCGAGCTCTGGTTCGAGCCCTCGACCGTCGGCGAGTTCCCC
>CAYUAW010000129.1:0-3061 GCA_964442485.1 uncultured Polyangiaceae bacterium
CCGAACGAGAGACCGGCGCGATTGAACCACAGCGTCTCGAACGTCAAGGCCGACGCGCCCGACACGAAGAACGCCACGCACACGAGCGCCTCGACGAGAAGCCGGGGCAGCCCGGGGGCCGTGCTGGAGCCGTGAGGGGGATCGAGTGTCGACACGGCTACGCTCGCGACGCGAGACTACAGGCGCGCCTCGGGACCTTCAACGAACGTCACTTCGCGAGCCCGTGCTTCTTCAGGAGCGCCGGCATTCGCTGCGGCATGAGGGTCCCGACCTTCAGGGTAGCGTCCTTCGTGATGCCGGGGAGCTCCTTCACCAGCTTGATGCCCGTTGGGGTCTTGTAGAAATCGACGATGTCCTGGAGCTCCTTCTCCGAGAAACGGGCTCCGTAAACGTCGGCGGTGAACTGCAGCAACTCCTCGTAAGGAAGCGCCTCCGTCGTCACGAGCTCGAGCTTCTCCCTGGCGTCCTTCGGCAACACCTGCCCCTGACTCTCTGCGCCAGCGATGATGCCTTGCGTCGTCTGACGCATCATGTCCCTGTACGTCTCGCGTGAGAGGACGATGCGCGACAGTCGCATCGCGGTGGTGTCGGCGGCTGCGGGCGCAGCGGCCTTCGGCGCTGCGTGCAGCGTGCAGATCCCACCGGCACTCGCCGCGGCGAGCGCGACCGTGATCACGAGCTTCTTCATCGGCGTCTTCCTTCTCTCCGAGCATCCCGGAAGACCCCGGTTCTACCCCGGCTTCGACCCTACCCAGGACCCAGAACGCCGGCCCGGCTGTCGCGTCGGTTACGAATCCTGCATGCGTACGTGCGGCAGGGGACCGACCGCCGAAGTGCGCCGCCGCGACCGCCGCCCGACGACTACGGCAAAGAGTATCGCGACGAGACCCATGCCGCCGAGTCCACGCGAGCGCCGCGGAACGGCGCAGCCGCAGCTGGCGCTTGCGCTCGTTCCCGCGCCGCTGCCAGAAGAACCTGCCGCGGATGCGCCGCCGGCCGCCACGAGCGGCGCGGAGCCGGCGGTGCCGGGAACGCCAGCAGAGCCGAGACCCAGTGCGCCACCTGCCGCGGGTGGCACCGTGGCCCCTCCGACACCCGTCATCGCACCGGAGGCGGCGAGCGCACCGCCCGCCGAGACGCTGCCGCCCTGCGCGACTCCGCCGCTCGACGCCGTTCCTCCTGCTCCGACGCCTCCTACCCCGCCCGCGCCGGCGGCCCCGGCGCTGCCACCGGCGCCCGCCGCACCCGCGTCCGCGAAAGAGCACACAGCGCGAACGGCGTCGAGCGCACGCAACGACGGAAAGGTGAGTCCGTTCTTGGGATCCATCCTCGGCACTCCCGTGCTCGTCATCGCGTGCGCGATCTCGGCGGGTGTGAGCGTCGGATCGCACTCGAGCATGAGCGCTGCTACGCCGGCGCCAACCGGAGACGCTTGCGACGTTCCCCAGTACGTCTCCGTCTTGCCACCCAATGAATCGGAGAGCATGGGCGCACCGGGAGCAACCAGATCGAGGCGCTTGTTGCTGTTGGTGAAGCAGGTGATCTGGTCGAACGCGGTCGTCGCATCGCCGCAGTTGGCAAACGCGGACGAGAGTGCGCCATAGGTGGCCGCGTTCGGGGGCTGATGGCCCACTGCGGAATCGTACGTGGCGCCGACCGCGATGACCCCGGTGTTGCATGCGGGCGCCGACGTCTGGGTCGTCGAACCGTTGTTGCCGGAAGCCGAGAAGATCGTCACGTTCGCTGCGATCAGGTTCTTCACCGCCTGCGCGAGCGCCGGCTCACCGAGATCGCACGACGCTGCATCGGAGTAGAGCTGAGTGCTGCAGATGCTGAGATTGACGACCTTCACGCCGAGCATCGACAGGTTGTCGTAGACCCAGTCGAGGCCGGCGACCCAGTCCGAGATTCGCCCCGAGTCGTTGGCGTCGTCTACCTTCACGGCGACGATGTCGGCGTTCGGAGCGAAACCCGGCGGCGCCACCACGCCGTCCGACGTGATGATCCCCGCGACGTTGCTGCCGTGACCGTGGTCGTCTTCGGCGCTCGTGCCCTCCGACGCGTGAAGAGGCGGGCAGTCGAACTGCGTGAAGCAGTGCTGGGCGACGATCGAGCTCTTCAGATCCGGGTGCGTCGTCACGACACCGGTGTCGAGGATCGCGACGCGTACGCCGCGCCCCGTGAGGCCGTACATGGTGTGTACCTTGTCGGCGCCGATCGCGGGCACGGCCTCCTTCAGCTGACCTCTGCCGGTGCCGTCGAGCTGGATGTAAGACACGTTCGGGTCGCCTCGCAGCCGGTCGAGCGTCGCGCGGGTGATGACGCCCGCGATGGCCGGCACGTGCTCGAATCGGCGCGACAGAACGAAACCGTCGCCGTACTGGGCCAGGATGCCGTCCTGGAGGCGGTGATGATGGCGGCGCCGCTCCGCGAACGACGCGCCGGGCGGCGCCGGACGAAGGTTCACGATCACGTTCGCCGTATCTCCGTCGGACACGAGCGACGCCTCGAGCGCTTGCTGCACGGTCGCGACGCCCTCCGAAGTGGCGTGCTCGTCTTGTCCAGAGCACGCGCCCGTGAGCGCGAGAAGTGATGCGGCGAGAAATGCACGGCGCATGGACACTCGAAGGGTGGAGGCGAGCCGGACGTCCGCCGCGCATGCGCCGCATTGCGTCGCGTCACAGCACCCGGACGACCAAGATGCTCGGACGTCCACCCGGACACCGCAAGCCGGGCCCACTCACCGATCGAGCCAAAGCCGTCGAACCGACGTCGTCCGGCTAGTCGCCGGGACCGTAGGCGTCACCGGGATTGCCCGGTGCGACGATTCTCTGGCGCTCCCCGTCGCATGAAGGGAAGCAGGCGTTCCGGCAGACGATCGAGCCATCCTGCTGCGCGGCGCCCCTTTGACCGCGCTCCCTGGAAAGCTGCGCTGAGCGCGTAGGCTCGGTCGTGGTACCGGTGGCTCCATGCCGCTCTGCGTGGTCCGGAACCAGTCGCTCGCCGATCAGGTATTCGAGCAGCTGGCCCGCGAGATCCTCCTCGGGCACTTCGCGCCGGG
>CAYUAW010000129.1:3161-17430 GCA_964442485.1 uncultured Polyangiaceae bacterium
ATCGTCGCAGGGGATTCCGTGAGCGCGGAGGCAAAGACGCGCGAATCGCTGGGACTCGTCCTCACCCACCTCGCGAATCGGCTCGGGACAGAGAAGGACACGGCAACCACGGAGGCTCGCGTCGAACGAAAGCGACGCGGAGCGCCGCCGAAGCGCCGAAGGTGAGTGCGAGTGCGCGGAATAGTTGCCGGGCGGCGAAGGTTGGCGCCCAGGCCGCACGCAGTAAATAAAGTTGCCATGGTGTGACCCCGATGCGCATGAAAGCACGGCGGGGGGGTGCAGTCGTATCGCCCCTGGTGCCACGGCACAAAACGGTTCGTCCCTTACTGTGAGGGAGTATCGTATCGTGAGCGAGGGTTTCGAAGGCCGGGGAAGGCCGGGTCTTCCACCCGCGTTACGGAGGAATCATGGACGATCGAATTTGCACGTGTTTCATCGTACCGGCGCGATTGCTGCGTCACCTCGCCGACAAGGCCCAGGGCGCCGAGCGCAGCAAGCTGCTCGACAGTGCTCTCCTCTCCGAATACCTCCGGGGTCATCGCACCGTACGGGCGATGATGATGCTCACCAACGTCGTGGGCGAAAAGCGCCGCAGCATCTACGATTGCCGCCACAAGCAGGCTTCGCCACCGCGTGGCCAGCTGGTGCTCAGCGAGGGCGGCGCGCCGGTGAAGGACGCCTCGGTGAATCAGGCCTATGAATCGGCGGGGACGACCTACGATTTCTATCGCACCGTCTTGAACCGCAACTCGGTGGACAACAAGGGCATGCGTCTCGATTCGTTCGTGCACTTCGGGCGGGGGTTCAACAACGCGTTCTGGGACGGCGCCGAGATGACGTACGGGGATGGCGACGGCAAGACCTTCCTCGGCTTCACCGGTGCCATCGACGTCGTCGCGCACGAGCTGACGCACGGCGTGACCCAGTACTCGACACCTGGCGGCCTCGACTACGTCGATCAGAGCGGCGCGCTGAACGAATCTATCTCCGACGTGTTCGGCAGCGTCGTGAAGCAGTGGAGCCACAAGCAGAGCGTCGGGGACGCCGACTGGCTGATCGGACAAGGCATCATGGGGCCGGGAGTCGGAAAGGCGCTTCGGTCCATGAAGTCGCCGGGCGACCAGTCCGCGACCTGGGAAGGGGACGATCAGCCCGCGACGATGGCCGGGTACGTGGAGGGTGGCGATGTCCACACGAATTCCGGCATTCCGAACCATGCCTTCTATCTCGCCGCCATGGCGCTCGGCGGAAACTCGTGGGAAAAGGCCGCCAAGATCTGGTACGCGGCCTTGCCGTTGCTCGGTTCGGACGCCACATTCGCCGATGCCGCGAAGGCCACGAGCGACGCCGCGTCGCATCTCTTCGGTGCGAAGGAGCACACCGCGGTCGATGCCGCGTGGCGAAAGGTGAAGGTCGTGTGACGTGAGAGTCGTACTCGAGGTCACGGGTGGCTTCACCGGCCCGGCCGGTAAACAGACAATCGCCATCGATACGGCTCGCCTTCCGGTGAAGGACGCCGAGCCCATCGACCGTGACCTCAAGCGGCTGCCGAGTGCCGCCTGGAACAAGGATTTCTTGAAGGCACACCCGAAGCCGTGGGACTTCGTGCACGTCCTCCGTGTCGGCGATCCGGGCAGCGAGCGGTCGATCCGCTTTCACCTGAACGAAGGGCCCCCCGAGCTCTCCACGCTGGTGGAGCATCTCACCGGGCTCTCCTCCACCAGCGCCACCTAGACCCAGGCGGGCGCTGGCACCACGAGAACGCCGGAGGCGCGGGCGACCCTATTCGACGTCGCGTCGCGCGTTGGGCACCCGTCGCGCGACGCGTGACAGCACTGACGCGAGATCTGCGAGGTGGAACGGCTTCGCGAGGAACGGCTGCGCCGCTGGTTCGACGTCGCCGGCGCGGTCGTCGCGGGGAAAGCCGCTGCAGATGACGACGGGAACGGAGGGATCGATGCGACGCATCTCGGCGCTCGCGTCGCCACCCGACATCACCGGCATCACGAGGTCGCAGAGCACGGCGACCAGCCGCGTATGGTAGTCACGGAACGCGCGCACGCCCGCAGCGCCGTCTTTTGCCACGACGACCTCGTAGCCGAGGCTCTCGAGCAGGCGCTTGCCCACGCTCATCACGAGCGGCTCGTCGTCGACCAGAAGGATGAGCCCGTTGCCCCGCGGCGCCTTCGACGGCGGCGACTTCGGTAGCGGCGCGGCTTCGGAGATGGGGAGGTAAAGGTGAAACACCGTGCCGCGCCCGACGTCGCTGTACACCGTGACAGCGCCCCCATGTTCCACGACCGTACCGTAGACCGCAGCGAGCCCGAGGCCCGTCCCCTGTCCCACCGGCTTCGTCGTGAAGAACGGCTCGAAGACGCGGGGCAGGTTCTCCGCGGCGATCCCCGTGCCGGTGTCGCGCACCGAGATCCGCGCGTAGCGACCGGGCACGATGTCGAACGGGATCGTCGCGCACGCCGCCTCGTCGAGCTCGTGTACGCCGGTCGAGATCGTGAGCTCACCTCCGTTCGGCATCGCGTCCCGCGCGTTGATCCCCAGGTTCAGGATCGCGTTCTGCAGCTCACCCGGGTCTCCCACAACGGTCAGGCGCGACGCCAGGACCTTCGTGACGACGGTGACTCGCCGGTCGATGCTGCGCTCGAGCAGCGCGGCGGCTTCGTGGATGATGCCGTGGACGTCCACCGGTGCGTTGAGCAGCTTGCTCTTGCGAGAGAAGGCGAGAAGCTTGTGGGTCAGCTGCGCCGCACGCTCGGCCGCCGTCACCACCAGATCGCAGAGCTCACGCTGCTCTTCGTTAGCGCCGAGCCCGCGGAGCTGCTCGGCCGCGGCCATGATGGCCGTCAGCATGTTGTTGAAGTCGTGCGCGACGCCGCCGGCGAGCTGCCCGACGGCTTGCATCTTGTGCGCTTGGCGGAGGGCGGCCTCGAGCTCACGCCGGTGCGTGATATCATGACCGAGCCCGGCGATGCGGAAGGGAAGCCCGTCGTCGCGCTCGACCGGGAAGGTTCGCTCCTCCACCCACGTCGTCCTCCCGCCCCGTACGACGCGAAACTCGTGCGTTCGCTGTCCGCGCACGGCGCTCTCCTCCCGCCGGTCGATCTTCGCGAGGTCGTCCGGATGTACGGAGGAGAGGCGCGCGTCCTCGCTACCCGAGGCCTGCGTCGTGGAAACGCCGTAGATCTTCGAGAAGGCGGCGTTCGTATAGACCATCCGCGCTTCCCGGAGGTCGTACAGCCAGAAGGCCTCCTCGATGGAATCCGCGAGCTGACGGAAGCGCTCCTCGCTGTCGCGAAGCGACGCCACGGCGGCCAGCCGGTCCTGCTCGGCGCGCGCAGCGCGCAGCGCTCGCTCGACGATGACCGGCAGATCCCGGTACATCTCGGGCGATTTGACGACGTAGTCGAGCGCGCCGCCCTTCATCGCCGCGACGGCGCGTTGCTCGTCGCCCTGGCTGGTCATGACGACGAGCGGCACGTCCGTCAGCTCGAGCGCTGAACCGTCCGGCAACCGCAGATCGGAGAGCACGACGTCCGCGTTTCGCCGCGAGAGCCACTCCCTGGCTGCTGCGAGCGTCTCGGCGACGTGGATCGAGAGCTCGACACCGCCGAGGGAGCGGTGGGCGAGCTCGGCGTGGGCCGGGTCGTCTTCGACGAGAAGGACGACGGGACCCTTCACTCAGTGATCTTCCCTCGGCTGGACGTTCCAGTCCAGCCAGTAATCACCCAGATCCTTCAGCATGGAGTCGAGGAGGCCGAAGTCGTCGGGCTTCACGAGGTAGCTGTTCACGTGGTGCTCGTAAGCGCGCGAAACATCGGACTCACTGTCGCTCGTCGTCAGGATCACTACAGGGATCGCGGCGAGGGCGGGGTTGCCCTTCACCGAGCGCAGCACGTCTATACCGTCGATCTTCGGCAGCCGCAGATCGAGCAGGATGAGGAGGGGCCGTGGCGCGTCGTCGTCGTTCTTCGCCAGGTACTCGAGCGCCGCTTCGCCGTCTTCCACGCGAACGATGCGGCTCTCGGGACGATGACGCGACAGGCATCTTCTCACGAGATCCGCGTGGTCGCCGTTGTCCTCGACGTGAAGCACGAGCCGTTCTGCGCTGCCCTGCCCATGAGTCATGTCCCCTCCCCTTCCTTCGTGATCGTCGCCTTCGGGAACTCGAGTACGAAGGTGCTGCCTTGGAGCCCGTCCGACTCGACCGAAATCTTGCCGCCATGGTATTCGACAATTCTTCGCACGAGTGCGAGCCCGACACCGGTGCCCTCGGAGTTCGGGTTGAGCTTCTCGAAGAGACCGAAGACGCGCTCTGCATGCGCGGGCTTGATGCCTATCCCGTTGTCGCGCACGTACAGGACGGCACTCGCCGGGTCGTCGCGGGTGCCGAACTCCACGAGCGGCGCGACCTGGTCGCCCATGTATTTCAGGGCGTTCTCCACGAGGTTCTGCACGACCTGCAGCAGCCGCACCCTGCTACCACAGATGACGGGCAGGGAATCGGAGACGACGACGCGAGCGTGGCGAGCGGCGACCGCGCCGGAGACGAGCTCCAGCGCTTCCGAGACGACTTCTCCGAGCGCGACGCGCTCGCTCGTGTGCGTCACGCGCCCCACGCGCGACAGCTCGAGCACGTCGTTGAGGAGCCGCATCATCTTGCTGGCGGCCGACGCGATCCGTGAAATGTCCGAGTGCACCCGCTCGCGGTTTCCCTCCGCCACGTCGCTCTCCAGCGCGCCGAGAAAGCCGTTGATGGTGACGAGCGGGCTCTTCAGATCGTGCGATACGGTATAGGCGAATTGCTCCATCTCCGAGTTGCGCGCTTGGAGCTCCGCGATCAGCCGGTCGCGCTCGGCCTCGTCCGCTCTGCGCTGCGTGATGTCGCGGATGGCCGTGACGCGGACGGGGTTCCCCTGGATCGTCGAATGGCGACCGCGTACCTCGACCGGGAATCGGCTGCCGTCGGCTCGGATGCAGAGGTGCTCGTACGCCTCGTCGGAGCCTTCGCTCATCCTCTGTCGCACCAGCTCGACTGACTCGGGCGCCACCAGGTCGATCACCCTGCTGCCGATCAGTCGCTCCCGGGTGGTGCGGAACATGTTCGCGATCTGATCGTTCAGCTCGATGATCTTGCCGTCCTGGGTGATGGCGATGCCCTCGAAGGTCGCCTCCGAGAGGCTCTGCAGGCGGGCCTCGCTGGCCTCCTTGGCGCGAGCGGTGCGGATCGCTTCGGTCTGGTCGCGAAAGACGAAGAAGATGCAGGACTCGCCGTCGAGCTCCACGCTCGAGAACGATACGTTTCCCTCCTTCACCTCGCCGTCCTTGCAGCGCGCACCCATCCTTAGCCGATCGGCCCTGCCATGCTCCCGCACGGCCGCGAGGACAGCCGCGCGGTCGGAGCGGTCGACCCAGATCCCGAGCTCGAGCGTGGTCGCGCCGATGGCCTCCTCGCGGGACCACCCGAACGTCTCCACGAATGCGGGATTGATCTCGATCACGTGGCTGTCCGACGCGCGCACCACCGCCACCGGGTCGGGCGCCACGAGGAAGATCTTCGTGAACCGCTCCTCGCTCTTGCGAAGCGCTGCCTCCATTGCGCGGCGTTCGGTGACGTTGGTGGCGACGATGAGGCCGTAGGCGACTCTCTCGTGGTCGTCCCGGACGGGGACGTAGTTGTAGAGGTAGTAGCGGTCCTCGTAAGGGAGCTCCGCGGAATACTCCTCGCCTCGAAGCACGCGCCGCATGTTCTGCTCGACGAGCGCCAGGAACTCGGGCGGCAGCACCTCGTAAGCCGTGCGCCCCTCCATCCTCTCCTTCGAATTGCCGGTAGCCGTTACCTCGGGCCCGTCGACCAGGAGAAAGCGCAGGTCGTGGTCGAAGAGAATCACGGCGCTCTTCGGGAAGCTCCGGACGAGTGCTCGGTACTGGTCCTCGGCGGACGAGGAGGCGTCACGGGGACGCTGCCCGATCGCGCCTTCCGGGGCGGCGCCCCCGCCTCTTCCTGCCATCTCGCGGATGATACCCCGGGGAGCCGGCAGGCCAAAGTCCAGAGGTCCCCGGGCGACCTGGCCGATATTGCTACTCGTAGACCACGCTGCCCGCCACGTCGGTCCGGGCGGCGGACAGCGCCGCGACGCCGCCCGCGACCATCGAAGTCAGGATTGCCAGCGACGCGATACGCACCGTGCTGAGCCACGGAAAGACGAAGTCCACGTGCCAGCCGGTGTCGTTCAGCAGCAGCGTCCGCAGAAATAGCGTGGACTGAATGACCCCGAGGCCCACGCCGGCGACCACGGCGCAGAAGCCGAGGAACCCCGCCTCGACCACGATCGCCGTCGTGACCTGGCGCTGCGTCGCGCCGATGGCCCGGAGCGCGCCAATCTCGCGGCGTCGATCGAGCACCGCGGCGATCATGGTGCCGGTGACGCCGAGAAGGGCGACGAGCAGGGTGACCCACTCCACCGAGCGCGAGTACGAGAAGGCGTCATTCAACATCTCCCCCATGTTGTGCTGCATGTCGTCGTTGCGAGTGACGAAGAACCCGGCACCGAGCGCCGAGCGGATGCCGTCGCCGGTCGCGTCGCCGGTGGCGCCGTCGGCGAGGAACACGTTCACCGCGTCCACCGACTCGTCGCCCCAGTAGTCCAGGAGGAAGCTGCGGTCGATGACGCCGCTGCCGCTCGAGGACGAGTAGTCCACGATGATGGCGCGCACTTCGAACGACACGTCCTTCTTGCGAGCATGGAAGGTGACGTGATCACCCACCTTCAAGTGGAGACGGTGCGCAGCGGCCTCCGCGAGCAAGATCTTCGGGCCGTCGCGGAGCTCCGTGGGGCCGAGAGGGGCACCTTCCAGCAGAGGCCAGCTCTTCCCGCGCTTGGCGGCTTCGGCCAGTAAGGTGGTCGTATCGGTGCCGATCAGGTTGAACGGACGTCCGCCGAGGTGCTGGCTCGAGCCGCGGATCGCCTGCACGGCGCGCACGCCGGGCATCTTCGCGATCCGCTGCGTGATCTCCTGGCTGATCGGCAAGTGAGAGCGATCGACGACGGGAGAGCCGGCCGTCACGGTGAGTTCCGCGGTGCTCAGCTGTTCGAACCAGCTCGAGAGCGAGTGCTTGAACGAGGTGAGCCACCCACCCACGCACACGCTCATGCTCACTGCCACCATCAGCGCGAGCACGTTCACGGTGCTCCGACCGAGCGTCCTCTCGACATAATCGAGGCCCAGGCGACCGGGGATACCGAGGACTCGCTCGACCAGCCCCACGGCCACGGAGCGCGTCGCAACGACCAGCGCCGGTGTCGCGAAGGCAGCGCCGAGCACGGAACACGTTAGCGCCGTCGCCCCGGCCCAGAAGCTCGTCCCGACCGAACCGAGCGTCGAGAGCGCGAGAAACGCGAGCCCGGCGCCGAGGAGGCGAATGAACGGAAGCCGCGCACGCTCCACAGACGACGACCCGCGAAGCACTGTCGCGGGATCCACGGATGCGCCGCGGCGCGCGGGCCACCAGGCCGCGATGAGCGCCATGCCGAGCCCGGCAACACAGCCCCGCACCGCCAGATCGAGCGTCATCTCGGGCTTCACAGGAGCGACGGAGTAGTAGATGCGGTTCACGGCCCTCAGCGTCTGCACGGTCGCCCATTTGGCGAGCGAGCGAGCGATGAGGAGCCCGAGGGCGACGGCGGGCAGAGAGAGAGCGGCCGCTTCCAGGCAGAGCAGCCGTACGGTGCGCCCCCGCGTGACGCCGAGCGCTCGGAGCACGCCGATCTCGCGGCTCCTCTGCACGACGGCGATCCCGACGGCGTTATACACGAGGAAGATTCCCACGAGCAGCGCGACGAACTCCGTCAAGGCCAGCGCCGAGTGCACCGGGAGCACCAGCTCGCGCAGACGGGTCCCGAGCCTGTCGGGATTCTCCACCGAGAGCCCCGGCCCGAGCTTCTTCAGCAGGCGCTCCCTCACCTCGGAGCTGCGAACGCCTGGCGCCACGGCGACGTCGATACGATCGACGGAAATGCCTCGTGAGAAGGAAACCTGCGCGGCGTCGAGGAACATCACGATCACCTGGCCGCCAAACGACGCGGCGGGACCGGAATCCTCCAGGATGCCGCGCACGTGGAAATCCTTCGGCCCGTCGGCCGTCAGGAGAGTCAACGAGCTGCCCTTCTTCAGCCCATGGCGATTTGCGAAGTGCCGGGCGACCAGGATCGCAAGCGGGTCGTTGACGAAGGCGAGCGGATCCTCGACGACCCGCGACTCGCCCTCCGTCACGTTGAACGGCAAAAAGTGCAGATCGCCCAGCAGATCCACCCCGAGCACGAGGATCGATTCGCCGTAGGCCGGCGCCTGCGTGGTGAGCTCCAGCGTCGCGGCCGCGTGCTCGACTCCTTGCACCTCCGCGACGTCACCGAGCATGTCGCTCGACACGCCGGCGCCGTCGTCCTCGACGGTCAGATCCGCGCGCGCCGAAACCCGCGCGACGAGCTCGTTGAAGGCCCCGAACATCGAACGCGCGGCGGCCTCCGTCGAGACGTAGAGCGCGACGCCGAGCGAGATGCCGACGATGATCAGGAGCGAACGCAGCGGCGTGCGAACCCAGTGTCGCAGGCTAATCTCGTTCAGTAGCGCGAACATACGAGGACCAGGGTAACCCAGTTTTCACGACGGCACACGGAAGCGCAGCGCTTCCTCCCACCAGCGTCGCGTCGCGGCTTGGCTGGTCGCGGATTGTTCGCTGTTTGTTGGCTGTGCAAGATCCGAACACGCCATCGTGTCGGAGGCGGCATTGGCTCGCCGCCGTGCGCTTCTCGGCGCGTGCAGCGACGTGATAGATAGGATGCTCCCAGTTCTCTAGAGAATGTCGCTCAAACGCCGAATCGGCCTCGCCCTCGCCGAGCTCCTCGTCTCTCCGCGGCTGCCGCTCTATCTCGGGCTCCTGACGGTAGCGCTCGTCTCACCGTCGTTCTTCGTAGGTCTGAATCTCGACGACTTCCTGCACCGCTATTGCGGTCTAGAGCTGCCGGGCTCGAAGGAAATCTGTCCATCGTACTTGTCGTTCTTCACCATCATCCCCGGCGTCCCGCGGTTGACGCATCGGCTGATGGAGGACGGCTTCGCGCCGTGGTGGACGAACGAGAACCTGCGTGTCGCGTTCCTGCGCCCCGTCACGTCGTTGACGCACCGGCTCGACTACCTGCTCTTTCCGGAGAGCCCGTTTCTCATGCATCTGCACAGCGCGCTGTGGCTCGCGGGTGCCGTGTACGTCGCCACGCTGCTCTACCGCAGGGTCATGGGCGTCGGGATAATGAGCGCGTCGACGGCCTTCGCGTTCGCCGTCGATCACGTCCACGGGATGCCGGTGGGCTGGATCGCGAATCGCAACGCGGTGGTCGGCGCCTTCTTCGGGACCGCCTCGCTTCTGTTCTACGTGAAGAGCCGGCAGGAGCGCTCCGCGCGCCCCGCGCTCCTCGGCGTCCCATGCCTGCTCCTCGGCCTGCTCGGCGGTGAGATCACGCTCGGCGTCTGGGGCTATTTCCTCGCCCACGCGCTCGTGCTCGACGACGCACCGATCGCGTCCCGCGTCCGCGCCCTGTTGCCATATCTTGTCGCGACGATCGCCTGGCGCCTGGTCTACAACTGGCTGGGCTTCGGCGCGGCCGGTTCCGGTCTGTACATCGACCCCGTGCAGGAACCGCTCGTGTTTCTTCGCGTTCTTCCGGAACGCATCCCGCTGCTCCTGCTCGGGACGTTCGGGATCCCGCCGGCAGAGGCAGTGTTCTTCGTCACGCACCATCTGGCGGTCCTCGCGGTGCTCGGGTCTGTCTCCTTCACGGTGTTCCTCGCCGTCGCCTCCTGGGCCATCGTGCGCTTCGATCGCGTGGCGCGCTTCTGGGCCACGGGCACCCTCTTCGCGCTCATCCCTGCGTGCACTGCGATACCGAACAATCGCCTGCTCTACTTCGCGAGCCTCGGCGGCATGGGCGTGCTCTCCGCTCTCATCGAAGGATTCCGCATGCACGACCGGCGGCTGCCGTCCGGCACGTGGGGCGCGACGACCCGCCTGTTCACGTTGATGGCCGGCGGCCTCCACGGCATCGTTTCGCCGTTCCTGTTGCCGCTGGCAGCGTGCAACATCGTGCTCACGCGCTCGATCACCGACGAGGCCGTGCCGAGCGCCTACGCCCTGCTGTCCGATCCGCCGAACCAGGAGCTCGTGATCGTGACGGCTCCCGAGTACTACTCGGGTACGTTCCCGCGCCTGCTCGCGCGGCTCGACCGCCGCCCTGACGTCCAGCGCCAGCGCCTGCTCTCAGTGGGCCCCGTCGCGATCGACGCGCGGCGCCTGGACGCGCATCGTCTGGAGCTGACGTACGAAGGGGGCCTCCTCGGGCCGATGCTCACGCGCCTTTACAGGGGTCGCCGCGACCCGTTCACGCCCGGGGATCGCGTCACTCTCGAAGGCCTCACGATCGAGGTGACCCGGGTCACCGATGGCGGCCGCCCTGCCGTCGCCGTCTTCACCTTCGAAAAGCCTCTCGATTCCCCGGGGCTGTGCTGGGTCATGTGGGAGAAGAACCACTTCGTAACTTTTCTTCCGCCTGCGTCGGACGGCGACGTCGTGCACGTCGAGGCCGCGCGCTCGACGTTCGAGATCGGTTCGAGCTGAGTTCGGCGGACGGGGAGGCTTGCTCCAGCGCGCCGTTGCAGGTACGTGACATGGGCCATGCGTCTTTGTTTCATCCTTGGCGCCTTCTTGTTCGCTTCAGGATGCAGCAGCGCACCGAGTGCAACGTCGGGAGAGACGGCGCCCGCGCGAGTGAGCGAACCCAGAAGCGCCGGCACCGTCGCGACCGTGTCGCAGGCGGACTCGAGCGGTAGCTTCACCGGGCTCGTCCCCGTCGCCGACGATTTCGACAACGGCACCTCACGCTTCGGCGGCGCCTCGACGCAGGGCTGCGTAGGGTGGGGTGGTCAGTGCAGCGCCACGGGCGGCAGCCGTGAGCGCCGGATGAACCTGCGCTTCGCCATCCCGGCTCTCCCAACCTGCGCGACCATCACGAGCGCGACGCTCACTTTCCACCATACCGGTTGCAACACCTGCCAGAACGGCGGCACGATGACGCTGTCGCGCATTGGCGCCAGCTGGACCGAGAGCACAGCCGGGGGCAGCTGCGCCGGTCCGAGCGATACCTCCGTTCCCGCCGTCACTTCGGTCGTCCAGACCGCGACCACGACGGCGGGGGGGCTCGCGCCCGGGGCCAACGGCACGTTCGCGTTCAACGTCGCCTCCGACGTCCAGGCGTGGGTGAACGGCACGACGAACAACGGATGGCAGCTCGGCTTCTCCTCTTCTCCAATCAGCGTGACGTGCGGCGGATCGGCCGGCAACTGGAGCTGCGCGAGCTCGGGGGGATGCGGCGCCAACAAGAAGACGGTGGCAACGCGCGAGGACACCACGAACACGCCGAAGCTCGACGTCTTCTATACGCTCTCCGACGCGAAGTGCGACGACGGAAGGCCGTGTACCGAGGACGCCTGCGCGGGGGGCGGCTGCACCCACACCGCGAACAACGCCCTCACCTGCAGCGACGGGAAGGCCTGCACGACGGACGCCTGTTCCGGCGGCAACTGCGTGAGCACGCCGGTGGATGCGGCCTGCGACGACCGCCAGGTGTGCACCACCGACACTTGCAACCCGGCGAGCGCGAGCGCGAACGCCGCCGGCTGCGTGTACACCAACAACACGAACACCTGCACGGACTCCGCCGCGTGCACGCAGAACGACAAGTGCGTCAACGGCACCTGCGTGGGCACTCCAAACAACGCGCTCTGCGACGACGCGAACAACTGCACGGCCGACACCTGCACCGCCACGGGCTGCCAGAACACGATAACCATGCCCGGCTGCCAGACGTGCACGACGGACGCGCAGTGCCCCGCGGGCAAGTACTGCAACGGCCTCACGTGCATCCCCACCGCCGCGAACGGCACGTCGTGCACCATCGCCGGCCACTGCGCGACCGGCAACTGCGTTGACGGCGTCTGCTGCGACAAGGCCTGCTCCGGGCAGTGCGAGGCCTGCAACGTGCAGGGGAGCATCGGCGTGTGCAAGCCCATCAGCGGCACCCCCGTGCCGCCGCGCGCTGCCTGCGCCACCGATGGCTCGGTGTGCGCCGGGACGTGCAACGGCACCGTCACGGCGACGTGCAGCTATCCTTCCACGACCACCCGTTGCCGTGCTCCGAGTTGCACGGCGAACGTCGCCACCGTCGCCGCCGCGTGCAACGGCACCGGCAAGTGCCCCGCGCTCCAGACCCAGGCGTGCGCGCCCTTCGTGTGCGGGCCGAGCCAGTGCGTCGCCATGTGTACGACGAACGCCGAATGCCAGGCCGGGCGTTACTGCGCCGGCGGCATGTGCATCCCGCTGGTCGAGCAGGGGAAGGCCTGCACCGCCGACGGCCAGTGCAAGACGGGCATCTGCGTCGACGGGTTCTGCTGCGATGCGCGCTGCAACCAGCAATGCGAAGCCTGCGACGTGACGGGCAGCGAGGGCACTTGCAAGGCGGTGCCGAGCGGCGATCCTCACAAGAACCGCCCTGCATGCGTCACGGATGGCACTGCTTGTGATGGACGCTGCGACGGGACCACCCGCGACAGCTGCGTGTATCCGGGCCCGGGCGTGCAGTGCAGCGCTCCGAGCTGCACCGTCGGGATCGCCGTCGTCGCGTCTTACTGCCAGGGCACCGGCAAGTGCCCGACGGCCGAACGGCTGAATTGCGGCAACGACTGCGTCGGCGATCTATGCGGCTCGGACTGCACGACGGACGCCGTCTGCAGCAACGGCGAGTTCTGCCAGGCGGGCAAGTGCGCCAAGCGACACCGCAACGGGGAGGCGTGCAATGCCCCCGGCGAGTGCGGCTCGTCCTACTGCGTGGACGGCGTGTGCTGCGACAGGGCGTGCAACGGACAGTGCGAGGCCTGCGACGTGCCCCCCTCTCCGGGGACCTGCACGGCCGCCAAGGGGCCGCCGCACGGTGTGCGGCCGGCGTGCGCGTCCGTCGATCCGGAGTGTGCTGGCACCTGCGACGGCGTGAAGGGCGACGGCTGCACGTACCCCGGCGTGGCGACGGTCTGCTCGGCAGCATCGTGCGCAACCGGCGTGGCGAAGCTCGCGCGCACCTGCGCGGGCGACGGCTCCTGCGCGCCGCTGCAGGAGCAGCTGTGCGCGCCGCAGGTCTGCAGCGGCACTCGTTGTGGCGGAGGGTGCGCGACCGACGCGAACTGCGGCGCCGGCAAGTTCTGCTCCGGCGGCGTCTGCGTCGCGAGCCTTCTCCCGGGCTCGCCATGCGGCGCCGATACGCAGTGCGCGACGGGGTTCTGCACGGACGGCGTGTGCTGTGACAAGGAATGCGGCGCACAGTGTCAAGCGTGCAACGATCCGTCGAACGTCGGGCGGTGCGTGCCCGTCACCGGCCGCCCCCACGGCGGCCGTGCACCCTGCATCGGCACGGCGTCGTGCGCCGGGCAGTGCGACGGCAAGGCCGTCGACTCGTGCGTGCTGCCCACCGCGCAAACCCCATGCGGCCAGGCCGTCTGCGCCGAGGGCGTCGCGCACGAAGCACCGACTTGCAACGGCGCGGGAACGTGCATCGCGGGCGACGACACGGATTGCTATCCCTTCACGTGCGGCACCGACCAGAAGACCTGCAAGTCGAACTGCGCGACGACGGCCGACTGCGCCACGCGGCTGCGCTGCGTGAACGGCGGGTGCGTTCCGGGCCCCGACGCGGGGGCGCCTCCCGGCGCGGATGGCAGCGCGGGTCAGGGCGGCGCAGGGTCCTCGGTGGACGGCTCCGCGCCCGCTGGTGGCCGGCGCGGCGCGGGTGGAAGCGCCGGCAGGAGCGGCTCGCCGGGCGCAGGCGGTAGTGCCGGCGTGCCCATTGCCATGGATGGGGGCCTCGTCGTGGTGGATGCGGGCGTCGACGCTGGGCCGAGACCACCCAAGAAGAGCAGCGACTCGGGTTCATGCGGGTGCCGGCTCAGCGAAGACACGGCCCCTGAATCGAGTGCTCTGGGCGCCCTGGCCGTCGCCCTGGTTGCCCTCGGACGACGACGCACCAAGTCACGCGTCCTGGGCCGCCGTTCGATCTGACCGCTCATCGGTAACGCGATATCTTCGCCGGCCGGAAACCGAGGCCGGATGCACGCACAAGGCTCATGATCGCCGTCAGTAGATTCCCATCGGCGGGAGACG
>CAYUAW010000130.1:0-9872 GCA_964442485.1 uncultured Polyangiaceae bacterium
GGGACGACGTCGGCGTCGATGGGAATCTACTTGTGGAGGGCCGATGCGGCGCTCGAGGCGGCCATCGCGACCAGATCCTCGACGAGCTCGCGAGGGACTCGCGCGGTGCCGACAAGCCGGGGGCCGTTGGTATCGGACGTCGCGTGCCACAGCAGAGGCGCACCGCCCCGGTGCGGAAGCACGTTCAGGTTCTGCGCGGTCGGCGCCATCGATTCGCCGAAGGTGCTGCGGAGCCCCTCCGCGAACGCCGCCAGGGAGGAGAACCCCGCCGAATTCGCGCTCTCCGTCTTGAACGCCGCGAGGCCTTCCCGGCCGGACAAGGTGGGGGTCGTGCCGGCCTTCACGTCGGCCAGACGCCCCTCGAGGAGCTTCTCGTCGGTGCCGAAGCCGAACCAGGTGAGCGGGCCGTCGGGCATCGCCACGAGATAAACGCTGACCGGTTCGCCGGGCTTCGCGCCGCGAACGGGCGGCGGCGGCGCCTTGTCCTTGCCGCGCCCGGGGCGCGTCATCCGCTGCGCCGACTCGAGCGCGGCGGCTGGGATCACGAGCTCGTAGACCTTCGTCTTCGGCGCGAGACCCTTCGCGAGCTTCGGCGCGCGCTCCTTGCCGGTCGGGATCTCGGCGGCGGTGAGCACGTTCGTCTGCGCGAGGTGCTTCCGGAAGGCAGGGTCGGCGAAGGACTTCATGAGCTCCGACGCGAACCTCATGACGCGATCGCCACCCTGATCGAAGGCGAACAGATGCTGGCCGAGCGCCATGCGCACGGCCTCCGGGCTCGCCGGCGCACCGTGCGGCGGCGGCGTCGCCGCCTCGTCGAGGAGGGCCGCGTTCACGCCCGACGCGGGCGTCGTCAGGATCTGCTCCAGCGCCTCGACGAGCGGTGTGCGTCGCTTCTCGTTCAGCTTGTGATAGTCGAGCCAGCCGTCGAGCAGCTCGCGGAGCGACGCCGCGATGCCGCGGAAACGCTCGGGATCTGACTGTGCGCTGTAGCCCGCCGAGAGCGCATCCGCGGGCATCTTCCAGAACATGTCCGGAGCCGGTGTGCCGTGGCCGGCGGCACGGACCGCCGTCTGCGACCACCACGAGCGCTGGCCGGCCATGGTGAGCGCGGTCGACAGATCGAGCGCGTTCCCGGTCGCGGCCAGCGTCGCATCCATGTCGAGCCGGTCGAGATCGTACGCGAGCGCGATCGCCTCGTCGGCAAGCCCGTAGAGAACGTCGCGCAACGCGCGATCGAACTTCGGGTGATCGAGCGACAGCTCACGGAGCAGGAACGGGACGCCGACCGTGCGTACGAGCGTGACCTGGGAGCCGTAGCGCCGCCGGAACGGCTCGGCCGTCACGTGTGCGTGAATCTCGCTCTGACCGAAGGACTCCGTCGGCATACCGCACGCCATGTATGGCGCGAGCGCGTCCGCGTTCACGGCGTTCTCCGAGCAGACGACCCGTGCGGGCGCCGTACCGAGGGCACGCACGATCCGGCACGAGAGATCGTTGCCGAGCTTCGCCCGGAACGCGCCCGGCGACTCCTCCATCACTTCCGCGCCCTGCGAGCGGAAGAACGCCGCCGCGGTGGCCGTCGAGGCCGCGCCGACCGAGAACGCCCACTGCATGCGCGGCTCCTCGGCCGAGGTCGGATCGAGCGTCGCAGCGAAATCGAGCGGCGCGTCGAGCACGGCTGCCTGCGAGAGCCCCGGCACGGCCTTGTCGAGGAGAGAGCGCCAGTTCAGCGGCAACCCGGACCACGACACTCCGGTATCCGCGGACTTCGCCGCATTCGCGACTCGCGCGACGGCGAAGAGCTCTGCCGGGGCCGCCACCTTCACCAGCGGCGGGAGCTCCGGCGCCTGCCGCACTTCGCCCGTCGGTGCGGGAGCCTTCGCGGGCTCCTGCTTCCCGTTCCCACACGACACCAGCAGCAGCAGCGCGCACGCTGTCCCCAGCGATCGACCCTTCATGAAACGCCACGTTACTGCGAAACGCAGTGGAGCTGCTCGAGAAAGTCCAACGGTGACCAGACGCAGGCCAGAACCCCAGCCCGCGGTAGCGCGAGAATGGAGCGATTTCGCCCCCCACTCGAGGTGAGGGGCGAAAATCACGGCCCACTCTTCTGGACGAAAGCGCTTACGCGCCTTCCTCGAACTCCGCGTCGATCACGTCGCCCTTCTTGCGCGCGCCCTGACCGTCGCTCGCGCCAGGAGGAGGCGCTCCCGGGCCACCCGCGCCGGGCGGAGGCCCAGCTTGCTCGTAGAGCTTCGTGGCGATGGCGTGCGCTTCCTTCTCGAGACGCTCGAGAGCGCTCTTCACCTTCTCGTCGTCCTGCTTCTCGACGGCCTCGCGGCCCTCCTTCACGAGCGCCTCGACGGAGCCGAGGTCCACGCCGGACAGCTTGTCCTTGTTCTCCGTGATCTGCTTTTCGAGCTGGTAGCAGAGGCTGTCGAGCTTGTTGCGGCGGTCCACTTCCTCGCGGCGGCGCTTGTCTTCTTCCTCGTGCTCCTGGGCTTCCTTGACCATGCGGTCGATCTCGCCCTCCTGGAGGCCGCTGTTCGCTGTGATGGTGATGCGCTGATCCTTGCCGGTCGCGGTGTCCTTCGCCGCGACGGAGAGGATGCCGTTCGCGTCGATGTCGAACGTCACCTCGATCTTCGGGATGCCACGCGGCGCAGGCGGGATGCCGTCCAGGTGGAAGCGCCCGAGCGTACGGTTGTAGCGCGCCTCTGCCCGCTCACCCTGGAGGACGTGGATCTCCACGGAGGGCTGGCTGTCGCTCGCCGTCGAGTACACTTCCTTCTTCTGCGTCGGGATGGTCGTGTTGCGCGGGATCATGACCGTCATCACGCCGCCCAGCGTCTCGACGCCGAGCGAGAGCGGGGTGACGTCGAGCAGCACGACGTCCTTCACGTCGCCGGAGAGCACGCCGCCCTGGACGGCCGCGCCGATGGCGACCACCTCGTCCGGGTTCACGCCCTTGTGCGGCTCCTTGCCGAAGAACTTGATGACCGTCTCCTGGACGAGCGGGATACGCGTCGACCCGCCGACGAGCACGACCTCGTCGATGTCGCCGGGGGACTTCTTCGCGTCGGAGAGCGCCTTCCTGACGGGCTCCATCGAGCGATCGACCAGGGGCCGGATCATCTGCTCGAGCTTCGACCGCGTGAGCGTCTTCTGCAGATGCTTCGGGCCGCTCGCGTCCGCCGTGAGGAAGGGCAGATTGATGGTCGTCTCCTGCTTGCTGGAGAGCTCGATCTTCGCCTGCTCCGCGGCGTCCTTGAGCCGCTGGATGACCATCTTGTCCTTGCCGACGTCGATACCGGTGTCCTTGCGGAACTCGTTGATCAGGTAATCCATGATCAGGATGTCCACGTCGTCACCGCCGAGGTGCGTGTCGCCGTTGGTCGATATGACCTGCACGACGTTGTCGCCGACCTCCAGGATCGAGATGTCGAAGGTGCCGCCGCCGAAGTCGTAGACCGCGATGACCTCGTTCGACTTCTTGTCGAGGCCGTACGCGAGAGCAGCGGCCGTCGGCTCGTTGATGATGCGCTTCACGTCGAGGCCGGCGATCTTCCCCGCGTCCTTCGTCGCCTGGCGCTGGGCGTCGTTGAAGTAGGCAGGGACGGTGATGACCGCCTCCTTCACTTCCTCGCCCAGGTAATCCTCTGCGGCCTTCTTCAGCTTCTGCAGGACCTTCGCCGCCACCTCGGGGGGCGCCATGTCCTTGCCGCGCGCGCCGATCCAGGCGTCGCCGTTCTTGCCCTTCACGACCTTGAACGGGACCCGCGACGCTTCTTGCGTGACCTCGTCGAACCTGCGCCCGATGAAGCGCTTCGACGAATAAACCGTGTTTTCCGGGTTGGTCACCGCTTGGCGCTTGGCGATGGTGCCGACCAGGATCTCCCCCTTCTCGTCCCACGCAACGACGGAGGGCGTCAGACGCGACCCCTCTTCGTTCACGATGACCTTGGGTTCCTTGCCTTCCATCACAGCAACGACGCTATTCGTCGTCCCCAAGTCGATGCCGATGATCTTGCCCATGTTTCCTTCTCCAAATCCTCGTTACGGAATCGGCTCGCAACTTAACCACCTCCCTAGACCGGTCAACCGCCTCCATGGCCAAGCGAGCCGGACCGAAGCAGACCCGAAAAAGACCAATTTCCGGGGCCTTTGCCGCGAAACCGTGTTGACAGCTCGTGGGCAGCGGGTACAAGGTCCCCCGGCCCTCGGGGCAATAGCTCAGCTGGGAGAGCGCCGCGTTCGCAATGCGGAGGTCAGGGGTTCGATCCCCCTTTGCTCCACCGATTCTCGCCGGACTCCGAGGACACTGATGACCGGCGAAGTGAAACTCTCTTGCTCCACACGCGCATCGCGTGAGGAGCTCTGGGAGGCCTGCGGCACGCGGTCGGGGCTGGAGGGTTGGTACGCCGACAGGGTGACCGGAACGGTCGCGCGAGGCGCCAAGCTCCGGCTCGAATGGCCCGAGCTCGGCGCAGCGGTCGAGCTCGAGGTGGAGGACGTCCAGCAGAACGAGCGGCTCGTGCTCGTCAACGGCAAGAGCCGCGTGAGCCTCGCGGTGTCGGAGGGGAGCATCGAGCTCATTCACTCCGGCCTCGCCGACGAGGACGACGCCGACGGCTTTCGCTCGTCCTGGCGGGTTGCGCTCGCGATGCTCAAGCATTCGCTCGAGGAGCACCCTCGAGCCCCGAGGCGCGTCCGCTGGGCTGCCCGGCCGGCGCACACCAGCGCGGAGCTCGCTCATCTCTGCTTCACGGCTCCGGCTGCGCTCGAGCGGTGGCTCGGACGCGCCAGCGCACTCGGCGCGGAGGGCGACCGCTACCACCTCACCCTGCTGTCGGGCGAGTCGATGACGGGAACGGTGCTCTGTCGGGCACCCGGGCGAGACGTCGCGTTGACCTGGGAAGAGCAGAATGATTCGGTGCTCGTGCTCCGCACCCTGCCGTCACCGCGCGCGAGCCAGGAGCGCGTCGTGGCGATCTGCTGGTCCAAGTGGGGCGCAACAGAGCCAGGTGAGCACGCGATCGAGACGGAGCTGCGCCGTTCGCTCGAGCGACTCGGTGCGCTGCTCGCGATGAGCGGCAGCGCCTGAATGCGTTTGCTGGCCGCCTGAGCGAGACGGGTCGCCTCACCCTCGCGAGCGGGACTGCCTGCCCCCGCCAATCGCTTGCTTTCGTCAGCAATCGTGACGCGCCGCTCAATCGCGACGCGTCGAGCTGAAAGCAGCGTGGATGATGATGTAGGCGATCAGCGCTGTCGCACGTTCGATGCTGCCTTTGACCGCAAGGGTGCCCTGGAAACGGCCTTGTGCGATGATCTCGGCTTGATGGCGCGACACGTTCGCCATCTGAAGGAGCTTGCTTCGATGAGTCGTCATTCCCGGATGTCGAGCACCCTCGCCCTGGTCGCACTGGTGACGGGCTGTGGAGGCGGCGACTTCACGGCGTCAGGGAAGACGAGTGGTGGCGCGCCAGGAACGGACGGCGGCGTGGACTCGAGCGCCGGAGCCGCGAGCAGCGGCGGGAGCACCGGTGGCGGAGGCTCCGGAAGCACCCCGGGCGCGGGGGGCGCGGGCACCAGCGGCTCGAACGGCGCGGGCGGGCGCCCCGGAAGCGGCGGCCGTCGCGGGAGCGGCGGTGCCCCCGGCGATGGCGGCACGACGAGCGACGGCGGCACGACGAGCAGCGGCGGTGACGGCGGCACGGCGGGAACGGGCGGAGACGTGAGCGACGGCGGTGCGAACGTCGGCGGCGGCGCGGGCGCGGCTGGCGTCTCGGGCGGTGGTGGCGCGAGCAGCGGTGGTGGGATGGGCGTCGCAGGTGCGTGCACGAGCCCGGTCACCTGGTACATCGACGCGGATCAGGACGGCTACGGCTCGAGCAAGGATCCGAAGATCCTTTCCTGCGATCAGCCAGGTCCCCGCTACACGAAGGTCGGCGGAGACTGCAACGATCACATGGACACGGTCCATCCGCCGGTCCCGCAGCAGCCCCCGACATACTTCACCCAGCCGTACAAGGCGACGGATGGAACGGACTCCTTCGACTACGACTGTTCCGGCGCGGAGGAAGGCGACCCGGGCCTGCCGAAGGCCGAGGCGACCTGCCCGGCGTTGAGCCTCGGCACCTGCGGCGGTAGCGGCTATCTCCCCGTCGCGACGGGCAACCGCGTCGCGCCGAACGGCTATTGCGGAAGCAAGTCTTACCGGAAGTGCGTGAGCCAGCTCGCGGTCTCCTGTGTCGCACAGGACACCACGAGCTTTTCGACCGCGTACAGCTGCAAGTAGCCGCCTCATCTCGCCGACCCGCGGTAGTCGCTTCGCGCCGGGCGTTGTTTTAGGGTGCGCGGGATGAAACTTACCCGGCGGTCACGCTGCTTCTGCGAAAGCGTCGTCCTCTCGGGGCTGCTCCTTTCATGCTCGCCGCCACGCGCAGCGTCGCCCAGCGGAGCGGCGGGCCCTTCCCCACCGACCGCGCCGAAGGCGCTCGCGCTCGTTCGCCCGGGGCTCTCGGCGAACGGCGAGGCAGCGCCCTTGCTGACCGTGCTCGCAGGCGAGCTCGCTCGCAACGTGAAGGAACTCGGCAAGGCGAAGGATCGCGATCTTGTCCCGTACTTCATCGAGTACGAGGCGATCGACGAGCACAGCGTGGAGGTCGAGGGCTCCTTCGGCACGCTGGTGGCGTCGACCGACGATCGTTCGCGGAGCCTCGACGTCGACGTCCGGGTCGGAACGCCGAAGCTCGACAACACCCATCGTCTGCGCGGCGACTACGACGTCTCTCGCGACTTCACGCGGCAGGCCTGGCTCCCCATCGAGGACGATCCTGCGGCGCTCCGCTCCGTCGCCTGGCTCACGACCAACGCCGAGTACCAGCGCGCGGTCGAGGATCTCGTGCGCGTGAAGGCAAACCTCCAGATCAAGGTCGCCGAGCAGGACGCCTCCGACGATTTTTCCGCCGAGCACCCCTCCACGTTCCACGAGCCACCCGCCTCCTTCTCCGTCGACAAGGGCGCCTGGGAAGCCCGCGTGAGAAAGCTGTCGGCCGCCTTCGCTCGGGAACCCGAGCTCACGGAGTCGCGCGTTCGCCTGGAGGGTTCGGCGGAGACACGATATCTCGCCACCAGCGAGGGCTCGACCGTCCAGGTGGCGCGCCTGCACGGAAGGATGGAGATCACCGCGAGCACGCTCGCCGACGACGGCATGCGCCTCGAGCGCACCGAGACGGTCGACGTCCCGGACCCGGCGTCGCTGCCGAACGACGAGGCTGTCGCGCACATCGTCGAGCACGTCGTCTCGGATCTGAAGGCGCTCCGTCGTGCGCCGCTCGTCGAGCCGTACGCGGGTCCGGCGATCCTGGACGGGCGCGCGGCGGCCGTGTTCTTCCACGAGATCTTCGGGCACCGCGTCGAAGGCCACCGGCAGAAGGACGAGGAGGAAGGGCAGACCTTCGCGCATCAGGTGGGTCAGCCGGTGATGCCGGGCTTCCTGGACGTCTTCGACGATCCGGGGATCACGGTACTCAACGGCGTCCCGCTGAACGGCTTCTACCCCTTCGACGACGAGGGGATCGAAAGCGAGCGCACCATGCTCGTGGATCACGGGACGCTGCGCGGCTTCTTGCTGTCGCGCTCGCCCGCCGCGGGCTTCCACCGGTCGAACGGACACGGCAGGAGGGAGCACGGCCACCGCGTGGTGTCCCGTCAGGGCAACCTCGTCGTCGATCCGCTGGTCACCACCAGCCCGGCCGCGCTGAAGCAGCAGCTCATCGCGCAGATCCAGAAGGAGGGAAAGCCGTTCGGTCTTCGCTTCCACGAGATCACGGGCGGCTACACGAACACCACGCGCGAAGGGTCGCAGGCGTTCAAGGTGCTGCCCGTGATGGTCTACCGCATCTATGCCGACGGTCGGGAGGAGCTCGTGCGGGGCGTCGACCTCGAAGGGACTCCGCTCGCGTCGCTCGCGCGCATCGAGGCGGCGGGCAACGACTTCGAGGTGTTCGACGGCGTCTGCGGCGCGGAATCGGGTTGGGTGCCGGTGTCCGCGACGAGCCCGAGCCTCTTGCTCGGACAGATCGAGGTGACGCGGCAGGAAAAGGGACACGACAGGCCGCCCCTGCTCGGCCCTCCGACGGAGGCGCCCGCGTCTTCCCTGCGGAGGACGCGATGAGGCGCTCGCTGTCCCTCGGCCTCGCGATTGCGCTCGGGACGCTCGCGGCCTCTGAGCCGAAGGCGTTGGACGCCGTCGCGATCGCCGCCATGCGAGCGGAGCTCGCGCGCACCATGAGCAGCCTGCGATTGCCCGGCGCGGCGGCGCCCTACTATGCCGCGTACTGGGTGGTGGACGTCGACGAGCGCAGCGTCGAGGCGACGCTCGGGACGCTGGTCTCCGACGATTCGTCACGCGAGCGGTTCGTGAAGGTCGAGCTCCGCGTCGGCACACGGATCTCGGACAACTCGAACTTCGTGGGAGCTCCAGGCGAGGGCGGCGATTTCATGAAGGATACCGAGCTGCTCTCGCCGCGCACCGCGCCGCTCGACGACGACGTCATCGCGCTGCGCAGGCAGCTCTGGCTCGCGACGGACGCGGCCTACAAGGGCTCCGTCGAGACCCTCGAGCGCAAGCGCGCTGCCAAGCAATCGGAGATCGCCGCGCGGCACGAGGTGCCGAGCTTCTCCGAGGAGAAATCGGCGAAGCTCGTCGTGAAGGACGAACCGACGGCCCCTGAAGGCGATCTGGTCGATCTCGCGAAGCGCGCCTCGGCGGTCTTCCGGAGCTTCCCCGAGGTCCAGAAGAGCAGCGTGCACGTGCTCGACACCTCCGCCCGGCGGCGGTTCGTGGCGAGCGACGGCGGCCTCGTCGTGGAGCCTTCGCGCGTGTCGGGGGTGGAAATCACCTGCGAGGGCCAAGCCGACGACGGTATGTCCCTCGAGCGGACCGCGTTCTTCTCCGCCGACAAGAACGGGGCGCTCGCCGTGGACCGCGCGGTGTCCGAGGCGCGGCGCATCGGGAGCGAGCTGACGGCGCTCCGGCGCGCGCCCGTCGTGGAGGACTACAGCGGGCCCGTGCTGTTCGAGGGCAAGGCAGCCGCGCAGCTGGCGTACGAGATGCTCGGGGAATCCCTGAGTGGCACGCCGCCGCCGGAGGGCAACGACGAGCTCGAGAGCCCGCTCTCGCGCAAGCTCGGCAAGCGCATCCTGCCGCGCGGCTTCACGGTGGTGGACGATCCGACTCTCACCGCTTACGACGGCACGCCGCTGCTCGGTCACTACGCGGTCGACGACGAAGGGATCGCGGCGAAGCGCGTCGTCCTCGTCGAGGACGGCCACCTGAAGAGCTTTCTCATGTCGCGCGCGCCGCGGGACGGCCTCGACGAATCCAACGGTCACGGAAGATCGGGTCTCGTCGGCTGGGCTCGCGGGCACGTGGGCAACCTCGTCGTCACGGCGAAGGGCGGCCTGACGAAGCACGAGCTGCGCGCGCACCTCGCCGCAGAGGTACGCGACGAGGGGCTCGACTTCGGCATCGTCGTGACGGAGCTCTCGACGCGCACCAGCGCGACGAGCGGCGAGGTGATGCCGGCGGCCCAGGTCGCGTACCAGGTGACGCCGGAGGGTCGCGAGACGCTCCTCCGCGGTGCGACGATCGCGCCGCTCTCTGTGCGCGATCTGCGCGACGTGCTCGCGACCGGACAGGGTGGCGCGGTGTACGGCTTCGTCACGGAGAACGACGCCGGCACCGACATTCCAGCGTCCATCGTGGCCCCCGCGCTGCTGTTCGAGGACATGGAGATCCGCGGTCCCTCCACGCCGAACAAGCGCCCGCCGGTCGTGCCGCGGCCGCCGCTCGATTCCGGGAAGTA
>CAYUAW010000130.1:9972-17155 GCA_964442485.1 uncultured Polyangiaceae bacterium
CCGGAGGGGCAGATGAACAGGCAAGAACGGTTAATCGAATGGACTCCGTGGGTGATTGTCACGACGGCGCTCGTGTCCTTCGCGTGCTCGTCCGGTTCATCGACGAACGGGAACCAGAACGGTCAGAACAGCGCAGGGAGCGGCGGCCTCGGTAACGCCGGCGGAGCGGGCGCCGGCGGCTTCACGGGCGCGAAGGGGGGCTCCTTCGGAAACGGCGGTGTCCTCGCGACCGGAGGGTTCGTCGGTGCGGGCAACGCGTTTGGCAACGGTGGAGCAGTCGGCATCGCCGGTGCCCCCGGCATGGGTGGTGTGCCCGGCAGCGCCGGTGCGCTCGGCACCGGCGGGCTCCTCGGCAGCGGCGGATCGGCGGGGAGCGCGGGCGCCGGAGCGGCACCCGGTGCAGGCGGCATGGCTCAGGGAGCAGGCGGCGCGATGCAGACCGGACCTGGTTGCCTGAAGGGCACGGGCGATTTTTCGAAGGCGGGGCCCTACATGGTCACGACGAAGAGCGTCGATCTCGCGTCGGCGCTTTCGGGCGCGTCGTCGCCGACGACCTTCACGATCTTCTACCCGACGACCCTGGATTCGAGCTGCCCCGCACCTCTCATCTCGTGGGGCAACGGCACGGGCGTGACGGGCTCGTCGGTGTACGCCTTCTTCAACAACAACGCGGCGAGCTGGGGCATGGTCGTCATCGCGTCGGACAACTCGAACGTCGCGGGGAGCCCTTTCCTGGCCGCCGGCATCGACTACATGCTCGCGCAGAACAAGGACTCCTCGAGCCCCTTCTTCGGCAAGCTGAGTGGTCGTGTGGGGACCTCGGGCCACTCCCAGGGCGCCATCGCAGCGACGACCGCGACGACTCATGCCGCCGTCACCTCCGAGGTTCAGGTCGAGGGCGGCGGCGTCCCGAAGAAGGGTATCTCGTTCCTGGCACTCTCGGGCACGGCCGACAACGTCGTGACCACCGGGCCGCCCACCCAGAGCTACGGAGCGGCGACCGGCCCCTCCATGCTCGCCATCTACACGGGCGCCGACCACGTCACCACCCCGACGCTGGCCGGCTACATCCAGGGAAACGCAGGCTCCATCCAGTTCATGCGCTTCTACACGGCGTGGTTCCGCTGCTTCCTCGGCGACGACATGAACGCCTGCGCGATGTTCAAGGGCGGACAGAGCTGCGGGGTTTGCAAGGACCCGAACTGGGACATGATCCAGACGAAGAACATGTGAGGATCCGTTCTTCCAAACTGTTCGAGTCGAGCCTAGTCCCGCGCGTCACGGCAGCACCGCACCCCGATCGAATAGTCGTAGTACATCGGAGCGTGGTTCGTGACGCGCGCCTCGCAGCCGTTGCTGGTGGAACGCGCATAGAAGCCCCCGACGAACTCCGGCCGTTCGCCGTCGACCCATTCGTCCACGTTGCCGACCATGTCGTAGATGCCGTCGTCGCCCCAGCCGCTCTTGCACGTCGGCGTCGCGCCCGTGCGACGCAGCAGCGGCTGCTTGCCGCCCTCGGTCGCCACCAGGTTGAGCCGCGGGTCGCGGTGACCGAAGGACGCACCCTGGTGGAGCACCACGCCGGGATGCACGAATCCCCAGACGTTGCACTTGCTGCGCTCGAACGATTCGCCGTAAGGGAACTTCGTCTGGGTCTGGCCCTTGCACGCCGCGACCCATTCGTCGCGAGAGCACAGCCGCTTGCCGGCGTTCTCGCACGCGCGCTTGGCGATCGGATACGGCACGTAGGCCTGCGGGACGACCCCAGCGCGTGAGACGGCCTTCGCTTCGAAAGCGTGCGTCCGCTGCCACTCCGGCAGCTCCGGGAGCGGCATCCTGCGCGGCCCCTCGGTACCGAAGAGCGGCGCGTCGAGCTCCCACGCTTGCCACACCTCGCGCAGCAGCCGCGTCTGCGGCGGGTAGTACGGCGAGAGCGGCTGATTGCTGTCCTTGTCGACCATGGACGCTTCGAACCGATCGACGCACACTCCATGGGCGAGCACCATGTCGGAAGGGCAACGGCGCGCTCGCGGTGCGGGCCGGGCGCTGGGTGAAGCCGCAGGGCTCGGCGACGGCCCCGGGCTCTGCGACGCCGCGGGGTTCGGCGACGGCGCGGCGCTCGCGTTCGCGCTCGCGGGGGACGTGCCGGTCGCGCGGTCTTCCGATGCACGCACGGCCCCGAGCACTAGCAGCGTCCCGAGCCCTGCCGCGGCGGCTGCCGTGAATCGCGATGCGAGCCGACGGACGCGATCCGTCATAGAATGTCCGCCGCCGACGTGGATCAATCCCTCGAACCATACCCCGAAGCGGGCCTCGCCGACCTCGCGCGGAGAGTGTCACGCGTCGTTTCCGACGCGCGCGTCATCGCGGCATTCCGGGCGGTGCCGCGGCATCTCTTCGTCGGCGACCAGGAGCGCTCGCTCGCGTACGAGGATCACGCCCTGCCGCTGTTCGACGGACAGACAATCAGCCAGCCCTCGATGATTGCCATCATGCTGGAGGCGCTCGCCACCGAGCCCCACCACCGCGCGCTCGAGGTCGGCGCCGGCTCGGGCTACGCGGCGGCGCTCCTCGCGACGCTCGTGCGCGAGGTGCACGCCATCGAGATCCGACCGGCCCTGGTCGAGTTCGCGCGCAGGGCTCTCTTGCGCGCCGACGTGCGCGGCGTGGTGCTCCACGTTGGTGACGGCTCCCTCGGACTGCCGAGCGAGGCACCCTTCGATCGCATCCTGGTCTCGGCGGCAGCGCGCGAGATCCCCGCGGCGCTGGTCGAGCAGCTCGCGCAGGGCGGACGCATCGCGATCCCCGTCGGCGGCGGTGACGGCCAGACGCTACGCGTCGGAATCCGGCACGCGACGGACGTCGAATGGGAAGAACGAACGCCGTGTACGTTCGTACCGCTCGTCGGCTCGTGACGCGCGACTCGACCGTTGCGTATCAGGCCGAGCCAACGGTCCGCGTCGTGAACGCCATCGGCGTCGTCCCGACGCGTTCGTACGCGCGCTGCCAGATCTCCATGCGCGGCACCTCGAACACAATCTGCTGATCCGCGTCCGTGGGGAGCCAGGCGCCGGACCGGATCTCGTTCTCCAGCTGCCACGGCGCCCAGCCGGCATAGCCGACGAGCCCCACGAGGTTCCGCGGGCCACGGCCGCCTGCGATCGCCTCCAGCATGCGGCGCGAGGGAGACGCGGTGACGCCCGACCCCACGTCGAACTGCTCCGGAACGCCCTCGATGCGGTCTTCCGTCCTGTAGACGAGCCAGACCTGCTCCTGCGCGACCGGCCCGCCGATACGGACCTGACCGAGCGGGCTCGATGTGGAGCCGAGGACGTCGGCGCGATCGAGCAGCTCTCCGACCGTCATCACCTCACGCCCGTTGATGACCCAGCCGAACGCGCCCTCCGGCCCGTGCGCCGCCAGCAGCACGACCGAACGATCGAAGTTCGGATCGGCAAGCGGCGGGGCCGCAACCAGCAAACCGGGTGCGAGACTCGACATCCGACACACTCAAGGTAGCGGCCCTACCCGTGGTCGTCGAGCAGTTTCAGTGCGGGTTTCGCGCGCATCACCTGATTTGAAGGCGCGCGGTCAAAGACCCACCGCTCCGGCGTAACCGACGACACTCGTGAGATCCCCGGATGTTTCCCCGGAGTTGCCGTAGCGAACCAGCTCCGCGCGCTCCGCCCCGAGCTCGCGCGCCGCCAGCAGCGCCACCGTCGTCGGAATGTACCCGCACATCGAAATGTGGCGCTGTCGCACGACGTGATAGAGGCCCTCGCCGTCGAGCGCCTGTACGCGGTCGAGGGCGAACGCGTCTTCACGACTCGCCACGTCAGCCGGCACGTAGTGGGACATGTCGGTGCTGGCGACCAGGAGCACGTCGTCCTCTGCTGACGCAGCGCGCACGGCAGCGGCGATGCCTTTTGCCACACGCCAGCACGCATCCATCGACAGCTGCGCGAGACAGATCGCGACGAAGCGGCTGCCCGGTGACGTCGCGCGCAAGAACGGCAGCTGCACCTCGATGGCGTGCTCCCGCAGGTGGGCGAGCGGCTCGGCATCGAGCGCAGCATGTTCGCGGAGCAGCTCTGTGAGCTCCACGTCCGTGCGGACCTCGCCCCCCGGGAGCTCCCACGCAGCCGCGGGGGACAGCGATCGCCCCGAGCCGAGCCCCGTGTGGTTCGGACCGAGCACGATGGCTCGGGCGCGCGGTCGAACCCGCGCGTACGTCTCGCCCGCAATGGCCCCGCTATAGATGTAGCCGGCGTGGGGAACCATCACCATCCGTGCGGGGACCTGGTCAGGGGGAGGCACCCCCAAGAAGCGCCGCACGTCCCGCTCGAGAGATGCGGCGTCTCCGGGGTAGAAGCGGCCGGCGACGGCAGGGCGGCGAAGCTCTTGAAACTGGCTCGATTCCGGCATCGTCATGCTCCTTGACGCGCCGCGGAGGGCTCCGTCCGGCGGCGACGAAGGGCGCCCGGAGCGACCGGCCCACTTAAGGCGTATGCGGCATGTCCGTACGAGGAGAGAGCCATGCTCGAGAACCTGATGACCGTCAAGGAGGTCGCCGCTCTGCTGCGAGTGTCCCCGCAAACGCTCTACAAGATGCTCGAGCAAGGATCGATCCCAGCCGTGAAGATCGGAAGCCAGTGGCGCTTCGACCGGGACCAGATCCGCGACTGGATCAAGACACGCGCAGGCGGCGCGTCTCCAGGTGCGCTCCCGAGCGGCGAATAGAGGAACTCCGAGCCAGCATCATCCGGCCCGCCCGACCAGAAGTGCACGCCGACGACCGCTCAGGTCGTGTAGCTGCCGTTGATGTGCACGTATTCCTCGGTCAGATCGCAACCCCACGCCGTCGCGATACCTTCTCCGAGTCCGAGGTCGACGCGGATGACGACCTCCGTCGAATCGAGAGCTCGCTTGATGACCTCGTAAGGCACGGCGGTGGGCGCGCCGCGCTCGAACGCGCATTGCTCGCCGATCCAGACGCTCGTGCGATCGACGTCGATGCGCGCACCCGAGCGCCCGATCGCCATCATCACGCGTCCGAGGTTCGGATCGCGCCCCGTCACCATCGTCTTGACCAGAGGGGACGACGTGACGGTCCTGGCCGCAAGCCGCGCATCCTCCACGGAACGCGCGCCCTCGACGCGCACCTCGATGAGCGTCTTCGCTCCCTCGCCGTCGCGGGCGAGGTCCTTCGCGAGCGCGATGGCAACGGCCTCGATCGTCCGCCGCAGCGGTTCCGCGGCGGGGTGGCCCCGGTCGATCGGCGCGCCGCCCGCGGCGCCGCTCGCGAAGAGCAGCATGGTGTCGCTGGTCGACGTGTCCATGTCGACGTCGACCATGTTGAGCGAAACGTCTGCGGTGCTGCGCAACGTTTGCCGTAGCCAGTCGGCGCTCACGGGGGCGTCCGTGGTCATGAAGCAGAGCACCGTGGCCATGTCGGGGTGCACCATGCCGCTGCCCTTCGCGGTGCCGCCGACGGTGTAGGTGACGCCGCCGACCGTCACTCGCGCGGCGCGAGACTTCGGCACGGTGTCGGTCGTCATGATGGCGCGGCTGAAATCGCCGCCCCCCGCTTCCGTCGGGCGCATGGCGACGATGCCGCGCTCGATCGCGTCGAGCGGCAGGGGCCGACCGATGACGCCGGTCGACGCGACGAGCATCTCTTCCTCGGGGATCCCGAGGTGAACCGCGCCGGCGCGAGCCATCTGTCGCGCGTCGCTTCGCCCCCGCTCGCCCATGGCGACGTTGGAGCAGCCCGAATTGACGACGACGGCGCGCGCGCTGCCACCCTCCACACGCGCGCGGCACAGTTCGACCGGAGCGCCGCACACCTGGTTCTTCGTGAAGACGCCGGCGACCGCGCACGGACCCGTCGCGGCGAGCAGGCCGACATCGTACCGGGGCTCGGCGCCGTAGGTCCTGATCCCGACGCTGATGCCGCTCGCCACGAAGCCCTTCGGCGACGTCACGCCTCCCGATTCGATGAACGCGTATTCCATGACGTTTACCGGTCGACGTATAGCACACCGCAGTGCGTCGTGACGTGCGGGGAAGTACGACATCGACCGCCGCTGCTGCGTTCAAGGATCTGGCCGAACTGCCGTCTGGAGATGTGAGCGGATCCCACGATGGCCTCCCAGAACTACCCCGCTTCGAGCCTCGCCTTGACCGTCGAGCCGCCGGCGGATCCGGCGCTGCGAACCTCCGGGCCTCCCGAGCTCGGCAAGAAGCCCGTGCGCCGCCCCGCAGTCACGCCGGAGGGGCGGGTCAAGGTGCTCGTCGCCGACGACGAGCGACTCTCGCGTGAGCACCTGTCGCGCGCGCTCGCCGGCTGGGGTTACGACGTCGTCACGACCGGCGAGGGGGGCAAGGCGCTCGGCCTGCTGCTGTCCGCCGACGCGCCGCGCCTCGCGCTGCTCGACTGGGAGATGCCGGGGCTCAGCGGCATCGAGGTATGCCGCCTCCTGCGAGGCCGTTCCGACGCACCCTACGTGTACGTGGTGCTCTGCACGGGACGCGAGGGGCAGCGTCACTTGATCGACGGTCTCGCCGCTGGCGCCGACGACTACGTCCGCAAGCCTTTCGACCCGTCGGAGCTCGAGGTCCGGATGCGCGCCGGACGCCGCGTGGTGCTGCTACAGGACCAGCTCCTCGAGGCGCAGTCCGAGCTCGAGCGTCGAGCGCTGCACGATTCGCTGACGGGGACCAAGAACCGCGGAGCGATCGCGGACGTGCTCGCTCGCGAGCTGTCGCGGAGCAGGAGGACGAAGCGTCCCGCGTCGATCGTCCTTTGCGACGTGGATCACTTCAAGAAGGTCAACGATACGTACGGCCACCCTGCGGGCGACGCCATCCTGCGCGAGTTCGTCGTGCGAGCGAAGAACGAGGTGCGCGCCCACGACGACATCGGGCGATGGGGCGGAGAGGAATTCCTCGTCGTGCTCCCCGAGTGCCCCGTGGAGGAGGCCGCGCACGTCGCCGAGCGACTTCGCGCGACCCTCGCCGCCGAGGCGATGACAGCGGGTGAACACCGCATCGCAGTGACCGCGAGCTTCGGCGTCGCCGGCACCGACCAGGGGCACGGCGACCTCAACGGCATCGTGAGCGCAGCCGACGCCGCGCTCTACGCGGCGAAGGCGTCCGGGCGAAACCGCGTCATGAAGGCCGG
>CAYUAW010000131.1:0-4429 GCA_964442485.1 uncultured Polyangiaceae bacterium
GGCCGCTTCCCGAGCCACAGCTCGATCGCCAGCGCGGCCTGACCGACGAGCATCCCGAGACCGCTCGTCGCGCGAAGGCCGTTCGCACGCGCGGCCGCGATGAACGGCGTGACGTCCGGGTTGTAAACGACGTCGTACAGAAATGCGGCGCGATCGAGCTCCGCGAAAGGCACGAGGTCGCGCACGGCCGTGCCGTCCGACGCGCCGGACATCCCGTCGCTCGTCGACTGCACGAGGATATCGCTCGTGACGAGCGCGTCGTGGAGCACCGCGGCGCTCTCGGCGTCGTCGGGCCATGCCACCGGCGTCCCGCCGCGCTCCGCGAGCGCATCGGCGCCCGGCCACGACGACGGCTCGCCGCGGAAGCGACGCGCGACGACCGCGACTCGCTCGACGCCGATGGACTTGCACGCGACGACGGCGGCGAGCGCCGCGCCGCCGCTGCCGATGACCGTCGCGCGGAGCGCACCAGGGCGGCCGAGACGGAGCTCCTCGGCGAGCGCGGGAACGTCAGTGTTGTGTGCGACGAGCCGAAGCTCTGCGCCGACGCCCACGGGGCACACGACGTTCGCGGCGCCGGTGGCGTCGGCCGATGGATGGACTTGGTCGGCGCGCTCGAGCACGAGGCGCTTCCACGGGACGGTGACGTTCGCGCCGGCGACGTCGCCGCGCCGGATCGAATCGAGCACCGAAAGGACGTCGGCCGGAGCAGGGCAATCGACGGCGTCGTAGCGATGCTCGACGAGGCCGAGCTCCTCGTACGCGGCAGAATGAATCGCCGGAGACAGGGAATGCGAGACGGGGTGCCCGATGAGCACGAACCGCGTTTCCCGCCGTTCCGTCACGGGGAAGGCTCCTCCGTCTCGACGACGGTGACGCGGAGCGCGCCCTCGTGCAGGCGAACGCGCACGGCGTCTCCCGCACCGACGTCGCTCGAGCGACGCACGGCTCGGCCGTCCGAGCGGGTCGTGATGGAGTAACCGCGCGAGAGCACGCTGAGCGGCGACAGCGCGTCGAGACGCGACGCCGCCTCGCCGAGGACGCCGCGCGCCCGCTGCACGGACCGCTCTGCGGCCGACGTGAGCCGCGCGGCGAGCGGCCCGAGCTCGGCGCGTGCCCGCGCGACCACCACGCGCGGGTGGCGTGACGAGAGCCGCCCGGCGAGCGCGTCGACGGCGTTCTTGCGGCGGGCGAGGGCCCGCTCCATGCGGCGCTCGAGGCGGACGGTGAGATCGTCGATGAGCTGCTGCCGCTCCGCGATGGCGAAGCGCGGGTCTTGAATCTGGTTCCGAAGGCGCGCAAGGACGTGCTCGTCGTCCGTGATGCGAGCGCGTACTGCTCGCACGAGGGCGCGCTCCAGTCGAACGAGCACCTCGGCGCGAGCGGCCATGTCGGGCACGACGAGCTCCGCCGCGTGCGACGGCGTCGCGGCGCGGACGTCCGCGACCCAGTCGGTGAGCGTGGTGTCGACCTCGTGCCCCACCGCGCTGACCACCGGCACCACGCATCGCGCGACGCGGCGCACGACGCGCTCATCGTTGAACGCCATCAGGTCCTCGTTGGACCCGCCGCCGCGGCCGATGATGACCACGTCCAGACCCGGGTAGCGCTCCAGTCGATCGAGCGCTGTGACGATGCTCTGCGGCGCGAAATCCCCCTGCACGAGCGCCGGCGAGAGGACGATTCTCACGCTGCCACGACGGAACGCCACGGTGACGATGTCGTGGATGGCGGCGCCGTGGGCGCTCGTGACGACACCGACGACGTGCGGCGCCTTCGGCAAGGGCCGCTTGCGCGCAGGGTCGAAGAGCCCTTCCTGTGAGAGCTTCTCCTTCAGCGCTTCGAGCGCGGCGAGGAGCGCGCCCTTTCCGGCGGGACGCGCCACCTCCGCGATGAACTGGAGCCGGCCCCGCGGCGCCCACACCGTCGCCCGGCCGAAGACCTGCACGCGAGCGCCGTCGACGATGAGCCGGCGACCGCGGAGCGCCTGCATCCGGTACATGACGCAGTCGACGCAGGCGTCTTCGCGTTCGTCCTTCAGCTGGAAATAGAGGTGTCCGCTCGATGCGGCCCGGAGGCCGGCCACCTCGCCCTCCACCCACTCCTTGCCCGTCGTCGATTCCACCGCGCGGCGCAGGCGGCGGGTGAGCTCCGCGACGCTGATCGCTTCCTGGGCGGCGCGCGCTTCCACGATGGCATGGGCTTATAGCCCGGCACCTCGCCACCGCGAAGCGCGTCGAGCCGCTGCCAGGGAGGCGGGAGGCCCAGGCTTTCAGCCGGAGCTTCCGGCAGGGGACCGGCGCGAGCGGGGGCGGCTCTCGTCCGTCCCGGAGCCGCGACCGCTCGCACACCCGAGTCGTGACCCCATGACATCTGCGTCGCGCGAAGGGGACGACGCGGGCGCGCCAGCTCGGTTGACGCGATGACGCGGGCGCACCGCGCAAGGGCGCGATGCCGGCGACGCGCTCGACCAGCGACAGTGAGCGACGGAGAGAACGCGCCGCATCGAAGCGTAGTGGAAGGAGTAGCCAATGCAGTCGAGCGAGAACTCGCGCGTGAATCGATCGAAGCGCGGACGCGCATCGCGCTCGAAAACTTGCGCGAGTGCTGGCGCGCGATCACACTCTACATAGCTGCTCCCTGCGCTCCGTCCGACGAAGGACGAGCCATGAAACGACTACTCCTCGCAAGCCTGCTCACCGTACTCCTGTCGCCCGTCTCGGGCTGCAAGCGGCAGCCTTACGAAGGGGTTCCGGAGATACGAAAGGCCTACATCGGCCCCGAGCTAGGCACGAACAGCGCAGCTCCTTCGCCGGAGGAAGCAGAACGCCGCTCCTGCGAGGCGCGCATGCGTGAGGTGCTGAAGCAGCCGGAGGTACCCGGCGCGCCCGCCATCGAAGCAGAGCGCAGCGTGCTCCTCGCGCGGACCAAGGCCGAGCCCGTGCTCTTCAAGGCGCGGCCCGAGTACGACCCGGAGCCGGTCCCTCTGGTCATACAGGGCTATCGGAAGATGCTCGGAGAGGGGAACCCTTACGGAACCGTCTCGCGCATCCTCGAGGAGTCGGAGAACTTCCCGAAGCGTGCGCGCGACGCGCTGCTCCGCAACGGCTACCTCTACGCCGAGAACCCCGAGCTCGCGTACGCGCTCGTGAGCCTGGTGCAACCGCACGAGCTCTTCGGACACGACCGGATCTGGATCCAGCGCGGCGAGACGGTGCTGCACGCCGAGCGGCGCAACGGGAAGTTCTATTATGTCGACGGCGCCCTCGAGGGCGAGCGCGTCCGGCTACTCCTCTTCGACCGCGCCGGTGGTGGGGACGAGCCACCAGCTCCCCTCCACCTCGATCTGCGGGCGCTCCGGTACAAGCTCCACTTCGATCGAATGCAGATCGGCCGGGTGACGGACGACCACGTCGTCGCGAGCCTGCGCTACGGAAGGACGTGGGTCCCGTCGCTGCTGAAGACGGAAGGCGCGCACGTCTCGCTCGAGTGCGAGGCGCTCGCGCCGAACCTTCGCCCGGAGATGGACGCCTTCCGCGCTGCGGGCGAGCGGCGGCAGCGGGCCGTCCAGACCCTCCGCCGCGCGATGCTCGCCGAGCTCGACGAGGCGCTGCCCTTCGACGAGCCGCTGCACGAGTACGGCTTTCAGCTCGACGGGTCGCTCCGCACGAAGTGGCTGGCCGCGTACCTGCACCGCCGCGACAAGTTCGCGTACAACGGCGACGAGTACCGCGTCTTCGATCCGAAGGGCCGCCCGCTGGCGCCGCAGGTGTGCGTGGATTTCCTGACCGACACACTCGAGCGCACGAGCGGGACCTGGTACGTCCCGCGGGGCGATACCCCGCATCGTCAGGTCGGAAAGCTCGACTTCGACTCGATGGACGTGAACCGCAACGAGATGCGACGCGTCCCGGGCTTCATCGCGTTCACGCGGAGCCACCCGGAGTGGTTCCAGATCATGGACGGCAAGGAGATCGAGCTCGGCAATCGCGAGGCGTTCTTCTCGTACCTGGCCGAGCACGTGGACGACTTCGCGCCGGGAGACGCGGTGCTCATCAAGGGCAAGACTCCATGGGATCCGTTCCACGTGCACTTTCACTCCTTCTTCATCTACGAGAGCGACCCGGTGACGGGGATGCCGCTGGTCGTCGTCGGGAACGCGGGAAGGCCGAGCATCAGGTCGTGGGAGACCGAGGTGCGGCGGACCCCGAAGCGCAGCATTTTGCACAGGATTCGCCTGTCGACGGAGTGGCTCGAGAGCATCGCCGGGGTCGAGCCGCTGGACGCGATCCCGCCGCTCGCCGCAGGCCCCGAATAGCGCTGCTCACGGGCGTCGTTCGGCCCGGGCGCACCCCCTGAACATTGCTAGCCGGACCGGCAACGAACCATACTGGTCCATTATGTCGACGACTTTGCTTTCGGTCTTCCG
>CAYUAW010000131.1:4529-12145 GCA_964442485.1 uncultured Polyangiaceae bacterium
TGCGGCGGCGACGACTCGGCGTGCGAGACGGGCGAGCGCTGCATCCGGCAGGCGACGGCGTTTCTGACCTCGAGCGGCCAGAAGATCTCCTACGACGAAGGCCTCGGCACCTGCGCTCCCATCAACGACTGCAACGTGCTCGACTCCGTCTCCACGTGCAAGAGCGACGCGAAGCGCCCCGTTTGCCGGGTCATCGACGCGTCGGGCACGGTCGCGTGCAGACCGACGGGTGATCGCGACCTGGGGCAGGCCTGTGATAGCGCGAACCAGTGCGGGCCGGGCCAGATGTGCGCCGGCTACGCCTCCGGCGAAGCGTCCACGAGCGTCGCGACGAAATGCGTCCGACTCTGCAAGTGGGGCGATTGTCGCTCGAAGCCGGCTTGCCCTGAAGCCGAGGGCCCCTGCATCCACTTCGATCGCGACCCGGACGGCGTCGGGGAATGCACGCTCGGCTGGCAGGGCAAAGGCGCGGACGCCGGCGTCATCGTGGAGCCCGCCGAAGCGGGCCCGCACGATGCGAGCGTCGGCTCACACTAGATCGAACGATTTCCTTCCTCAGCCAGGGCCCGGCGTCGAGGGGACCGAGGAGAGTGGCGCTGAATGGACGTCGTGGCGGACGTCGCGGAAGAGCTCGACCACGTGCCGGACTCCCGCCATTGCGACCGGTATCAGTACCGCCGCCAGAACCAACGAACCCCAGAACTCGAACGCGAGACGATACTCGTACATGAGCATCTCCTTCCTTCGGCATGGCCGGGAACGCGCTGAAGGAGCGAGAGCCCGACCGTGTCCGCGGCGTCGGCCGCCGCTGAACCCAGCCTAAGACGCGATGCGTTGGTGTCAACCGCGTCGGAATCCAGCAGGCTCGAACGGCCGATCGCCCGCTTTGCCGGGGCAGGAGCTATTTTCGCTTCGACGCGCGCAGCGCTTCCCCGAGCTTGTCGCCCAGCTCGTCGCGCGACACGCCGACGACGTCCGCCACTGACTCGAGATAAGTGAGCTCCTCGGGGGCGATGGAGCCATCGGCGGCCGCGGCCTCGAGCAGGAGCCCGAAGGCTTCCTGGCGGACGGCAGGCTCGAGCGCGCGCATCGCGTCCGCCGCCTCGGTCGCATCGACGATTGGAAAGATGACGTCGCGATCCGACAGCGGGATCCCGAACCGCTGGAGCATGCGATCGACGAAGGCGTCTTCCTCTGGAGACAGATCCTCGTCGGAGACCACGATCCCGGCGATCAACCGGCACACATTCCGTCGCACGTTATCGTCCATCTTCGGTCCTTTCAGCAGAACGCCGCATTTAACTCGCGACCTGGCGAAGCTCGATAGAAAAATCCATGCTTTCGAGCAAGACGGCTCGAATCACGGTGAAACTCGGGCGCGATCCGCCCGCGCGATGCGCCGCGCCCCGGGGGCCGCGTCGATTTGCTAAGTTCCGCTCATGGATCCGCGGCAACCAGGTAGTCCGAAGCTCGCACTGGTGATGGTCGGGCTCCCGGCGCGTGGCAAGACGTTCGTCGCGAGGAAGCTCCAGCGCTACCTTTCCTGGCTCGGCTATCGGACCCTCTGGGTGAACGTCGGCGACTACCGGCGCGCACGCGCCGGAGCCAGGCAGCCCGCGGACTACTTCGCGCCGGACAACAGCTCCACCCGCGAGGAGCGCTTCGGCTTCGCGATGGCCGCGCTCGACGATCTGCTCGACTGGTTCAAGAAGGGGGGCGAGGTCGGGATCTACGACGCCACCAACACGGAGCGCAGCCGTCGCGACGTCATCCGCGAACGCTGCGCGACGGCCGGCGTCCACGTGCTCTTCGTCGAGACGATCTGCGACGACAAGTCGATCATCGAGGCCAACGTCCGTCACAACAAGCTCGGGCTTCCGGATTACTCCGGGATGGACGCCGACGCGGCGTTCGGCGATTTCCTGGCGCGCATCGCGCAGTACGAGCGCACGTACGAGACGGTCACCGACGACGAGGGCAGCTACGTTCAGCTCGTCGACGCCGGGCGCCAGGTGATCATGAATCGCATCGAGGGTTACCTCTCGTCGCGCATCGTCTATTTCCTGATGCAGATCCGGCCGACCGATCGTCCCATCTGGCTCACCCGCCACGGCGAGAGCGAGTTCAACGTGCTCGGGCGTATCGGCGGCGATGCACCGCTCACCTCGCGCGGCGAGGAATACGCCGGCGCGCTCGGTGAGTTCTTCCGCAGCCGCCCGACGCCCGTGGTCTGGACGAGCACCCTGCAGCGGACGGTGGCCACGGCGAAGCGGCTCGGCACTCAGCACTTCTCCTGGCGGATCCTCGACGAGATCGACGCCGGCGTCTGCGACGGCATGACGTACCTGGAGATCAAGGCGGGGATGCCCGATGAGTTCTCGGCGCGCGCCGCCGACAAGTTCCGCTACCGCTACCCACGCGGAGAGTCCTACTACGACGTCATCCAGCGGCTCGAGCCGGTGATCGTCGAGCTCGAGCGGCAGCGTTCACCGGTTCTCGTCATCGCGCACCGCGCGGTTCTCCGGGCGCTCTACGGCTACCTGATGGGCAAGCCGCAGGACGAATGCCCGCACCTGGAGATCCCGCTGCACACGCTCATCGAGCTGTCGCCGACCGAGTACGGCCACGACGAGCGGCGGTTTCCCCTTTTGTCTCGATAGCGCGAGCGCCGCTACCGCCGCAGTACCTCGAGCATGCCCTCGGCGAGGTGAGCCATACCGTCGAGAGACACCACCCGGCTCGACAGGACCGTCCCTTCCGAGTCGCTCACGAACACTCGAAGCCAGGGGCCGTCGAGCGACGAGTACACGATGAAGGAGGCACGGCGGCCGAGCGCGCGAGCGCGCGCGACGACCTGGAGCGCACTGCGCGCCCCGAGGAGCGCCCGGCAGACGACCAGATCGTACGGGCCTTCCTCGAAGAACGTCCGCTCGAGCGCATCCCCTTCGTCCACGTGAGTCACCGAGAGGGGGCCCAGCGGAGCAAGGGCGGTCTCGATGAGCTTTCGTGCATCCGCGCTCGTGTCAGCCAGGAGGACCGCATAAGGACGCCGCGTGGCGGTCCGGAGCGCAGAGGTACCTAGGGAAAGCACGGCCCGCCCTCAAGCAGGGTTCATGCCCGCCGTGCGTGGTCTCAAGTGCTGAGAATGTGAGGCGAGTCGGGTGCATGGGGCACACCCCTCGTTCACAACTGAATGTTCACATGTGAAAGCACCCGATGCGTCCGGCGTTCACCGACCGCGATTGAACGCTGGATCAGGTCGGTGTTCGACCTACATGCCCCGCAACAACGGCGGCCCGGCGGCGGCGTGCCAAGGAACGCTTGTGCTCGCCGCGTCGGTTTGGCATCGCTCGGGCCATGACCACCTTCCACGACTTCACGGTGACGACGATCGACGGCGCGCCCGCGAAGCTCTCGGATTTCGCAGGCGTTGCACTGCTCGTCGTGAACGTCGCATCGCGGTGCGGGCTAACGCCGCAGTACACGGCTCTGGAGGAGCTCTACCGGCGATACAAGGACAAGGGCTTCCAGGTGCTCGCGTTCCCGTGCAACGACTTCGGGGCGCAGGAGCCCGGGACACCCGAGCAGATCAAGGAGTTCTGCTCGACGAAGTACGACGTCAGCTTCCCGCTCCTCGGCAAGGTGCACGTGCTCGGCCCGGACACCGCGCCCGTCTACGCCTTCCTCACGGGCCAGGACGCTCCACCGAAGGGACCCGGCGACGTGACCTGGAACTTCGAGAAGTTCGTCGTCGACAAGAAGGGCAACGTGACTTCCCGGTTCGCGCCGCCGACGGCTCCGCTCGATCCCGAGGTCACGAGCGCGATCGAGCGTGCGCTCGCGTAGCGCTCCGGCGAGGTTCCGGGGAACCGTCCATCGTCGCGAGCTCCCGCGCCGCCCGCGCGCCGGCGTCCTCCGCGATGGGGCAGCGAAAGCGGACGTGCAGATGCGTCAGGTGTCCCCACTCGTGGCGCACCACGGTGTCCCGACGTAGGCGGCTCTCGAAGAGGCCGTCGACGAACTCCGCGGACTCTCCCGACTTCAGCGCGAAGTCGCGGAGGAGCTTCTGCACGGAGCGGTCGACGAAGATGTTCTCTACGTTCGAGTCCGTGGCAAACGCCTTCACCAGCGCCCAGGTGCGTCGCAGATCCAGGTTCTTCGCGGTTGCGCGTGCGTACCAGCCGGGGCCGCTCGAGTAGTAGAAGCCGAGATCGGCGTCCCGCCCGGACTGGTGGCTGCGATGAGGCCTCAGATAGCCGCCACGCCGCGAGGATAGATGCCCGATGTAAAGAGGCGGGGTCTGCTCGAACTGCTCGTTCACGCTCGAGACCGCACGCACGATCGATGCGATCGATTCGTCGGTTCCCCAGCCGTGCTCGGGCTCGACGACGCGCCAGCGAGCGCTCTCCGGCATCTGGATCGCGTTGAACAGGGCGCCGTGACTCGGGCGGCCGATCGACATGGACGCAAGCGACTCCGGTTCGCTCCGGAGCTTCGCGGAGAGCTCGGCCGTCGTGATGGTCGGCGACAGAGTCCGCACCCGCGGTTCGGCCGCCGGGGCAGGCGCCGGCGCTGGCGCCGCGGTTGCATTCCGTGCGACCGGCGGAGTTGCCGCTCGCGCGGGCGACTCGGTCCCGCGCGGCCCGGAGCACGCGAACAGGAGGCCCCCGAGAACGAGATACAGGTGCCGCAAGCGACCGTGAGCATCGCTCCGACTCCCGCGCGGCGCAACGACGCCTTGCATTGAACGTTTCAACCAGGTGACGACGTCGTCACTGAATCGTCACTGAATGACAGGTAGGTTGCGCCCCACCCAATGACGACATCTCGCTGCTTTACATACGCCCGTGCCGCAAAATTCTTGGCTTTTTCCGGCTGCCTGTTCCCGGCCGTCGCCCACGCACAGACGGCTCCGAGCGCGCCGTCCCCTGCGGAGAGCTCTGCCACGCCGCCGTCGGAGCTCCCCCCGAGCACCGCGCCCGTCGCCCCCGAACCGACTCCCGTGGCTCCCGTTGCGCCCGCGCCGGCCGTCCCTGCCCCCGCACCGGTACCTCCTGCCACGCCGCTTCCTGCGCTCGCACCGGAGGCGCCGGCCGCTGCAGCGCCGTCCCCCGACAACGACGAGATGCTGCCGACCGATCCGCTCGCGGGCTGGTCGGGCGACACCGTGTACCTGCGCTCCGCGGACAACGAGTTTCAGCTGATGCCGGGCGGGCGCCTGCAGGTCGACGGCTACTTCTTCAAGCGCGACACCGACGCGATGCCGACGCCGAGCATCCTGCTCCGGCGAGCGCGGCTCGAGGTCGGCGGCTGGGTAGGCAAGTACTTCTTCTACAACATCGGCGGCGACTTCGCGCTCGGCGCGCCCTCCGCTGCCGACCCCGTCGCGCAGAGCTGGCTCGCGACGACCGACGACTTCATCGGCATCGCGCCGTGGAAGACGCTGGCGATGCTGCAGGTGGGACAGTACGACGCGCCGTTCACCATGGAGAACCGGACGTCGGACAAGTATTTCGACTTCATGGAGCGCTCGATCACCGTGCGCGCCTTTGGCATCCCCACGAACAAGGAAACGGGCGCCATGGTCAACGGCCTCCTGCCGAAGAAGATGGCCTACTACTCCATCGGCGTCTTCGACGGCGACGGTCAGAACTTCCGCAACGTCGACGCGAAGTTCGACGTGATGGGGCGTGCGTACATCGCGCCGTTCGCGATGGCCGGGGAGAAGTCGCTCGAGGACGTCGAGATCGGGGGCTCGTTCTGGGTCGGAAAGCGCGGCAACAACGGGCTCCGTCTGGCGTCGCAGACGACCCAGGGCGGCGTCACCTTCCTGGATCCAACGTGGAAGATCACGCCTGCCATGGGCGCGGCGACGCCGGTCGAAGTGCACCAGTCCGGCAACATGGCGTCGTTCGCGGCCGAGCTGAACGTGCCCATCGTCCACAAGTACGGAGTCCGGGCGGAATACGTGCACAAGAAGCAGCACCTCTCCGTCGACGACGCGACGACCGCGACGAAGCTCGTCGCGCTCTCGAGCGGGGAGCTCAGCGGCTGGTCGATGTACGGCGAGCTCTACGCCTGGGTGGTCGGCGACGACACGATCCTCCCCGCCCCCGGCCTCGAGCTCCAGCCGCGGCTGAAGCACTTCGAGACGAAGGCGCCGAAGGACGGCGTGATGCTCGCCGCGCGTATCGAGCACCTCGACGAGACCGTCACGACGGACACCAACGTCACGTCCGACACCCTGAAGGGCAACCGGCGCGTGAACGCCTACGAGCTCGGCGTCAACTACTGGCACTCGAAGCGGTACCGCGCGACGTTCAACTACGTGCTGAACACCTTCGACGGCGACGCGAAGGGCATCAACAGCCTGCAGACGACTCTCGGTGGTCACAAGAGCGACCACGAGTTCCTCTTCCGCCTCGGCATCGCACTCTGAGCGAACACGCGGCTCGACCGCTCCACACCCGACGAGAGCCCGCTGCGATCCCGCAGCGGGCTCTTTCGTTTCCAGGAGTCGCTCGATGAGGGGCGACGATCCTTTTGGTCTTGCCAAGGTCGGGTCGACCGCATTACACAGCGGCAATGCTAAAGCCTACCAACTCGATAGAGTTTAGGGACTTTACCCTTTGCGGGGCGGTTTTCTCTTCAATATTGCTTATTTGTAGCATTTCGGCCGCCCAGCAGCCGACGCCCCAACCAGCACCGGCCCCGGTTTCCCCACCCACAACGCCCACCGCTTCCGGGCCTGTGCCGCCGGCCCCCGGCGCGCCCCCGAGCCCCAGCCCGGGCCCCGTCGCCGCCCCTTCCCCGCCCGTGGCGGCTCCATCGGCGGCACCGTCCGCGGCGCCGCCGGCGGTGACCGCTCCCGCGCCCGCTCCGGAGCGGATCGCCGCCCAGCCCGTGGTCTCGGAGGGGCCTTCCGTGCCGGGCGGGTCGCCGGCGTCCGAGCTTCCTGCCCAGGAGAACTCTCTCCTGCCACGTGGGGAGAAGGCGCGCATGTCCCCGCGCGAGGTCGCGCCGGGCATCGTGTTCACGCCAGGTGAAGGCATCGACATCCAGAGCGCCGATCACGACTTCTCCGTCGGCATCGGGTTTCGCTTCCAGCTCCTCTACACGCTGCTCGACAAGGATCCGACGGCGAAAGAGACGGTGCAGTCGCTCCAGCTGCGCCGCGCGCGCATGCAGCTCGCCGGCCACGCTTTCGGCGTCCACAACAAGTATCGCCTCGAGCTCGCCATCTCGCCGTCGGACGTGTCGCAGACGGCCCAGGCAGTGACGACGAGCCCGCTCCTGGAGGCGTACACGGAGTTCGACTACCTGCGCGACCTCACGGTGCGCGCCGGGCAGTTCAAGGTGCCGTTCGATCGTATGCGGGTCACGTCCGATATGGCGCGCCAGCTCGTCGACTACTCGGGCACCACCACCGAGTTCAGCCTCGATCGCGACATCGGCGTGGACCTGAAGTCGAACGATCTCTTCGGCCTCGGCCTCTTCAAGTATCACCTCGCGCTTCTGTCCGGAAAGGGCAGAAACAGCTTCGCGGCGACCGACATGGGGCTGCTCTACCTGGCGCGCGTGGAGGTGCTCCCGCTCGGGCTCTTCGACGACTACAC
>CAYUAW010000131.1:12245-13972 GCA_964442485.1 uncultured Polyangiaceae bacterium
CCGCGCGTGCCGCTCGAGATAGCCGGGCGCTACGCGAACATCCGCAAGAACACCGATCCGCTGCACAACGCGCTGAAGGACTCGAACGAGCTCGGCGGCGGCGTCAGCTATTACTTTGCGCAGCACCAGCTGAAGCTACAGACCGACTACTTCCGCATCTGGCAGAGCGAGCTCTCGAGCGGCTACAACCAGCTCCGGCTACAGCTGCAGCTCGTGATGTGAGATCGGGTCGCTCGGCGGAGGCCGCGCTCGTTCCGGGCCTCGCCTCACCATCAGACGAGCGGCTCGCCGAGCGCGTAGGCCCGCGTGCTCTGGGGCTGGTAGGAGAGGGGCAGCTCGTCCCTGGCCGTACCGAAGCGGCGCGCGGCGTACAGGGCACGGCGGTCGTGCTCGTGGTGGAGCGACCACTCCGCTTGCTCGACCAGGAGTGCCTGGGCAATGGACCTGGCGAGGCCGAGCGCGAAGCGACGAGCGCCCGCCTCCACGAGCGGCCGGTTCGTGCCGGCCGCCTCGCGCGCCCAGGCGATGGCGCGGACGACGTGTGTCTCGGCCGAGTGCGCGAGCGCGGCGAGGCTCGGCTCCTGAGCGACGGAGCGTGCACGACGAACCAGCTCGATCAAAGGCTCCCAGGCGTCCTCGCGAGCGAGAGCGCGGAGAGCCTCGAGCGAGAGCACGTTGGTCGTCCCTTCCCAGATCGAGAGCACCTGCGAATCGCGCAGCAACGCAGGCAAGCCGGTATCCTCCACGTAGCCCGCGCCGCCGAAGCACTCGAGCACCTCGCTCGCGCTCGCGACGGAGAGCTTGCCGGTGAAGAGCTTCGTCAGGGGCGTGAGCACCTGGAGCACCGCCTCTTCGCTGGCGGACGCCTCCCGCGTCTCGCTCTTGCCGAGCAGGAGGGCCTGGTAGAAGGCGAGCGCGAACGCGGCGTCGTAGTCCGACGAAAGATCCGCGAGCGTCTCCAGGTGCAAGGGCTTCTCCGCGAGCGGCGCTCCGAACGCGATGCGACGCCGCGCGTAGTCGCGCGCGAGAGACAACCCGCGCTGCATGCCCGCGACGGCGCACACGGCGTTCCAGGTGCGCGTGATGTTCAGCATCGAGCTCATGTTGCGGATACCGTCCGTCAGGCCAAGGACCGGCTCCGCCACCGCGCCGTCGAGCAGGAGCTCCGCCGTCGGGAGGTGGCGCGTGCCGAGCTTCTCCTTCAACCGGTGAACGGTGAGGCCGTTGAGACGGCCGTCGTGCCGTCGCACCTCGAGGAAGAACAGCGCGAGGCCCTTGCCGCCCGGGGCCCCGCCCTCGGGCCGTGCCAGCGTGAGCGCGACCTCGCTGGTCACCGCGGACGTGAACCACTTCGTGCCGTGGAGCCGGAACGAGCCGCCTTCGCCCGGCCGCGCGATCGTCTCCGAGAGCCCGACGTCCGAGCCGCCGGTGCGCTCGGTCATCCATTGCCCGCTCGTCCACGCCCGCGACGGATCGCGGCTGACGAGCCGTGGCAGCACGCGCTCGCGCAGTGACGCCGTCGCGATGAGCTCGAGCGTGCGCGCGCACCCATCCGTCATCGCCAGAGGGCACGAGTACGTCTGACTCGACGGCGCGAAGAGGTGCACGAGCAGGAATTGATGAAGGCGCGAGAATGCTCCGTGACGGCGCTCGTACGCGACCCCCACGAGGCCGTCCTCCGCCGCCACGCGCGCGAGCTGCTTCCACGCCGCGTTCACCTCGATGTG
>CAYUAW010000131.1:14072-16971 GCA_964442485.1 uncultured Polyangiaceae bacterium
GATACGCTAGCGCGCGGGACTGCCAATCGACGAGATCCCTCCCCTGAACATGTGGCGAAGGGACTCACATGAGTACCACTGCTTTTTCGTTCAACTCGGGACGGAGAAATGATACTCGTCTAGTTTCCGGGCGACCTTCTTTTCTCTAGTGATCTCCGCGCTTCTTCGCGTTTCTCGGCGAGAGCACGGCAGCGAAGGGCCCTGGGAGGCGAGCCGTGGGAAGAGTCCGAAAAGCACCGAAGACGCGTTCAGGGTCATCGAAGAAGTCGCGCAACGCGGCCGCGGGTCGCAAGGCCAAGCGCAGGGCCGCCGCGCCCGCACCGAAGGCCAGGGCGCGAAGCGCCGCGCGCGACGCCGATGCGCCGTTCGGCATGGCCGTACTGAAGCCCGCGTCGCTGTCTGCGTCGCGGCTCCGCGCGCTGCGGCCTGCGTTCATCCCGCTCGTGAACGCAGTCGGTCAGCGCCGGGGCCCGAAGATCATCGCCGTACGCCGCACGGACAGTCCGCTCGCACCGACGGCAACCGGTCCCGCGACATCGGGGCCGGCGCTCGTAGCGCGTGCTGCGAGCCCGTCGAAGCCTATCGGAACGACGACGGCAGCCCCTGCCGTACGGCTCGGTCGCCTTCCGCCCCGTGGCGGCACGCCGAACGGTACCGGCACGCCGCCGCGCATCCGCAGCGTCGGGCTCGACGCCATCACCGTGGCGCCCACCGCGCCGCGGCGTCCTCTGTCGAAGGAGCGATGGCCGCACCTGGACGCACGCGCGGCGAGGCTCGGAGTCGCCCTCGACGCGGACGCACGCGCCGTAGTTCGTGCCGTGGCGGAGGGAACGTCCACGCTCTCCACTGCATCCCGCGGGCGAGGGCACGAGCTCGCCGCCCTCGCTGGTGCCATCGAGCTGCCGCAGACGGTGCTCGTGGTGGGTGCCGACGCCTGGGCGCTCGCGGATCTACGCGAGCGTGTCGAACGCGCCGGCGTGCGCGCGATGCTGCTGAACGACGCGAAGGGTGCGTCGCTGCACGCCTCCGTCCTCGACGCGATCGGCTCCGGCGTGGCGAAGGTCGTGCTCACCACACCGCGCTGGCTCGCGCGCGATCCCGTGCTGCGCGCACTCGGGCGCCCCGGCGTCGGCGTGGTCATCATCCTGGAGGCGCAGGGGGTCTCGCCGCTCAGCGCCGCGTTCTCGCCGGCCCATGCCCGGCTCGCACTGCACCTCGAGCGGCTCGGTCGGCCCCCCGCGTGCGCGCTCGCACCCGGGGCAAGCGCCGAGATCTGCCACGACGTCACCGAGGCGCTGCTGCCGGCCGCACCGCGGGCGATCGGGGGCGCCGCCGTCGCCGCCAACGTGCCGCTCAGCGCGCTCCAGTGTCCGCGCGAGGCGCGGCGGCGCGCGCTCGTGGATGCCGCGCAACGCCTGCCAAGGCCGATGCTCGTCTTCTGCGCGAGCCCGCAGGAGGTGGACGCGGCGTACGACACGCTGCGGTCGCTCGGGATGCCCACGCACCGCTATCACGAGGAAATGCGCGCCGGCGTGCGCGCAGCCGAGCAGCTCGAGTTCTCCATGCCGGGCGAAGAAGGCATTCTGGTCGCAACCAGCGCCTTCGCTCCAGCCGGCGGCGCCTTCGAAGAGGATCCAGAGGGCGTGCCGCTCCGGTACGGGCGAAGGACGGCCAAGGTCGACATCCGCTCGGTGATCCGCTTCGATCCGCCCGCCTCGCTCGAGCAGCTCGTGGACGAGCTGTCACTGGTTGCGCGCGACGGCAAGGGCGGGCACGCCCTCGTGCTGCACGACCCGGGCGATCGCCCGGCGGTCGAGGCCAGGACGGACGCCACGCGGCCGAGCGGCGAGCAGATCATGCTGATGGCACGGGCCCTCGAGACAATGTCGTCCGACGGCGCCATCACCACGGAGGCACTCGCGCTCGCTGCGCGTTCGAGCCGGCGCGCGGTGGAGGGCCTCGCCGATCTGCTGGACGGGATGGGGCTGGTCACGCACCGCGACGGCTGGCTGACGCGCATCGCGCCGGAGTCCGTCGTGCTGAGAGAGCTGCGCGGCCTCGCCGAGCGGTACGCCACGGTGCGCGTCCTCGACACGCGAAGGCTCGGCAGCGTCCTCGAGCTCGTGTCACGCGGTGGGTGCAAGACGGCAGCGCTCGCGCGCACGCTGGGCGACACCGGCGCGAGGGACTGCGGCGCGTGCGTGGCTTGCAAGGGTGAAGAGTTGAAGTTCGCGAATGCCCCGTCGCGCCAGGCGCCGGCGCGACGGTTCTCCGTGCAAACGGTGGGGGACCGCAACGAGCGCGCCGGCACGTTCCACGCCGATGAACGCGTCGCGAGCCACTCGCACCTCACGGCCAAGCTTGCGGACTTCAGCAGGTAGCGCAAGAACCGTCGAATGCTCCGTCGCGCTGTACCGCTATTCCTGGCACTGACGGTCGCCGCAAGCTGCAAGAGCGGCGACACGCCGGGAGGAAGAGCCGTTGCGCCCGCCCCGCCGAAGGTCGGCGTCGCGAAGCGGCCAATCTTCGTGCGCGGGCCCTCCGGTGGGGCACCGGTGGCGCCGTTCATCGCGAGCGAGCTCGCGAAGGGACGCGAAGGGCACTACGGCGTCCTGGTGTACGTCGGGGCGACCTGGTGTGAGCCGTGCCAGGGCTTTCACCACGCCGTGCTCGCGGGCGAGCTCGACGAGATGCTCTCCGGCGTGCATCTGCTGGAGTTCGACCTGGACGCGGATCGCGAGCCGCTCGCGGCGGCCGGCTACTCGTCGCAGCTGATCCCGCTGTTCGCGCTGCCGAAGGCCGACGGCTCGGCGTCGGAGCACCGTATCGAGGGCTCCATCAAGGGACCGGACGCCGTCCGTCAGAATCTCATGCCCCGGCTCCGCTCCTTCCTGCAAGG
>CAYUAW010000132.1:0-2431 GCA_964442485.1 uncultured Polyangiaceae bacterium
GCCTCGTCGGCGTGGTTCACGTAGCGGATCTGCACGTCTTCGCGGATCTCGAGGGGGACCTCTTCCACGTCGCGCTCGTTCTTCGCGGGGACGACGATCTCCCGGATGCCGGCGCGGTGCGCGGCGAGCACCTTGTCCTTGATGCCCTCGACGCGCAGCACAGAGCCGCGCAGGGTGATCTCCCCGGTGGCGGCGACCTCGCTGCGCGTCGGGATGTCGAGCAGGAGCGAGACGACGGCCGCGAACATGGGAATGCCGAGCCCCGCGCCGTCGCGCGACACGCCGCCGCGCGGCACGTGGAGGTGCAGGTCCACCGACTTCAGCCACTCCGGCTCGAGCATGAACGACTCGGAGCGCGAGCGGACGTAGGAGACGGCGGTGGCGCCGGCCTCCTTCATGACGGGGCGCAGGTTGCCGGTGAAGTGGATCTTGCCCTTGCCCGGCATGCGCGTCACCTCGATGAAGAGGAGCTCACCGCCGGTGCCGCTTGCGGCAAGGCCGGTGGCCACACCGGGGGAGAGCTTGCGCTCCATGAGCTCCGGACGAAACCGCTCCGTACCGAGGACGTTGCGGACGTACTCCCGAGTCGCGTGCTCGTGCTCGACGACGACGCCCTCCGCCAGGCGCACCGCGACGCTCCGGCAGACGGACGCGAGCTCGCGCTCCAGGCCGCGCACGCCGGCTTCCCGCGTGTAATGATCGACGATGGTCTCGATGCCGTCGTGGTCGAACCCGATCTGCTCCTCCGTGAGGCCGTGCTCGCGGAGCACCTTCGGCACCAGGAACTGCTCGGCGATGCTGATCTTGTCCGAGCGCGTGTAGCCCGCGACCTCGACCACCTCGAGCCGGTCCTCGAGCGCGTCGGGGATGCCCTCGTGCTCGTTCGCGGTCGCGATGAAGAGGACCTGCGAGAGGTCGAACGGGAGATCGATGTAGTGATCGACGAAGGCGTTGTTCTGCTCCGGATCCAGCGCTTCCAGGAGGGCGGCGGCCGGATCGCCGCGCATGTCGACGCCCATCTTGTCGATCTCGTCGAGGACGAGGACCGGGTTCTTCGTCCCGACCTTGCGCAGAGCCTGGATGATGCGCCCGGGGAGTGCGCCCACGTAGGTGCGGCGATGGCCGCGGACCTCTGCCTCGTCGCGTACGCCGCCGAGCGAGATGCGGCCGTATCGGCGCCCCATGGCGCGCGCGATGGAGCGCCCGAGCGACGTCTTGCCGACGCCGGGGGGGCCGATGAAAAGGAGGATCGGCCCGCGCTTGTCGCTGCGAAGCTGCCGGATGGCCGAGAACTCGATGATGCGCTTCTTCACGCGATCGAGGCCGTGGTGGTCCTCGTCGAGGCACCGCGCGACCTCGCGGACGTCGATGTGATCCGGCGTCGTCCTGTTCCAGGGGAGCTCCGAGAGCCACTCCACGTAGTTCCGCGCAACGTTGTACTCGGCGGACTGCGGCTGCATCGAGCGCAGCCTCGAGAGCTGCCGACGCGCGGCCTGCTCGGCCTCCGGGGGCAGCTCGGCGCGAGCGATCTTCTCGCGGAGCGCGTCCACCTCGTCCTCGTCCCCTGCCTCCCCGAGCTCGTCGAGGATGGTCCGCATCTGCTGTCGCAGGACGTAGTCGTGCTGCGACCGCGTCATCTCGTCGCGGATCTGCGCGGCGATCTGGTCCTTCGTCTTCAGCACGCCGAGCTGGCGCTCGACGACCTCGAGCACGAGGCGGGCGCGCTCGAGAGGATCGACGGCCTCGAGCACGCGCTGGCGGTCCTCGATGCCGGCGTGCTCGTCAGGGAAATTCGACGCGATGAGATCGGCCAGGGCCCCCGGCTCGCGCACGTTGTCGAGGATCCCCGCAGTCTCCTTCGGCAGATCCGGCAGGAGGCCCAGCATGGTGCGGGTCTTCTCGCGGAGGGCCTGCCCGAGCTGGATGAGGCGCTCGTCGTTGGTCCGGTTGTCGCGGATCCGCTCGACCTCCGCCCGCATGTACGGCTCGAGCCCGATAGGGCGCAGGATGCGGAAGCGACCGAGGCCGTTCAGCACGACACTGTAGTTACCCGGGCCCAGCCGGATGACCTTCACGACCCGCGCGAGCGTGCCGATCGAGTAGAGGTCCTCGAACGTCGGCTCGATCGTGTCGGGGGACCGCTGAGTGACGACACCCACCAGCGCCCGCTCCTGGCCCACGAGATCTTCAACGACCCTGACGCTGCGCGGGCGGCCCACGTTGATCGGGACCACCGACATCGGGAACAGCACCGCATTGCGCAGCGGCAGGATCGTGATGCGCTCTCTGGAGTTGGTCGGAGCCGCGTCGGATCCCATCGAGCACTGACAGTAGTACGCCGGGGGGCGACGTCCAGCGAAGGTGAACGCCGCGGCGTGCCATCGCGGGCCGTCTCGGATTGCTCATTTGTCGAGGGATTCAGCCCCCTTCG
>CAYUAW010000132.1:2531-11699 GCA_964442485.1 uncultured Polyangiaceae bacterium
CACTTGCGCTTCTGGCCGGAGCCGTCAGCTGCCGTCCGCGCGAGCCGTCGAGCCCGCGGGACGTGCTCGCGGCGTACGCGCACGCGCTCGAGGCCGGAAACGCACGGGACGCCTACGACCTCCTGAGCGACGACGCCAAAAAGAGCATGCCTTTCGAGGCGTTCTCTCGCATGGTGAAGGAGAATCCGGAGGAGATGCGCGCCATTGCGTCGGCGCTCGTGCGGCCTTCCGAGGCGGCAACGGTCACTGCAACGGTGACCACGCCGGACGGTGAATCGCTGCTTCTTCGCTTCGAAGGCGGGCGCTGGCACGTCGACCGGTCGGCGATCGACGTGTATGCACAGGATACGCCCGAGGCGGCCCTCCGGTCCTTCGTGCGTGCATTCCGCAACAAGCGCTACGACGTGATGCTCCGGTTCGCGCCCGACGCGAAGCGCGAGGGCCTGGACGAGGCGCGGCTCAAGACGGCCTTCGAGGGCGAGCAGCGTGACGAGATCGAGCGGCTCACGCAGGCGATCGAAGCCGCGCTGCCGACGGCCGTCATCGAACACCTCGGCGAACGGGCCACGATGTCGTATGGCTCCGGCGGCACGGTCGAGCTCATGCGGGAGCACGGCGTCTGGAAGGTCGAGGAGTTCTGAGCGATGGCCGGAAGAACGGGCAAGGTCGAACGCAAGACGAAGGAGACGAACATCGTCGTCGAGATCGATCTCGACGGAACGGGGCGCTGCTCCATCGACACGCCCCTGCCCTTCCTCTCCCACATGCTCGAGCAGATCGGCCGTCACGGCGCCTTCGATCTGACGGTGAAGGCGGAAGGCGACGTCGAGATCGACGGCCACCACACCACGGAGGATCTCGGCATCGTGCTCGGCCGCGCGGTGCTGGAAGCACTCGGCGATCGCAAGGGCATCCGGCGCTACGGCTCGGCCACGTTGCCGATGGACGAGGCCCTCGTGACCGTGGCGCTGGATCTGTCGGGCCGGCCCTTCTTCGTCTGGAAGGTTCCCATGCCGAAGGCGAAACTCGGCGAGTTCGACTCGGAGCTCGCGGAGGTGTTCTTCGAGGCGTTCGCGCGCTCCGCCCAGGCGAACCTGCACGTGCGCCTCCTCGAGGGGCAGAACCTGCATCACATCATCGAGATCAGCTTCAAGGCGCTGGCGCGGGCCCTCCGCGAGGCGACCGAGATGGATCCACGTCTCACCGACATTCCCTCGACGAAGGGCTCGCTCGACTGAGCAGAGCAACCCTCATGCAAGTCATTCCCGCCATCGATCTACTGGGCGGCAAGGCCGTACGCCTGCGCCAGGGCCGCTACGAGGACGTCACCACTTACTCCGAGCCGCCGGAGGAGATCGCTCGCGCCTGGCGCGGCGTCGTCCCGCACCTCCACGTCGTGGATCTGGAGGGCGCGAAGGCCGGGCATGCCGTGCAGACCGACGCCGTCCGCAAGATCGTCGCGGCGTTCGGTGAGGGCGTCCAGACCGGCGGCGGGATCCGCTCCTTCGACGCCGTTGAGAGCTATTTCGCGCTCGGCGTGAGCCGCGTCGTCCTCGGGACGGCCGCGATCCGCGACCCGGAGTTACTGAAGCGCGCGGTGGAAGCGCACCCCGATCGCGTCATCGTCGCCGTCGACGCAAAAGGCGGCTTCGTGGCCACCGACGGCTGGCTCGAGGTGAGCGAGCGCCGCGCGGTCGACCTGGTGCGCGACGTCGCGCGGCTACCGATCGCCGGCGTGCTCTACACCGACATCCAGCGCGATGGGATGGAAACGGGGCCAAACGTGGTCGAAACAGCGCGACTGGCCGACGAAACGGGCGCGCCCGTCATCGCGAGCGGCGGCGTGGGGACGGTGCAGCATCTGCAGGCGCTCGCCCAGGCGTCGCCCCGGATCGTCGCGGCGATCGTCGGGCGCGCACTTCACGAACGACGCTTCACGCTCGAGGAGGCCGTCCAGGCAGCCCGGCTTTGAGTTATCGTACGAAGCCGGATGGACGAGAGCGACGACTCGGCCCCGCCGGCGCGGGTGAACTGGTCGGTGCCGCCTCCACCGCCCAGCATGGCGACCGAGACGTCGGAGGCGGCGCTCGGTGAGGAGTTCCTCTTCCATCTCTACCGCGGCAGTGAGCTCCTCAAGGAAGATCGCTTCAACGAGGCGAAGCCGGAGCTCGAGCGTGCGCTCGCCTTCCAGCCGCGCGACGTGCAAGGCCAGAGCTTGCTCGGCGTCGTTTACTTCCGGCTCGGGCACTACCCGCGCGCGATCGAGATCTACGAAGAGCTCATCCGCGTCCGGCCAACCGAGGTCGCGCCGCGCATCAACCTCGCGCTCTGCTACCTGAAGACCGGTCAGCTCGCGGGCGCGCGAGCGATCCTCGACGAGCTCGTCCAGAACCGGCCCGATCACCTGCGCGCATGGGGCTACCTCGGCCTCGTGTACCAGCGGCTCGGCGACTTCGAGAAGGCGAGCGTCGCGTTCGACCGCGCAGGGCGACCACAGCTAGCCGCACGCCTCCGTGCTGCACAGGAGGCCGACAGCCAGGCGAGCGGAGTGTCGTCGAAGCGCGAGTCGCAGCCCCCCGGCGTCCAGGAGATCGCTCACTCCGACCTGCAGGCAGCGCAGAGCGTCCCACCACCACCGCCACCTCCGTCGATGGAGTCGGACCAACCCATCCCGGGGCCGCCCTCGATCGCACCGCCGTACTCGCGTCCCGCTCCCGGCACGCGGATGAGCATCCCCGTGCCGCTCGGCCAGATGGCGCGCGATGCGACGCTCGTATTCCCGGAGAGCCCGCGCGTCGCCATTCACGAGGGCTCCGCGGTGCTGGTCCGCATCGACAAGGCCTTCCAGGCGCGGAGCCACGCAGTCCGGGCGATATTGCCGGATTCGTCCTGGTCGATCGCGACGAAGGTGCTGCGCCGGCGCGGACGGAGCTCCGTCACCGACGAGCCGCTCGGCGGCATCACGTCGCCGTTCTCGACGATCGAGGGCGAAGGGCGCATTGTCCTGAATGTTCCCGAGCCTCTCCGGCCGTTCATCGCCACGCTCGACGGCGAGCCGCTCTACGCGCGCGAGGAGCGGCTCTTCGGCTTCGACGCGACGATCGACTACGAGCTCGGGCGACTCTCGCTCCCCGCCGGCGACTACGCGGGTGTCGTGAGCCTTTCGGGCTCGGGGTTCATCGTTCTCGGCACGCGCGGACGGGTCCAGGGCATCGAGATCTCCGCCGACCGCCCGGCGCATGTGCGGCCCGCGCAGCTCATCGGGTGGATCGGTCGCCTGCTGGCACGGCCCGCGGGGTCGGACGCCGAGCGAGCGCCGATGCGCGAGCTCGTGACGCTGACAGGAAACGGCACCGTCCTGCTCGACTGGGACTGAACGGCTCGGCGGCGGTTTCCGCGGAAAAAAGCGGCGGGCCCATTTGACGACCGGGGTGCCCGGCGCGAGACTCACCCGGCTTGACGCTCGCACCAGGCCCCCCGCCGTGTCGTCGATGAGCACGGACGACCTGAGCGACGCGCCCGCCCGGCGCCGTCGAAGGCCGCGGCGCGCCGTGGATCCTGCGCGCGTCGCCCGCAGGCGCTCCATAAAAGAGGACGCGCTCAACCTGCCGAACATCCTGACGATGGCGCGCGTCGTCGTCATCCCCGTGATCCTGTGGCTCATCGATCGCGGGACGCCGAAGGATTGCGTCATCGCGGCGCTCGTCTACTCCGCGGCCGCCATCACGGATCTGCTCGACGGCTACCTCGCGCGCCGGATGAACGTCGTCAGCGTGCTCGGTAAGTTCCTCGACCCGCTCGCCGACAAGCTGCTCGTGATGGCGTCGCTCATCTGGATGGTCCCGATGGGCCGCATCCCGGAGTGGGCGGTGGTCCTGCTCATCGGTCGTGAAATTTCCATCACGGGCCTGCGCTCCATCGCGAGCAGCGAGGGCGTCGTGATCGCCGCAGGAGAGAGCGGCAAGAGCAAGACGGCGCTGCAGATGGTCGGCATCCTCTGCCTGATCCTCGGGTTTCCGTATCATCTCTCGCTCGGCTTCGTCGATCTGGGCCGGGTCGATCTCGTGTACGTCGGGCGTGCGCTCATCTATGTGTCGCTTGTGTTCTCCGTCACGAGCGCCGTCGAGTACGTCGGCCTGTTCGCGCAGGCCGTGGAAGCGAAAGACCGTCGGCGCGGACAGGGTTGAGTCGACGCCGCGCCCGCCCGGGATTGCTTTCCGTTGCCGGGCGGGGTTCGGGCTGCTACCTAGGCCCCCGGAATGCGACACCGCAAAGGCTCGTTCGGGCTCCTCCTTCTCGCCGTGGCAATGGCCGGGGCGGGCGCTTGCTCGAACCAGGGCGAGGGTCAGCGCTGCGACAAGAACAGCGGCGATTCCGATTGCGCGACGGGTCTGGTGTGCACGACGATCCAGTCGACCACGTCGGGGGGCTCGGCCGGCGCACCGCAGGGCCAGCTGCCGGCCGCCGTCTGCTGCCCTCCCCCGGGCCAGTCAGCGACGACGCAGGCCTGCAGCGCCGTGACGTCGATCTTCGACGCGGGAACGGTGCCAGCCGATGCCGGCAGCAAGGGTGGCGCCGGCGGCGCGTCCACCGGCGGCGCTGGCGGCGCGTCCACCGGCGGCGAGGGCGGCGCGTCCACCGGCGGGAAGGCGGACGCTTCCGCTGCCGGCGCGACGCCCCTCGACGCCTCGACGGAAGCGGGGCGATAATCGGGCCGTGCCCGTCCGGGATCTCGTCGCGCTCGCCGAACAAGCTCTGCTGCTGTCGGTCGCGGTGTCCGTCCCCGTCATCGCGCTCGCGGCGCTCGCGAGCCTGGTCGTGTCGACGCTCCAAGCCGTGACGCAGATCACCGATTCGACGCTCTCGCACCTGCCACGGCTGCTCGTCGTGTCCGCGGTGCTGGTGGCGGCCGGGCCGTGGATGGGCGCGCAGATCGTCACCTTCGCCGTCCGCGCGTTCTCCGGCAGCTCGTGACCGCGGGACGTGGCGAGAGGCCGCGCCGGAAGAGCGCCCGGCGGCCACGAGGAGTCTCGTCGCCCAGCGATGTCGCACGGAAGGTCGTCCGCGACGAGCGTGACGTCGTCCTCGGTGGTCGTGTCGTCGCGGCGAGCGCGCGACGGGTCGTCGTCGCCGACGGCCTTGCGATGGTCCGCGTCACGCTGCGAGAGGATCTCCCCGGTCCACTCGAGCCGGGCGACCTCGCCTGCTTCGAGGGCCGCCTCCGCCGCGGTCGCCTCGAGAAGGCGCGCCTCGTCGAGCGAACGGCCGGGAGGCCTCCCTCCACGAGCTCGGAGTTCGGACGGCTCACGCTCGACGGCGTCGGCTGGCGCCTGGCGGCGCGGTCGACGGCGCTCCGTACGGTTCGCGAGTACTTCGACGCCGAAGGCTTTCTGGAAGTGGAGACGCCGGTCCGCGTCGCGAGCCCGGGGCTCGACGCTCACGTCGATGCCGTCCGCGCGGAGGGCGGCTTTCTCATCACGTCGCCCGAGCTCCACATGAAGCGCCTGCTAGTCGGGGGGCTGCCGCGGCTGTACCAGCTCGCGCGCGTGTCGCGCGCCGGCGAAGGGGGCGCGCTGCACGAGCCGGAGTTCACCATTCTCGAGTGGTACCGCGCCTTCTCCGGCATCGAGGAGATGATCCGCGACACCGAGCAGCTCGTCGAAGCAGTCGTCTCGCGGCTGTCGCCGGCGAAGAAGAAGCGCCTCACCGTGACCGCGCCGGACGGCAGAGCGGTCGACGTCACGCCGCCGTTCCGGCGCATCACCGTACGCGACGCGTTCCTCGCTCACGCCGCGGTCGCCGACGCCGCAGCGCTCGCCGCGTCCGATCGGGATCGGTACTATCGGACCTTCGTCGACGCCGTCGAGCCGGCGCTGGCGCGCGAAGAGTCGGCCGTCGTCCTGTGGGAATTCCCGATCACCGAGGCCGCGCTCGCGCGCCCGTGCCCCCACGACGGCGCCGTCGCGGAGCGCTTCGAGGTCTACGTCGGCGGCGTCGAGCTCTGCAACGGATTCGGCGAGCTCACGGACGCCGCCGAGCAGCGACGGCGCTTCGAGGCGGAGCTCGAGCGCCGGAGGCGGGCTGGTGCTCCCGAGCAGCCCATCGACGAGGCGTTCCTCGCCGCGCTCGCCGAGGGGATGCCGCCCTCGGGTGGCAACGCGCTCGGCTTCGACCGCCTGGTGATGCTGGCCCTCGGCGCGGCGTGCATCGCCGACGTGACTGCGTTTCCACGAGGCCGCTGACCCGCAGCCGCCTGCCTCACGCGTATTGAATCAGCGAGACGACCGGCACGGGCGACAGTCGAAGCCGCCCCGCGAGCGCCTCGAGCTCGATGACGAAGGCGAACGCGACGAGATTTGCCCCCTGCCGGCGCACGAGCTCGCCGGAGGCGGCGGCGGTGCCGCCCGTCGCGAGCAGATCGTCGACGATCACCGTGCGCGCGCCGGACCGGAGCGCGTCGCGATGCATCTCGAGCTCGCCCTTCCCGTATTCCAGTGAATACGCCACGCGGTCGACGCGCGCCGGGAGCTTGCCGGGCTTCCTGACCGGAACGAAGCTCGCGTTCAGGCGCGCAGCGAGGGCACCGCCGAAGATGAACCCGCGCGACTCGACGGCGACGATCGCGTCGACATGCTCCCCGATGAAGCGCTCTGCCATGGCGTCGAGGGTGATGTGAAACGCCCTTGGATCGGCGAGGACCGGGGTGATGTCGCGGAACAGGATCCCGGGCTGCGGAAACTCCGGGACGTCCCTCACCAGGGAGCGCACGTACTTCATCGGGTCGGAGGGGAGCGGCGTCGAGATGGACGTGCGCTTCGGCAGCACCGAGGGGCGGACGGGCTCCGCCTTCGCGACTCCGCGTGGCGTCGGCTCCCGGCGCGCAGGAACCAGGGGCTTCTTCGAACCGTATTTCGAGCGCTTTCTCGCTGCCATACCGAGCCGAGACGAGTACCACCCTTCGGAGCGCGTGACTACGGCTGCAGCTCAGCCGGCCTCGCCGCGGGAGGCCCGCTCCACGACCCGTCGAGCCGCGGGAGCTTCCTCCGACGCGAAGAGGTCCAGCAGCAGCGGCGTGACGCCCACGACGCCGGCGTCGTAGGCTTCGGTGTCCGAGCCCTCGACCAGCGCGTGCTCGGCTCCGGGCCCCCCGAGCCAGAGGTACTCGACGCCGCGGGGGTCGCGACGGTAGTCGACGGTGTCGGTGTACACGCGGGAGCCGAGGCGCGTCTGGCGCAACGCCCAGCCCGAGCCCGGGGGGAAATTGACGTTGACGAGGAAGGGCGCTGCCTCCTGGATGACCGCCAGCGCGATGCGTGTGGCAACCGCGGAGGCCGCACGGAAATCCCCGTCGCGCGCGTTCGAGACCGCGAGCGCCCGGTAGCCGCGCAGCGCGCCCTCGCGCGCCGCGGCGACGGTACCGCTGTAGAAGACGTCGGTCCCGAGGTTCGCGCCGTGGTTCATGCCGGAGACGACCAGATCCGGACGCCGCGGCAGGACGCGCTTGCCGGAGTGGAGCGCGACGTACACGCAGTCCGCGGGCGTACCGTCGAGCGAGAGAATGCCGTCACCGTGGTTACGGAGCCGGAGCGGGCGGCTCAGCGTCAGGGCGTGGCTGGTCGCACTCTGTTCCGTCTCAGGAGCGCAGACCACGACGTCGACGACCTCCAGGAGCGCTTCGCGCAGCGCGCGCAGACCGGCGGCGTTGTAGCCGTCGTCGTTCGACAAAAGCACGAGAGGGCGGTCGAGGCTCATTGTTCCGGACGGTCATGCCCGACCGCGCTCGGGTTGTCAGCCCCGGACAGCGCCGGCTCCTGGATTGCCCCGCCCCGTCCGTTTCCGGGAGCTGGTTGCCCGGGCGGCAAAGGTTGCTCTCCGCCGCCCCTTGCGACGAGCTTTCACGCCGGTTCCGTCGGCGGCAAAGACAGGGTAGCCTCGGGGGTCGTGGGTGGCGAAGCCGACAGCGCGCGCGACCTCACACGCCGGCTGGAGGAGGCGCTCGCGCGCCACGGCGTCGCCGGCAACGTCGCCGTCACCTTCGACATGGCGACGCTGCACGGCAACGGGCCGACGGTTTCTGCGGAGCTCGGCTCGCTGGTCGCCGAGTGGGGAGGCCTTCCGGAGGACGCGCGAGCGCGCCGGGCGAGCGACGTCGCGCGGAGGCTCGCGTCGGAACGGCGCGCGGTATCGTCGCTCGCTCCGTCGCCTCAGCAACGCTTCCCCGACTGGCTGCGGCCGGTGACGCTCGCCGCGGGCGTCTTGCTCGCGGGGCTCGCCGCGGTTCGCATGTATCAGCTCCAGGCGGCTCAGAACGCCGGCGCTGCCGCGGTGCGGAAGCTCGACAAGGGCGAGCGCGACGGCGACTCGAAGGAGCGGGCAGCTCGAGCGGCGAGGGTCTGCGAAGCCACGCGTACCCGCGTGATGCGCGGCGCGGCGATCGGCCCTTCCGACGCGGAGGGCTGGCTCGTCGAGCTCTGGGCCCTGCGTTCGCCGCAGCGACCGAGCGTCGTCGACGATCCCGCGCTCGCCGACTTCGTCTCGAAGCAGACGACCGCTTTGCCTGGACGCATCGTGTGGAAGGGCGCACCCACTCTCGCTGCGCTCGACGGCGCGGAGACCTCGGTCACGGTGACCGAGGCGAACGTGCCCGGCACCGGCACGCCGGACTACCGAGGTGCGCGTCTGGTGTTCAGCGGTCGCTTCGTTCCCCCCTACTTCGACGATGCGCCGCGCCGCGAGTACCTCCGGTTCGCGCGCGCGATGACCGACGCGCTCGACGTCGACTTCGCGGCGCTCTATGCGCGGTGTGCCGACAGCGACGCGCATCACCTGGGAAGCTGGTTCCGTGGTCCGACTCCGGGCGGCGCGGTGACGTCCCTCCTCTACTTCATGGGCGCGTTCGGCGAGCATCCCGAGCTGCGTGGCTCGGTTCTCGAGCCGGCGGGCGCGACCGCGCGTGATCTCGCGTACGCCTTCCGTAGCGTCTCGAGCTCGGCGGGCGCGCTGAAGAAGGCCCGGGTCATGACGATGCTCGGCAGCGAGGCCGGCATGATCGCAGGCTCCGACGGTCACGTGTCGACCATCATGTACCCCTTCCGTGACTCGAACCGCGCCTCCCGCTCCGCCCACGCCATCGCCCACGAGCTCGACCTGGACGAAGTGCGCTGACGC
>CAYUAW010000132.1:11799-16906 GCA_964442485.1 uncultured Polyangiaceae bacterium
CCTACTTCTTCGCGGCAAGCTCACTGACCAATGGCGTATTCACGTACCGCTCGCCGGTGTCGCAGATGACGGTGACGATGAGCTTGCCCTTCATGTCCTCGCGCGCGGCGATGGCGAGCGCCGCCGCGACGTTCGCCCCGGACGAGATGCCCGCCAGGATGCCCTCCTCGCGCGCGAGACGACGCGCGTGCTCGAAGGCCGCGTCCTCGCTCACCGGAAAGATCTCGTCGATGATGTTGCGGTTCAGGATGGGCGGGATGAAGCCTGCTCCGATGCCCTGGATCATGTGGTGACGCGGCTTGCCACCCGAGAGCACCGCCGCTGCTTCGGGCTCCACCGCAACGATGCGGACTCCGGGCTTCTTCTGCTTCAACACCTCGCCGACGCCGGTGATGGTGCCGCCCGTTCCGACGCCCGCCACGAAGACGTCGACCTCGCCGCGCGAGTCGTCCCAGATCTCCACGGCCGTCGTCCGGCGATGCGCTTCCGGGTTCGCGGCGTTCTCGAACTGCCGGAGCTGCACGGCACCCGGGATCTCGCGCTCGAGCTCGTTGGCGCGCGCCACGGCTTCCTTCATCAGCGACCCGGGCGTCAGCACGACGTCCGCGCCGAGGTACCGCAGGAGCGAGACGCGCTCGCTCGACATACGCTCGGGCATCGTCAGCTTCAGCGAGTAGCCGCGCGCTGCAGCGATGAACGCGAGCGCGATGCCGGTGTTGCCGCTCGTGCTCTCCACGAGAGTCGCGCCGGGGCGGAGCACGCCGCGCAGCTCCGCGTCCTCGATCATCGCGATGCCGATGCGGTCCTTGACACTGCCGCCCGGGTTCCTCGACTCGAGCTTGACGGCGATGCGCGCCTTCGACCCGGCGCCGAGCTTCGAGAGGGCGACGAGGGGGGTCCTACCGACGGTCGCGGAGACGTCCCGGTGGATCATATGGCGTAGTCTTCCACGAACACCTTGGCGTCGCGAAGATCTACGAGAACCCGATCCCCTGCCTCGATGCCGATGGAGTCTATCTCGAGCCGGGACATCTGCACGGTCACCTGCTCTCCATCCGGCATAGATAGCGAGATCTTCACGCTCGGGCCCACTCGCGTGAGCCTGTCCACCCGGGCCAGGGCCACGCCGTCGCGCTCCTCGGCCGGCTTGACGAGCCGGATGTCCTCCGGCCTCACGAAGGCGTGGAAGGACGACCCGTCCTCGGCGCCGGCGGGGGCCTCGACGCGGAGCCCCCCCGCCTCGCCATGCCCCGACCGCACCGTCCCCCGCAGCACGTTGGCCCCGCCCAGGAACGACGCAACGAAGGGCGTCGAAGGGTGGTCATAGAGCTCGTGCGGAGAACCCGCCTGCTCGACCTTCCCCTCGTTGAGCAGGACGACGTGCTCCGAGAGCTCGAACGCCTCCTGCTGGTCGTGAGTGACCAGGATAGTGGTCACTTTCGTCCGCTGCTGGAAGCCCGCGAGCCACTCGCGGAGCTCGACGCGTACCTTCGCGTCGAGGGCGCCGAACGGCTCGTCGAGGAGCAGCACCCCCGGCTCCGTGGCCAGCGCTCGTGCAAGCGCGACGCGCTGGCGCTGCCCACCGGAGAGCTGCGACGGAAAGCGCGCCCCCAGGCTCGGTAGCTGCACGAGCGAGAGGAGCTCCTCGACCTTCTGCTTCACCTCGGACTTCGAGCGCTTGCGGATGCGCATGCCGAACGCGACGTTGTCGAACACCGTCATGTGACGGAAGAGCGCGTAGCTCTGGAAGACGAAGCCCACCCGTCGCTCGCGCGGTGAGACCCGCGTGACGTCGCGCTCTTCGAGCACGATGGACCCAGTGTCCGGCTGTTCGAGCCCGGCGATCAGGCGTAGCAGGGTCGACTTGCCTGACCCGGATGGCCCGAGGAGCGATGTGATGGCTCCCGTCGCCGCCTCGAACGACACTCCGGAGACTGCGGCGGCGCCGCCTCTCGACCCGAAGTTCTTCGTGACGCCCTTCACGGCGACGGTCATGGCTCGGCTCCCTGCGCCTTCACCGGCAGTGGCGGACCGGAAAGCACCGTCGCCGCGCCGTCTCCGGCCCGGTCGACGCGGACCGCCCACTCGGCGGCCTTCTTCACGACGAGCGTGACCAGCGAGAGGAGCGCGAGCAGCGACGCCACCGCGAACGCGCCGACGAAGCTGTACTCGTTGTAGAGGATCTCGATGTGGAGCGGCATCGTGTTGGTCTCCCCGCGCACGTGACCGGACACGACGGACACCGCGCCGAACTCCCCCATGGCGCGCGCGTTGCACAGGATGACGCCATAGAGCACGCCCCAGCGCACCTTCGGCAGCGTGACGCGGAAGAGGATCTGCAGGCCGTTCGCGCCGAGGGTCAGCGCCGCCTCTTCCTCGTCCTTGCCCTGCGCCAGCATGACGGCGAGCACCTCGCGCGCGACCAGCGGGAACGTGACGAACGTCGTGGCGAGCACGATGCCCGGGACGGCGAAGATGACGCGCAGATCGTGGTCCATCAGGAAGGGACCGAGCCAGCCATGGGCGCCGAACAGGAGCACGAACACCAGCCCGGAGATCACCGGCGACACGCTGAACGGCAGATCGATCAGCGTCGTCAGGAGGCTCTTGCCCCCGAAGTCGTAGGACGAGATGAGCCACGCCGCCGCGACCCCGAACACCAGGTTCAGCGGCACCACGATGGCGGCGGTGAGCAGCGTGAGCCGGATGGCGGAGAGCGCCTCGGGGTCCGAGAGCGCCGCAAGATAGGGCCCGACGCCCTTCGCGAAAGCCGAGACGAACACCGTCGCGATGGGCGCGACCAGGAGCAAGCCGAGAAACCCGAGCGCGGTGGCGATGAGCAGGAGGCGCACCCACCGCGCCTCGGCGGCGATGGCCTGGCCGTGCGTGCGGTGCCGGTGCGGCAGCGCCGCGATGGAGCCGCTCATGTCTCCGCCCTCCGTGCCCATCGCTCGAGCAAGTTGATGGCGAAGAGCAAGAGGAACGACGCGGCGAGCATCACCGACGCAATGGCGGTGGCGCCCGCGTAGTCGTACTGCTCGAGCTTCGTCACGATGAGCAGCGGTGCTATTTCCGTGCGCATCGGCATGTTGCCCGAGATGAAGACCACCGACCCGTATTCACCGAGCGCGCGCGCCATCGCGAGCGCGAACCCGGTGAGCAGCGCGGGGAAAATGGCCGGGAAGATCACCCGCGTGAAGGTTTGCCAGCGGGTGGCGCCGAGCAGGAGCGCCGCCTCCTCGACGTCGTCGTCGAGCTCCTCCAGCACCGGCTGTACGGTGCGCACGACGAACGGGATACCGACGAACGTGAGGGCCAGCGCGACGCCGATGGGCGTGAACGCCACCTTGACCCCGAAGCGCGACAGGAACGCGCCGAAGACGCCGTTTTCCGAGTACACGGTGGTGAGCGCAATCCCGGCCACCGCGGTCGGAAGCGCGAACGGCAGATCGACCAGCGCATCGGCGATGCTCCGACCCGGGAACTCGTAGCGAACGAGCACCCATGCCACGAGCACGCCGAACACCGCGTTCACGAGCGCGCCGGCGAGCGACGCGAAGAAGCTGAGCTCGTAGGCGGCGACGGCCCTGGGCTCCGTCACCGTGACCCACAGCTGATGGAGGCCGAGCGCGCTCGTCTTCATGACGAGCGCGGAGAGCGGGAGCAGCACCAGGAGGCCGACGTACAGCACCGTGTAGCCGAACGAGAGGCCGAAGCCGGGGAGCACGCCGCGCCGTCCGAGCCTCATGGCGGTCACTTCTTGAGGTAAATCTCGTCGAACACGCCGTGGTCGTCGAAGTGCGTCTTCTGCGCCTTCGACCATCCGCCGAACGTGTCGTCGATCGTCAGGAGCGTGAGCTTCGGGAGCTCCGCCTCGTGGCGCTTCGCAACCTCGGGGTCGCGGGGACGGTAGTAGTGCTTCGCGGCGAGCTCCTGGGCCTCCGGACTGTAGAGGTACTTGACGTACTCCTCCGCAACGGCGCGCGTGCCGTGCTTGTCGACGTACTTGTCGACGACGGTGACGGGCGGCTCGGCCAGCATGCTCACGGACGGCGCGATCATCTCCAGGCCGTCCTTGCCGAGCTCCTTCATGGCGAGGAACGCCTCGTTCTCCCAGGAGATCAGCACGTCGCCGATGTTGCGCTCGACGAAGGTCGTCGTCGAGCCCCGCGCGCCCGAGTCGAGCACGGGGACGTGGCTGTAGAGCTTCGCGACGAAGTCCTTCGCCTTCGCGTCGTCACCGCCCGGCGCCTTCAGCGCGTAACCCCACGCAGCGAGATATGCCCAGCGCGCGCCACCCGACGTCTTCGGGTTCGGGGTTATCACCTTCACGTCCTCCCGCACCAGATCGGGCCAGTCCTTGATGTGCTTCGGGTTCCCCTTCCGCACGAGGAACACGATGGTCGACGTGTACGGCGAGCTGTTGTTCGGGAGCCGGCTCTGCCAGTTCTCCGGGATGAGCTTTCCCTTCTCGTAGAGCGCTCCGACGTCGTAACCGAGCCCTAGCGTCGCGACGTCCGCTTGCAGCCCGTCGATGATGGCGCGCGCCTGCTTTCCGGACCCGCCGTGGGATTGCCTGACGGTGACGTCCTGCCCGGACTTCTTCTTCCAGTAAGCGGCGAACGCCTTGTTGTAGTCCTCGTAGAACTCCCGCGTCGGATCGTAGGAGACGTTCAGGAGGGAGACGGCCGCCGGCGTGGCGACACCGGCTGATGCGGCGCCGCCTGCGGAAGGAGCGCCGCTCGATTTCTCGGTGCACGCCGTCAGCGCCGCCGAGAGCAGCACAAGGAAACCGAGCCACGTCGGATAAGTTCGGATCATGATCATCGACCTAGATTGAGTAACGGAGCACCGGCGGCCCCTCGCGCGACGCCTTCTCGACTCGCCGAACCAGCTCCGCGAGCGTCGTGGCCTCCAGCAGCTTCACGGAGGACTCGTACATCTCCTGCAGGACGAGGCGCACACCGCAGGTCGCCTCGTCGCGACATCCCTCGCACCGCTGATATGCCGTCCGGCTGAGGCACGGCACTGGCGCGAGCGAGCCGTCGAGGACGCGCATCACCGACGCGATGGAGATTTTCTGCGGAGCGACCGCCAGGCAGTAGCC
>CAYUAW010000133.1:0-16896 GCA_964442485.1 uncultured Polyangiaceae bacterium
CGCGGTAGTCCTTCGCTCCGTCGATCGGATCGAACTCGATGCTCGCCGAATCGTTGCGCTGGCTCGCCACCAAGTTCGTCATCCCTGCCACCGGCGGCAGCGCCGTCGTCACGGAGTTGTTCGCAGTCGCGGGAGGAGTGGGCGGCGGGAGACTATGTCCGGTCGAGCCGCCGGTCGTCATCGTGGTGCCGCCTGTCGCGGTGCTGCCGCCTGCGCCCGCGCTGCCTCCTGCGGAGACGCCGGTGCCGCCGTTCCCCGCTCCGCCGCTGCTACTGACGGCCCCGGAGCCGGAGCTCGATCCTCCGGAGCTGGAGCTCGATCCTCCGGAGCCGGAGCTCGATCCTCCGGAGCCGGAGCTCGATCCTCCGGTGCCCGAGTGGCCGCCCCTGTTGTGGCCCGATCTGACCTCTTCGGAGATCGCCCCGGTCGGATCGGCGCCGGAGCAGCCGGCCGCACCGAGCATGGCACCAGCGCTGGTGAGAATGACGACTATCGATCGCATTTCGGATTGCATCTAGCGAACCCGATAAGTCGACATCCTTCCTGCGGTAAGACCACCAGCCAATCATTTGTCTACGACAGGGGTGTCGCTGTGTGGCTGATTTAGCGGCAAGTGGAGGTTAGGTATAACCAAATGCGTCAACATCACTGGTCAATCATTGTGCCTACATTGGTCTCGCTGATTGTCACAGCATTTCGTTGAAGCAGATGGAGTTCACAAAGTGAAAAGACCACGACTTCATTGGGGAGTAGTCGCGCGGAGGCCAGCGCGAACGCACCGCTACGTTTGCGTCTCGTCGAGACATTGCGTCTCGTTACGAGTTGAAGCGCGACGTACTCACGAACGACTCGTGTCTCTTCGTGACCGCGATCGACAGCGAGCAAATGTGCTCTGCTTCGACTGGACGGGCCGGTTTTCGACGCGTGGCCGCGGCATCACCGCTGTGTGCAACACGGAGGAGACGACCATCCTGCTGCGCGAAATGCTCGACGCATTCGTGGGCGCTCTCCGGCAGTACGTCGTGCGGGTGGCAGCGCAGGGCGAGCGATTCGCGGAAGGCGAGCGCGTCGGGCGCTCGCCTCCGCGATCGTCACGGGCGTGGTGGAACCACGGCTTCGGGCGTCGACGCGCCGGCGTGGGCTGCCGGCGTACGCGGCGCGCTTGCCGAGCGTCGACGGCTTGCGTCCCGGGTACCGGAGGCATCTTCGCCGATCGGCGTCGAGCTGCCGTTGCGTGGTGCCGGCGCACCATTTCCGCCGTTGCTCACGAGCCCTTCGAGACCCCCGAGCTGGAGCACCTTGATGTCCGTTATCCTCGTCACGGGTTGCATCAGCTCGTGCACGAGCTCGGGGGCCTTCGCGACGAGCTGGAGCGGCTTGCTTCTCCGCGGCGGTCGTCCGATTTGCTGGAGGGTGGAGTGACGACGAGCTCGATCTTGCAGAGCGAGCCTTCGCAGAACTTGAGCCTTGTTCCGGAGATCGTTCATCGCGTAAGCGATGAGGCTCTCGTTCGTCATGTAAGCTCCGCCAAAGGCACCACCCCCGCGCCCGACGATGAACCCGAGCGACTTGCAGGCGCTCGGGTCGAAGCCCTGCTCCGCGGGGCTCTGTTCGACGTGGCGACGTTCGAACCCTCCGGCGTCAGCTCCTCTGCATTGCAGCCCAGAGCAGCCAGACAGAACCCAAGCCCAAGGACGACCCGCACCCCACGCGATGGATTGGCCACGCAGCCCGACACTTTACCCAGATCCGGGACCCGCGACAAAGGCACAGGGTCGAGGGTGCGTACTTTAGGGCGTCTGGCTCCCCGCCAAGGAGCTTCTATGCTCCGGGATGCACCTCCGGGCTCTCGCATGAACATCCGTCTCCTCATCGATTCCATCATGCAGCAGACGACGGTGCTCATCGGTCAGCTGTCGACGGCGGCCGGCGTGCGGGCGCCGCTCGCCAAGGTCGCCGATCAGGTGTTCCTCGACCTGGCCCGGGAGCTCGACGCGCAAGGCGTCGCTCAGCGCGTGGCGGCGGACATGTTCGGGCTCGCGCTGCGGAGCTATCAGAAAAAGGTCCGGCGGATCGCCGAGTCGGCCACCGTGCCCGACAGGACGCTCTGGCAGGCGGTGCTGGAGTTCGTCGGAGCGGAGGGCCGTGCGCGGCGCGGCGATGTCCTGCGTCGTTTCACGGCGGACGGAGAGCGCGAGGTCGGCGCCGTCCTGAACGACCTCGTCGGCTCGGGCCTCGTCTATCAAGCGGGTCACGGCGTGGACGCTCTCTACCGCATCACGAGCGACGCGGATCTCGCCTATCTCGTCGAAGCCAACGCAGCAGAGTCGACTCTCCCCGTGGTGTGGACGACCGTCCACCGCAATCCGGGAACGACGGTCGACATGCTCGTCGAACGTCTCGGGTTGGACCGGGCGTTGATCATCGCTGCGGCGGAAACGCTCGTGACGGAGGGCAAGCTCGCTCGCGACGGAGACGGCGACGGCGCAACCCTTCGCTCCATCGGGCTGTTCGTCCCGGTCGGCGCAGAGCTCGGCTGGGAGGTCGCCGTGTTCGATCACTTTCGCGCTGTCGCAAACGCGATCGCCGCGAAGGTTCGCGGCGGGCAGCCGCGCTCGATGCAGCAGGACGTCGTCGGCGGAGCGACACTGTCGTTCGACATCCACGACGGGCACCCGTTCGAGTCGCGCGTCGAGCGATTGCTCCAGGACGTACGCCGCGATGTTGCAGCGCTCTGGCGCGACGTCGAAGCGTTCAACGTGGAACGCGCCGCGGAAGCTCCGCGGAGCCGGCGCGTGTACTTCTACTTCGGTCAATACGTGGAGGAGCCGGGCCCTGCTTCGGAGCCCGACCCGGGTGAGGAGACGACATGAACGGCAAAGTATGGACCGGGATCTTGGGCGCCCTCGTTGCGCTCTTCTGTGCGGTGACGTTCGCGGCGTGCAGCTCGCCCGCACCGGGAGCGGGCACGAACACCAACTGGATAAAGTGCGGCATCGACGTGGATTGCGCGAATGCCAGCGCGGCTGCGACATGTGTCAGCGGAGTCTGCAGGACTGCAGACGGCAGGGCGGCCATGGCCGCTTCGAAGTTGCCTTCGTGCACCTGGCCATCGACCTTCGACGCCGACGCGTCGTCGCGCGCGACGTGTCATCCGTCACGCGCTTACATCGCCTGCACCAATCCGGGCGGGACGGACGAATCGTGCACGACGAACGGCGCGATCACCTGCCAGGGAGCTACCAGTGGCACCTGTCACAACGACTGCACCGCAAACGAGTACGCCGCCGCCTGCGGGGGCATCGGGCCCGGCCCGGTCCCGGATCCGCCCGCGGGTTGTCGCTCCTTGGGCGCCAACCCGGGAGGCGTCGCTTTCTACTGCTGTCCGTGCGGGTCGTAGGGCGGGTGCGCTGACGTGTGATCCGCCGTCAGTTCTTGCCGGCGTCCGTCGCGCAGGGATCGGTGGAATCCCCCTGCTGACACGCGCCGGGGTTCATGTCACCTGACGTGAAGCAATTGCAACTTCCGATGGGCTTCGAGCAGGTGCTCGCCCCGACCAGTGTGCCACTCGGGTCGTAGACGCACGTCGTTGCCACATCGAGGACGGTGACTCCAACCAGGCGGTCGGAACCACAAGTGGCGACCCAGTTCGAGCGCAACCCCGGCGGTGAACACTGGATGGCGGCGACGGCGGCCTGATACGTCGCTGCGCACCCGCTCTCTGTCAGCGGCCGGTGCACGCCGCCGGCACGCCGCCAGTGCTCGTGCCGGCGCGCACGCTCGCCTCCTCGTCATTGCGGAAGCGCGTCAGCACATCGGCCTGGAGCACCGTTTCGCGCTCTTGAACGTACGAGAACGTCGCCTCCCACAGCGAGCGGCCGCGGTACGACTGGCTCTCCGACATGCGCCGCACCTTGTCGTGGTACGTGCTGAGGGCCAGGCCGAACATGTCGGCGATGACCTTGTTGCCGAGCCCTTGCTCCTTCAGCTGACCGACCAGATCGAGAAAGACCTGGTTCGCCGTGTGGGCCAGCGGCGCCCGGACCCCGGCGGAGGTCGCCAGCTGAGCGATGAGCACCTTCGTCTGACGGACGATCGCGTCGATGAGCAACGTCGGCTCCATGCCTCCGTTATCCGGCGAAACGCGTCGCCTTGAATAGTCCAGGTTTTCGTACACCCTCCCGGCTGCTTCTCCCGTTGCAGCACGTGCCACTATGCTCACATTTGGTTCCCGCCTCGGCAGGCCGGGACGGACCTCGATGGACGCCAACGCATTCCTGTTCTGGACCGGCATGATCCTCTGCGGCGCGATTGCCGTCCGCACCGCCCTCGCGCGAAACCGCAACGCCGTCTCCTGGATCTCGCCCGATACCCGCGCGTGCTGGCGCGCTGCGGCGCTCCAGGCGGCGGGCCGTGCCGAGTCGCACGATGCACTGGTCGAGCTCATCGCTCGCGCAGATCCGGAGACGCGTCGCGGCGCGGAACGTCGTCTGGCCGAGCCGTTCGAGCCCGTCGATCCGTCGACCCTCTCTGCCGCAGCGCAGGCGGTGCTACGCGACATCGAGCACGAATCCGAGTCGGCCGTGGGTCTCTCGAACCTTCAGGGTCGCTCGCCCGCGACGTGGCTCCTGCTCGCGAGCCTCGTGGGCGTGTTTCTTCTCGAGCTGCCGGGCGGCTCGACGAGCCTTCGCAATCTGGTCCGGCTCGGTGCCCTGCTCATCCCGCCGCGCGCTCACGACGGGCTCTGGCGCACGGTGACCGCAGCTTGGCTCCACTTCGGCCCGACGCACCTGCTGGCAAATTCCCTCGCGCTCATCGTGTTCGGGCGCCGCGTCGAGTCCGCTTTCGGTACGGTTCAGCTCCTCGTACTCTTCACGGGCAGCGCGGTGCTGGGGAACGCGGTGGCGCTCCTCGTGCTCTCCGGGCCAATGGTGCTGGTTGGCGCATCGGGCGGCGTGCTCGGCTTGCTGGGGGCGCTCCTCGCCGCGACGCTCCGGCGCCGTCGGGTCCGTCGAACGCGTTTTCTGCAGCGAACGCTGTGGGAGGCGTTGAGCGTCCTCGGAGTTCAGATGGTGTTCGACTGGATGACACCCGCCGTGAGCAGCACCGTGCACCTCGCAGGGTTCCTGAGCGGACTGCTCCTCGGCCTCGTCGTGCCCCCGCGGGCTACTCCGCCGTGAACGTCACGTTGTCGAACTCGAGCTGGACGTTGCCGGTCAGGCCGAGGCCGCCGCCGTAAACGCCGAGCGCGATCGAGACGAAGGGGGGATCGACGAGTGACGCCGGCACCGCAGAGCATTGAGCGAGCTGCGGTGCGCCGCCGCTGAGGATCTGGATGCACCCCGTGCGCTTGCCGGCAGGGCCGCTCGAATAGTCGACCTCGACCGTGTAAGGGCCGATCCATGTGCCTTCCGTCGGAAAGGCGGTGGGGAGCCCGTACTCCTTGTATGGGGGAGGCGCGCCGTTGAGACCGTTGCTGGTCTCCAGATAGCCGCCCAGCAACGCCGGACCCGGTCCGATCTCGATCCCCATGACTCCGTCCGAGATGCGCGTGCCCGTCAAGATGCCCGCGAAGAATGCTCCCGAGAGCCCGTTCACGCCGTCACCCGCGTCGATCCGCAGGTTGAATTCGAGTCGCAGCTTCGACGGAGCCTTGGTGAAAGCCGGGAACGTATGAATCGCGAGCGTGGTCACGCCGGACGACGAGGTGGTCCGGACCCGCAAGGCGTGAGGAGGTGAAGGCACGGAAGCGACGGAGTCGAAGCTGAAGGTGCCATTCGTCGTGGAGACGCTGGTCCAGATGGGGCCATTCAGAAATTCGTCGACGGTCGGAAGGCCGTCGAAATCTTCACAGAAGAGCACCTGCTTGCCGTCACACCAGCGCGCCGGTGCGCCTCCCGTGCCTCCTGTGCCTCCTGTGCCGGGACGAACTCCGCCGGAGCCCGCAGCGCCAGCGCCGCCGCCGTCTGCGCGCATTCCACCCGAGCCAGTTCCGCCGGAGCCGGCGCTTCCATCGTCACCGACACCCGATTCAGGCGAGGAGCTCGTCGCGCCTGCTCCTCCGGCACCCGAGCCGCCATCTCGGGCCGAGAGAGGCGACCCACCGTCGCCGCCCGCACCTGAACCGCCGGACCCGAAGCGACCGCCGCTGCCCAACGTCATCGCTCCGGAAGAGCCTCCGCCACCTTCGCCACCGGAAGGCATGGCATTCGAAGCCCCTCCGCTCCCCGCGTCCAGCGTGCCCCTCGATGACGTGTCCGCGTCGCGAGAACCTGCATCAGCGCGAGCCTGGATGGCGCCGATATCGTAGTGACATGCGACGAGGGTGAGGGGCGCGCCCAGCACGAGGGGGACGAAAATGAGCGTCCTCGCGTCACTCCATGCTCGACCGATGCACCGTGTTCCGCGCCTCATCACGGTCTTCGCCGCTTCTCTTAGCAGGGCGGTCGCGGCGCGCAAAGCGGCGACATTACTCGGGAGCTCTGGAGAGATTTTCTCAACCATGGCGCTCGATTGGTGGCACGCGGCGCCTCGAAACCGCGGGGCGCAGGCGCGGCTGAGGGACGCACGGAGGAGCGCCACGTGGCAGCTCGTCGAGCCTCGGTTCTAGTCGCGCTCGTGTCAGCGAGGCGCCGATGTTCCCCTCGACGTCAGGGGAAGCTCCCAGGGTTTGGCCGATAGCGCTGGCAGAGGTCGATCACTTTTCCGTGTCCCGCGGCGGCCATTGCCTCACAGCTGTCGTAGCCCGCCTGCGTGGGATCTGCCGTGCATCCGCAATCCTCGACGGGTCCGGCGTCCGGTGACGCGTTGTACGTCCACGTGAAGCAACAATCGAGAATGTCCGAGCACTTTCCCGCCGCGAGCTGCCTGGCGACGTCTTCGCAATCGGAAGCCAACCATTGCTCGTAGTAATACGAGTTGTGGACGTATTGTGCTTGGTCGCCGAGGAACACACCGTTCACGAAGCACATGCACGTCTGAGGGCCGCCTGCTGGACCGCTGCACTGCGCGTCGAAACTGCCTCTCGAGTTGAGGACAGAAGAGGCCATGCAGGTACCTTGCTGCCTGACTCCCCACGTGTACGAGCCCGCTGCGCCCTTTATCAGGCCGGAAGCTGAATAGCTATTCTCGCATTGATCGAGCGCGGCTTTGGTGGTGGTGCAATGCGAAGGGGTGTCACCGTCCCAAGCGTGAAAGTGGCAGTAGTCCGAACACGGGCACCAATCGGTGCGTGCGAGCTCGCATTGCATTTGATCGACCCACTCGCTCCAGCACGCGTCCAGAGCCCCGCTAGCCTCGGTGAGGTTCTGGCAGAAGGCGCCCTGGTCCGCGGGGCTGACCGTCTGCAGGCCAGTCTCCAGAGTCAGGCACGGATACTTGTCGAGCAGGCCGCAAAGCTGCCTGGAGAGCTCCTTCCGCTCTGACGCATGGGGGTCGATTCTTGCCAGCGCCGCGTCATTGCCAGGCGCGTGGATCACGCCGGCACCCGAGTCGGTAAGCCCCGATGCGCCGCCCGAAGGCGTGCCCGAGGCCCCGTCGCCGCCCTGCCCACCCTGTCCGGAGCGACCTGGCGTTTCGCCATTCGTGAACTTACCGTTGCCGTCGCCTGACGCTCCCGGCCCCGCGTCACCCCCGGACGCGCCAGCTCCACCGTCGTGACTCGTCGGGACGTTCGCGACGATGCCACAGGCTGCCTGCGCCCCGGAGCAGAATAGTACACCGAGCAACAGGGCCGCATCGCGCAATCCACGTATCATCTGGTGTAAGTCCGCTCTCGGTGGCTCAGCGTACCTTAGTGCCGCGCCCCCGCCGCTGCGGCTCACGGAGCACCTGGAGCGCGCAAACTGGCGACGCTACTCGGGTGCCCTGCCGAGATATTCTCCACCGTCGGGCACTCGATTGGTGCCTCCGCGGAGGGGTCTAGCCCTTCGCGTTGCCCATCAGCGCGACGTATTGCTTGATCTCGGCGCGCGTGGTTTCGGAGAGGTTCTGGAACTCGAAGCCCGTCGCGCGGGTGCCGCGCGAGGAGCGCGACCAGCGGACGATGGCGGTGATCTCGATCATGCGACCGCTCATCGGGGTCGCGAAGCGGAGGCGGACGACGTCGCCCTGCGCGCAGGCCTCGCTCGCGACGACGAGGACGCCGCCTTCGGAGATGTCCTCGATGCGGGCGTCGATGGGGTTCGACGTCGAGTCGCGATGGAGCGTGGCGAGCGTGACGTACGGGGCGCGCGCGACGGCGCGTCGTGCTTCGGGAGGGGGCCGTTGCTCGGCCGCGGCGGGTGCGGGGGCCGCGTGCGCCGGTGGTGGCACGACCAGCGCGGGTACGACCCCGGGCGCGCCCGGCGTCGCGGGAGAAACCGCGGCCATCGCGCTCGCCGTGGGCTGGGTCCTGACCCGGCTGGGCGGAAGCGGCGGCGCCACGCGGCCGCGTGCATCGCCGAGCACGTCGATCGTGTCGAGGCGTCGGTTGGCGCACGCCGCGAGCGCGACGGCGAGCTCGGCCATGCTGGCGAAGCGCTTCTCCGGATCGCGCGCGAGGCAACGATGGATGACGTCGGACAGCGCCTTCGGGATGTCGAAGCGCACGCTGCTGAGCGGAGCGGGGTCCTGCGTGGTGACGCTCAGGAGGATTTGCCCGAGCCCGCCCTCGAAGGGGACGCTGCCCGTCGCGCACTCGTAAAGGGTCACACCGAGCGAATACTGATCCGCCCGATGATCGGCGTTCGGCTGACCGAGCAGCGCCTCGGGTGCCATGTACTCGACCGTGCCGAGGATGGCGCCCGACTGCGTGAGGTTCATCTCGACGATGTCGACCGTGCCGGGCAGCTTGGCCACGCCGAAGTCGACGAGCCGGACCTGGTTGCTCGGCTCGCGGGTGATCATGACGTTGGCGGGCTTGACGTCGCGGTGGAGGATGCCGGCGGCGTGGACCGCGGCGAGCCCCGACGCGAGCTGCACGCCGATCTTCACGACCGAGTCCGCGTCGAGCGACCCGCGTGCCGCCAGGAGGCCGGTCAGCGTCCTGCCGTCGAGGAGCTGCATGGCGAGGAAGGGCACGCCCTTCGCGTCGCCGCCGTCGATGACGTCGACGACCACCGGGTGACGCACCGCCGCGAGCGCCTTCGTCTCGCGCCGCAGGCGCGCGAAGAGGAGCTCTCGCATGTCGACGTCGATGTGAGGCACTTTCAGGGCCACCGCGCGCTTCACGACGACGTGTTCGGCGGCATAAACGCTGGCGGCCCCACCGTGGCCCAGCATTCTCCGGAGCACATATCGGCCCGCGACCACCGTCCCTGGCGGCAGCTGGCTGTTTGGACCCCCGGGAGGGTCCTCGAGGGGGTCGGCAAAGGCCGCGGCGGGCGACCGGCCTACTTGCCCGGGGGAAGCTACCACGCTGGTTTTGAACGGCTCGATGGTCGTGGCACTTTAGGGTCCACCCGGCCCCACCATCGCCTACACTCCCCCGACGCGAGCATGGCGCCGAAAAGCCCCCGGATTGACTCGGGGTCGAGCCGGCGTTACCCGCGTGCCCTCCAGTGGCCCTCATCGTTCAAAAATATGGTGGAACCTCGGTCGGTTCCCTCGAGAGAATGCGCAACGTCGCCGAGCGTGCGCTCGCGACGCAGCGGGCAGGCAACGAAGTCGTGCTCATCGTCAGCGCGATGTCCGGCGAGACCAATCGGCTCCTCGGTCTTGCCCATCAGATCCTGGAGGTGCCCGACCGGCGCGAGCTCGACGCGCTCGCCGCGACCGGCGAGCAGGTGAGCGCCGCGCTCGTCGCCATGACCATCCATGCGCTGGGGGGCAAGGCGCAGAGCCTGCTGGGTCACCAGGTGCGCATACACACCGACGACGCCTTCACGAAGGCCCGCATCCACGCCATCGAGGGCTCGAAGCTCCTCGAGACGGTGAGGGCCGGCAAGGTCGCGGTGGTCGCGGGCTTCCAGGGCATCGACTCGGAGGGCAACATCACGACGCTCGGCCGGGGTGGCTCGGACACCACGGCCGTGGCGGTGGCGGCCGCGGTTGGCGCCGACGTCTGCGAGATCTACACGGACGTCGACGGTGTCTACACCACGGACCCGAACATCTGCGCCTCGGCGCGAAAGATCGATAGAATCAGCTTCGAAGAGATGCTGGAGCTCGCGTCGCTCGGCGCGAAGGTCCTGCAGATCCGCTCGGTGGAGGTTGGGATGAAATACAGTGTGCCGATCCACGTACGCTCGTCGTTCAACGACAACCCCGGCACCCTCGTGACCGGCGAGGACGGGCTGGAAGCCATCACCGTCGCGGGCGTCGCCTACGACAAGAACGAAGCCAAGGTGCAGCTCATCGCCGTACCCGATCGCCCGGGCATCGTCGCCGCGCTCTTCAGCGCCCTGGCGAAGGAGAACGTCTCGGTCGACATGATCATCCAGAGCCCGTCCCGTGTGGACAAGGACTCGACCGACGTCACCTTCACGGTGCCGAAGTCGGACCTGGCCCGCGTCAAGACCATCATCGAGGGCCAGTCGAAGGCCATCGGCGCCTCGCGGGTCGAGTTCGACGCCGACATCGTGAAGGTGAGCATCGTCGGGCTCGGCATGCGCTCCCACGCCGGCGTCGCATCGCAGATGTTCTCTCTCCTGGCTGGCGAGGGCATCAACATCCAGGCCATCAGCACGTCGGAGATCCGCATCAGCTGCCTCGTGCACGCGAAGTACACGGAGCTCGCCGTCCGGGCCCTCCACGACGGCTTCGGTCTCGGCAAGCCCGCGCCGACGCCGCACGGGGGCTCGGGGTCGCCGTCGATTCCTCCCCCCATCGGATAAGCGGGTCAGGGGCATGAGCTTGGCCGCGGTCGCTACGGGAAACGGGGACGCGCTGCCGCGTCGTTTCGGCCCGTATGTCCTCTTCGACAAGGTCGGGGAGGGTGGCATGGCGCGCATCTTCCTCGCCCGCGGGAAGACAGCGCTCGGCGGCAACCGGCTGCTCGTGGTGAAGGAGATCCTCCCCCTGCTCGCCGCCAGCACCGAGATGAGCCGGCTGCTCATCGACGAGGCGAAGCTGTGCGCGGGTCTGTCGCACAAGAACATCGTGCAGGTCATCGACCTCGGTCGCGAGGAGGGGAGCCTCTACATCGCGATGGAGTACGTGGAGGGGCTCGATCTGCGCGAGCTACTCCGCGGCTGCTCGAAGAAACAGATCCCGCTTCCCGTGGAGTTCTCGCTCTTCGTCGTGGGCGAGACGCTGCGCGCCCTGGACTACGCGCACCGGAAGCGCTCCGACGACGGCAACGCGCTCGGTATCGTGCACCGCGACGTGTCGCCGTCGAACGTCCTGCTCTCGGTCGAGGGCGAGGTGAAGCTCTGTGATTTCGGCATCGCCCGCGCGCTGACCACCGGCGACGCGCTGCCGGAGGAGGCCATCCAGGGGAAGGCCGGCTACATGAGCCCGGAGGCGGCGCGCGGGGATCCCGTCGATGCGCGCTCGGACGTCTTCGCGGTCGGGATCGTGCTGTGGGAGCTCCTGGCCGGGCAGCGGCTCTACCGGGCGGGCGCGGGGCGGCCCTCGCCGCTCGAGCAGGCGCGCAACGCGGAGATCCCGACCTTGCCGCCGAAGCCGTTTCCGGAATTCGAGCGGCTCTCCGCCATCGTGCAGCGCGCGCTCGCGCCGGATCCGGCCCAGCGCTACCCGTCCGCGCTCGCGATGCTGGACGACCTCGACAGCTACGTCGTCGACAACCGGCTCGGCGCGAGCGCGCTACGCTTCGGCGACTGGCTCGTCGAGCACTTCGGCTCGGAGATCATCGAGCTGCGCCGCGAGCGCGAGACGTCGGCGCGCGAGCTCGACGAGGCGAGCGGCACGCGGGAGGCGCTCCCGGTGGGGGCGCGCGCCGAGCAGCCGACCCTGCCGGATCCGCAGTCGGGGCTCGCGCTTCCGCCGGAAGCCTTTCCCGACGGCGATGGTGCCGGTGCGGGCAAACGTCCGAGCCCGCTCGTGATCGCGCTGCTCGTGCTGCTGTGTCTCTTCGCGGGCGCGCTGGCGGCGCTGTTCGTCGGGCGACGGTGACGCTGCACGCCGAGGTGGCCGTCCCGGTTCCGCTCGGGAGGGCCTTCTCGTACAAGGTCCCCGACGCGCTCGTCGGGCGCGTGAAGCCCGGCGCCCGCGTCCTGTGCCAGTTCGGCGCTCGGAGCGTGCTCGGCATCGTGCTCACGGTCGGTGACGGGCCGCTCGACTTCCCGGAGAGCAAGCTCAAGCCGCTCGGCGCCGTGGTCGATCCGGAGCCCGTCCTGCCGGAGGAGCTGCTCGCGTTCCTCGTGGAGCTCTCGAACTACTACCTGTCGCCCATCGGGGAGGTCATGCGCCTCGCGCTCCCCGCGGTGGAGCGCACGCAGGTCGAGGATCAAGCGACGCTGTCCTTGCTGGAACAGGCGGGAGCGGTCGCGGTCGGGCGCCTGGTGCAGGTGGCGGAGCCCGTGGAAGGCGTACCGCGTCCGTCGAAGCTCGGCGCGAACGCCGTGGCGGTTCTCGACGCGCTCGCCGAGGGCGGCCCGACGAAGGTGGCGGAGCTCGCCGAGAAGGTCGGCAGCGCACGCGCGGTGCTGAAGCGCCTCGAGAAAGCCGGGCTCGTGCGCGTCACCCAGCGTCCGGCGGAGGTCGACCCATTCTTCGCCGCGCCCGCGGAGCGCGACGCCCCGCCCGTGCTCACGACCGCGCAGGCGAAGGCCGTGGAGCGCATCGTGGAGCGCCTGGACGCCGGGACCGGCGGAGGCTTCCTGCTCGACGGCGTCACGGCGTCGGGCAAGACGGAGGTGTACCTGCGCGCCGTCGCGCGCGTGCTCGAGCGGCGCGGGGGCGCCATCGTCCTCGTGCCGGAGATCGCGCTGACGCCGCAGCTCGTTCAGCGGTTTCGCGCGCGCCTCGGCGACACCATCGCGGTGCTCCACAGCGGGCTCACCGATCGCGAGCGGCACGCCATGTGGTCGAAGCTGCGCAGCGGCGCGCTCACTGTCGCCGTCGGAGCCCGCTCCGCGCTCTTCGCGCCGGTGCAGAAGCTCGCCCTGGTGTGCGTCGACGAGGAGCACGACGCCTCGTTCAAGCAGGAGGAAGGGGTGCGCTATCAGGCGAGGGACATGGCGCTCCTGCGCGCGCACCGCGCCGGCGCCGTCGCGGTCCTCGGGTCGGCGACACCGTCGCTCCAGAGCCACTCGCTGGTGCGCGCCGGCAGGCTCGAGCGATTGCATCTTCCGGAGCGCGCGCACCGGGCTGCGGTGCTGCCGAAGGTCGAGATCGTCGATCTGCGGCGGGTGGGCGCGGGACCGGCGGGCGACAAGCTGCTCAGCCTGCCGCTGCACCGCGCGCTCGAGCGAACCCTCGCCGCGAAGGAGCAGTCGATCCTCTTCTTGAACCGTCGTGGCTTCTCGCCGAGCATCGTCTGCGAGGAGTGCGGGCACGTCCTCGAGTGCCCGAGCTGCGCGGTGGCGCTCACGCTGCACCGCGCGCGCGGCGAGCGCGTGGTCTGCCACTACTGCGACTATCAGGCGCGCGTCCCGACGAAGTGCCCGGACTGCAAGACCGATCGCCTCGCTCACGAGGGTGCCGGCACCGAGCGCATCGAATCGCTGCTGAAGGCCACCTTTCCGGAGGCGCGGGTCGCGCGGCTCGATCGCGACGTCGCGGCGGGCCTCAAGAGCGAGGCGGTGCTCACGCGGATGAGGAACCGCGAGATCGACATCCTGGTGGGCACGCAGATGGTGACGAAGGGTCACGATCTGCCGGCTGTCACGCTGGTCGGCGTCCTCAACGCCGACGCCGGGCTCAGCATGCCGGATTTTCAGGCGGCCGAGCGCACGTTCCAGCTGCTGGTGCAGGTCGCGGGCCGTGCCGGGCGCGGCGATGCTCCTGGCCTCGTGATGGTGCAGACCCGGAATCCGTCGCACCCCGCCATCGCGAAAGCGGTGACGCACGACGTCGCGGGCTTCGTCGACAAGGAGCTCGAGGACCGCAAGGAGCTCCGCTACCCGCCGTTCTCGCGCATCGCGCTGGTGCGCGTCGACGCCGTGGAGGAAGCCGTCGCGAAGCTCGAAGCGGGGCGCCTCGCGGACATCGGGCGGCGCGCCGCGTCGCGTGGAACGGACATCGTCGGTCCTGCGCCCGCACCGATCGAGCGACTCCGCGGGCGGTATCGCTACCGTTTCATGGTTCGCGCCGCCGAACGCGCCGCGTTACGCAAAGTGCTGATCGCGATCGGCGCCGCCGCACCGGACAGGCGTGCTCGCGTCGCCATCGACGTCGATCCTTCGAGCATGCTGTAACGCCGTCGCCGAACGTGCATGTGTTCGGACGTACGCATCGAGCGACATGTCGGCGTGGTGAGCGTGTCGCGCGACGAGCGCCGAGCGCGAGGCACGACCGCCTACATCGTCGCTCGTCGAAATCCGATGCGTGGTTGACTTCATATTGACGATCTTTCACCGTAATACTGACGTGACTCTTCGTTTCGTCGCCGGCGTGGGGACGCGCCTGCATCACTCCCTGAAGAAGGACTCCGACCCGTGAACGCCGAACCACGACGTACCTCGGATCAGTCGCTGCCGAAGCGAGTCGGCCGCTACGAAGCGTTCCTGCAGATCGGCGCGGGTGGGATGGCGCGCGTCTACCTCGCGGTGCAGCGCGCGGCGCCCGGTCAGCCGGCTCAGAGCCAGCTCGTCGTCGTGAAGATCCTGCGCCCCGAGGCGGTGGAAGACGAGCACGTGCTCGCGCTGTTCATGGACGAAGCGCGCATCGCGATGCGGCTCCAGCACCCGAACGTGATTCGCACGCGCGAGGTGATCGCCGAGCCGCCGGACTACGTGCTCGCGATGGACTTCCAGAACGGGCAGTCGCTCTTGCACGTGTTGCGACGTCTCGGCAGGGACAACGTTCCGCTCGACGAGCACATCTACATCCTGACGAAGGTGCTTGCAGGCCTCAGCTACGCGCACGAGCTGACCGACGAGGCAGGCAAGCCCTTCGGCATCGTGCATCGCGACGTGAGCCCGGCGAACGTGCTCGTCTCGTACACGGGCGAGATCAAGCTGCTCGACTTCGGCATCGCGAAGGCCACCGGGGCGCTGGCCGCCACGCAGGACGGCGTGGTGAAGGGCAAGCTCGGCTACGCCGCGCCCGAGCAGTGCCTCGGGAAGCCCGCGGATCCGCGCTCGGACGTGTACGCGGTGGGCGTCATGCTCTGGGAAGCCATCGCAGGTCGAAGGCGCGCTTCGGGCGAGACGTGGCACTCGGTGCTGCAGGCGCGCCTCGACGACGCGGAGCCGGCGCTGGAAGAGGTGTGCCCCGACGCCCCCGAGCCTCTTCTCGTGATTGCGCGCAAGGCGCTCGGTCACGAACCCGAAGCGCGCTACGCGACGGCGAAGGACTTCCAGAAGGATCTGGACGCGTACCTCGCCAGACGCTCGGCGAAGATCACGCCCGGCCGCATCGCGGCGATGCTGAGGCCGCACTTCGATCAGGATCGCGCCGAACAGCAGCGCGCCATCGAGGCGTACCTGAACAAGGCGCGCGGCGACAGCGGCGCGCGCCGGCGTGTTCCGCTTCCCACGCCTCTCGGGGCGTCGCCGAAGCCGGCCGCAGCGGCTCCGTCGGCCCACGTCGAGGAAGAGCAGACATCGCGCATCCCGGTGGATGCCGCGCTCCTCATCATGTCTCGGCGCGAGAACGCTGCGGCGCGCGAGACGCAATCGCCGCCGCCAGCGTCGGCGCGTGACGGAGGCAAGACGACGGCGCCTCCGCCGCCGAGCGCCGAGAAGCCGACGGCGCCTCCGCCGGCGAGTGCCGGTTCGCCCGCCGCGTCGCCTCCGCCTCTCGTGGCCAAGACGACGGCGCCGCCGCCGAGCGGCGGAATGGCGACGGCACCGCCGTCTTCCGCCAGCGGCAAGACGACTGCGCCGCCGATGCCGAACGTGTCATTTCCGCCGTCCTCCGCGGCCTCGTCGAGCGTCGCCCCGTCCGGTCGCGCTTCGACGCCGAGCGCCGCGCGGGCGTCGAGCGGCGATAACGTGTCGAGCAGGCCGTCCGCGCCCTCGCTCTCGTTTGCGCCGAACGCGCTCGTCTCGCTACCGCCCGGCTCGATGGCACCGCCCGCGAACACCGACGCCTTCGGTCTGGTCGTGTCACGCCCCACGACGAGCAGGCGCGCTCTTTCGCTCACCGAGGACGGCGCGAGGCCGGCGAAAAAGAAGACGCATTTGTGGGCCGTGATGCTGGTCGTACTCGGCGCGGCAGGCATCGCTGCTGCAGGCGTCTTGCCGCTCCACCGTGGCGCGCGACAGACTGCCTCGCCAGCGCCCGACGAAGCGAGCCTCCCGGAGAACGCGAGCTCGACGGCGAAGCCGACGAGCGGCGTGAAGGTCGATCAGGTGAAGGTGCGGATCTCCGTCGACCCGGCGGACGCCATCATCATGCTGGACGGCCGGGTGCTCGAGGGCAACCCGTTCGTCTCGAAGCTCCCGAAGGACAACGCGATGCACGAGCTCACCGCGTCGGCCGAGGGATACAAGGACGCCAAGCAGGCCGTCCACCTGAACCAGGACGTCGATCTTCTCGTCGCGTTGAAGCGCATCAAGGGCTTCGTACGTTCGACTGCGCCCCGGAACGCAACGGGCGCGCGGCTGGCTGTTGCGCATGCGCCGGCGGCAGCACCGGCGCCCGCCTCCCCATCCCCTCCGCCCGCGGAGCAACCCGCCCCGGAGGCCCATCCCGCAGCTCCGGTCGCGGAGCCCGGCGTGAACCTGCAGAACCTCGGCGGCTCGCTTCCGAAGCGCACCGCCGACGAAGAGAACCCTTACAGCCAGTGAGTTCTACTAACAAAGGGGGGCCTTAGCCCCCCGCAGCTTCGCCTACGGCGAACTGCTC
>CAYUAW010000134.1:0-16896 GCA_964442485.1 uncultured Polyangiaceae bacterium
GCACGACGCGATTGACGAGACCGATCTCCTCGGCCTCCTCGGCGTCGATGACGCGGCCGGTTAGGATGAGATCGAGCGCGCGCCCGAGCCCGACGACGCGCGGCAGACGCTGGGTGCCGCCGTCGATGAGCGGCACCCCGAAGCGGCGCTCGAGACATCCGAAGCGCGCCTTCTGCCCGGCCACACGCAGGTCGCAGAAGAGGGCGATCTCGAGGCCGCCCGCGACGCACCATCCCTCGATGGCGGCGATCACCGGCTTCGTCGCGCGGAGACGCGTGAAGCCCATCGGGCCGCCTTCCGCGTGGATGTCGTTGTCGAGGGCTTTCAGATCGGCGCCCGCGCAGAACGCCTCTTCGTAGCCGGCGACGACCAGGACGCGCGCATCGGGGTCTTCCTCGAATCTCCGGTATGCGGCCAGTAGCGCGGCCGCCGTGGCCCGATCGACCGCGTTTCGTCGCTCGTGGCGCCCGAGGACGAGCACTGTGACTGGGCCTTCTTGTTCGGTGAGGACTGCCATCAGCCGAGGAGAGCAGGCCTTCCCGCTGACCGCAAACGCCGCTTCACGCGGCCCGGGTCCCGTGTGAACCTGCGCGCCGCGCCATGCATCGCACCGTGGTCATTCTGGTCGTCGGGTTGACCCAGGAACTCATCGGCGAGTCGACGCCCTATCTGGCCGCACTCGCGGCGGAAGGCGGGTTTCGCCCGCTGGAGACGGTGACGCCTGCGGTGACGTGCTCGGTGCAGGCATCGCTCATGACGGGCACGCTCCCGCGCGAGCACGGCATCGTGGGCAACGGCTGGTACTTCCGTGATCTCTCCGAGGTGTGGCTGTGGCGACAGTCGGCGCGTCTCTACAGCGGCGAGCGCATCTGGGAAGCGGGGCGAAAGCGCGACGCGAGCTTCACCTGCGCGAAGATGTTCTGGTGGTACAACATGTACGACACCGCGGACTGGGCGGTCACGCCGCGCCCGATGTATCCGGCGGACGGACGCAAGCTGCCGGACGTGTGGACCGACCCGCTCGACCTGCGTGACGAGCTGAACGGCGTCCTCGGGACTTTCCCGCTGTTCAACTTCTGGGGGCCACGCGCGAACGTGGTCTCGAGCCAGTGGATCGCACGCTCCGCGGTGCACGTCTACAAGACACGAAAGCCGACCCTCTCGCTCGTCTACCTGCCGCACCTCGACTATTGCCTGCAGAAGCTCGGGCCTTCGAACCCGCTCATCCAGAAGGACCTGCGCGAGGTCGACGCACTCGTCGGCGAGATCGCGGACCAGGCGCGGCGCGACGGCGCGCGGGTGATCGTCCTCTCCGAGTACGGCATCGTCGACGTGAAGGGGCCGGTTCACATCAACCGCGTCCTGCGCGAGGCCGGGCTGATCCAGGTGCGTGAGGAGCTCGGCCGCGAGCTGCTCGAGCCCGGGCTCTCCGACGCCTTCGCGGTCGCCGACCACCAGGTCGCGCACGTGTACGTGAAGGATCCGCTCCGCGTCGAGGAAGTGCGCCAGCTTCTGGCTCGCGTCCCCGGGATCGAGCAGGTGCTCGACGACAAGGGCGACATCGGGCTGAATCACCCGCGCTCCGGCGAGCTCGTCGCGATCGCCGCGCCGGATCGCTGGTTCACCTACTACTACTGGCTCGACGACGAGCGCGCCCCCGACTTCGCGCGCACCGTCGACATCCACCGGAAGCCTGGCTACGACCCCGTCGAGCTCTTCCTCGATCCGGCGATCACGGCGCCGATGCTGAAGGTCGGCATGAAGATCGCCCGCTCGAAGCTCGGCTTCCGCACGCTGATGGACGTGATCCCGCTCGACGCGACGCTCGTGAAGGGCTCGCACGGTCGCCTGACGGACGACCCCGGCAAGGGCCCCGTGTTCATCTCGACCGAGCCCGGCCTGCTACCCGACCGCGTGCGCGCCATCGACGTGAAGGGGCTAGTGCTCGGCCACGTCTTCGGAAGGGCGTGAGGCGCCTCACCCCCCGGTTCTCCCCGCCTGCTGCGCACTCGGATTGAAACGGTACTACTATGGTAGTATGGTTACTTCATGCCGCGCGGCAACCCTGCAGTGAAGCTCGCCATCACGATCGATTCGGACGTCCACGCAAAGGTACTGGAGGCCGCGGAGGCGGAAGGCACGAGCATTTCGGCATGGATCACCGCGGCTGCGCGGCGTGCCCTTCGTGTCCGGGACGGTCTGGCAGCGGTGGCCGAGTGGGAGGCCGAACACGGCGCATTGACGGCCAGAGAGCTCGCAGCAGCGCGCGCCCGTCTCGAGGAGCGAACGCCACGACGAGGGCGCACGGCGCGATGAAGCCCACGGTCTACGATGCCGGCGTGCTGATCGCAGCGGAGCGGGGCGAACGTCGCGCCTGGGCGGAGCACAAGGTGCGCCTCGAAGCTGGCATCGTTCCCCTCGTACCGGCGCCGGTGGTCGCTCAGACGAGCCGTTCGCCGAAGCAGGCTCAACTCCGGCGGCTGCTGCGGGGTTGCGAGGTCGTCCCGCTGGACGAGGCACTGGCGCACGCCGCAGGCGCATTGCTCGGAAAGACGAGAACGAGAGACGTTCCAGACGCAGCCGTGGCAGCGCTGGCAGCCCTCCACGGGGCAGACGTCGTCAGCGACGACCCCGTGGACATCCAGCGACTCCTGTCCGCCGCAGGCGCACGAGTGTCGATCCGGAGCGTCTGAGAGCACCTCTCTCTCTCCCTCCCCCTCTTCTCATCCCCAAGCCCTAGCCCGACCCCAACCCCTCCCTCTTCCCCCCTACGTCCCTCTGACCCACCGCTGCAGCACGAGCGTCGCGCCGAGCCCGAGCACCCCGACCACCGCGAGGACTGGCTCTCCCGCCATCGCGAGCAGCACTCCGTCGACCAGCGAGACGCCTGCGATGAGCCGTACCACCGAGCGCGGCACGTTCACTGGCCCGCTCCGGAAGAGCGGAACGACCGCCGCCGCGGCCCACACGACGAGCACCGCGAGCGCCACCCAGACGACCATTCCATTGGTCGGGTGAGCCACGGCGAGTATCGCGGGTGAGCCGAGCAGCGCGAGCGTCGCACCCGCGCGGAAGCTCTTCCGGTTCTCCTGGCGCGCGACGAAAGTGAGCCCGACCACGTATGCGCCGCCTGCGAGCGCCCCGGTGACGAGGCCGTGGGACAGGATCCCGCCCGAGCCGAGACCGGCGGTGACGTACACGGCGCTCCGGCAGAGTCCCATCACGACGGGCGAGAACGGGTTTCGCTTGTGCCAGGCGTCGTAGAGCACGATGAGGCCGCCGAGCACCGCCCCGGACAGGGCTGCCTCCACGGGCGATGCGCCCATTCCACGCGCGATGAGCGTGACGCCGCCGAGGCCGCAGACCAGGAGGACGAACCCGACGGTGAAGACCTCGCGGGCGTCGATCTGGCCCGACGGGATGGGCCGTTCCGGACGTTCGCGGGCGTCGATCTCGCGGTCGAAGGCGTCGTTCAGGAACATGCCCCCGACGTAGAAGAGCGACAGCGCCACCGCGAGACGCACCACGGAGGCCCGCTCGAACGACCCACCGCCGAGCGCGATCCCGGCCGTGACGTTCGTCCACACGGTGGGCAGGTTGGAGACGCGACCGAGCTTCAGGTAGAGGCGTGACCGCGGCACGGCGACGGCGCTCACGGCACGCCCCCCTTCGCGACGCCGAGGCGCTCGAGGGTCCACTGGAGCTCGCGGGCGATCGCCTGATTCACGTCCATCGAACGGTGCTCCGGCGGCAGGACGTCCCAGGTGTAGGTCTCCACCTCGAGGTGCTCACTCAGGCATGTTTCCCGGGCGATCGCGAGCAGATCGCGCAGGAACGGCTGCGTGCTGCCTAGCGCTCCGAGCCGCTCGGCGAAGACCGGCACGTGGAAATGGACGCGCCACTCCGAGGGCGGCTGCCGCCCAGCGGCTCGCCCGCGGGCGAGCGCCTCTGGCAAATCGAGGTGTCGCACGAGAGCAGCGCCGGAACGCTCCACGACCTGGTGCAGGTAGACGTCGTCCGCATAGCGTTCGAGCACGGCGAAGATTGCCTCGTCCTCCCGTGGATCGCCCGAGAGCCGGACCGCGAGCGCGTCCGTCACCTGGATCTTTCCGATCCGCACGGCGTGTGCTGCCAGGCCGTTCACGGCGTCGCGGGCTTCCTCGAATTCGACGGCCAGGTGGCAAGCGTCGAGACAGACCCCGAGGTGCCGTCTGAGGAACGCCTCCGCGTCGGCGTCAGCGAGCCCCGTGAGCCCTGCGAACCGATTGACCGCCGCGCGCGAGAAGAGAGCGCTCTCGAAGAAGCGAATCGCCTCTCCCGACGTCTCCAGAAAGCAGCAGGGCTCGGGCTCGAGGGAGAGCTCCACGAGCTTGCCCGTCTCCTCGCGGATGCGGAACAGCGTCGCGGCGTGCGCGAGGAGCTGCTCGGCCATGCGCGCCTCGTCGTTCACAGCGGGCTGGTCTCTCCGCGGCGTGAGCCTTCGACGGAACGCTCCGGGGACCGTACTCACGCTTCCGGACACGCCGTCCGGGAGGAGCGACGCGAGCTGCCACGCCAGCCGGTCGCTGTAGCCGAGCCGCTCCGGCTCGAGCCAGTCGGGGCGATAGACGGCCTCCTTGACCTTCTCTCCGTGGAAAGCGCCGAACGGAAAGCCGTTGAGCGTGAAGACGTAAAGGCCACTCTGGTGGAGCAGCTCGCGGAATCCGTCGAGCTCACCGGGCGCCGCGAGCTCGGCCGAGGCGCGCGCCGAGAGCCGGAGGCCGACGCCGAACGGTGCGGCGGGAGAGACCGCCTCCTTCACGTTCACCACGTTGCGTGTGACGGCGTCGCGAACGTCCGCGAGCGACTCGCCGGCGTGGATGTTCGTGCAATACGAAAGATGGGGGCGTCCCGGCGACGCGAGCTGCATGCGCCCTCAGGAACCCGGCGAGGCGGAGGCAGCGGCGCCGGCCAGGGAACGCGCAGGCGTCGCATTGCGCGCCGCCCGCGCGGAGAGCCATTCAATGGCGAGGACGAGCTTGCCTTCGTCGAGCGAGCGCACCTCTCGCCCGGCGCCGAGCGACTCGAGCATCATCAGCGTGAGCTCGCCGCCAAGGTGCTCCCGGAACTCGTCGATGCCCGAGAGCACTGCCCGGCGGCCGTCGGGGCCGCGCGCGTCCAGCAGCCGGTCGAACGTGGGGAGACGCAGCCGCTCGAGGACGGATACCACGCGCTCGCCGTCCGATTCCCGGAGGAGCCCTGCTTCCACCGAGTAGCGTGTGTCGAGCGCGATCCCGATGGAGACGGCCTCGCCGTGTCGCAGAGCGTAGCTCGAGAGACTCTCGAGCTTGTGCGCCGCCCAGTGCCCGAAGTCGAGCGGCCGCGAGCTGCCGAGCTCGAAGGGATCCCCCGAGCGCGCGATGTGGTCGAGATGAAGCAGCGCGCATCGCTCGACGAGCTCCGCGACGGGACCCGGCTCGAAGCGCGCGAGCGCCTCCGCGTTCTTCGCGATGAAGCCGAAGAACGCCGCGTCCTTGATGAGGGCGACCTTCACGGCCTCCGCCATGCCCGCTGCCTTGTCGCGCGGCTCGAGCGTCTCGAGCAGCTCGAGGTCGTTCAGCACGGCGAAGGGCGGAGCGAACGCGCCGAACAGGTTCTTCTTCCCCAGGGCGTTGACGCCGTTCTTCACCCCGACGCCGGAGTCGTTCTGCGAGAGAACCGTCGTCGGGACTCGCACCACGCGGATGCCGCGGTGAAATGTCGCCGCCGCGTAGCCGGCCATGTCCTGCAGCGCGCCGCCGCCGACGATGACGACGAACGACTGGCGGTCGAGCCCGAGCTCGTCGAACCACGTGGCGAGACGAAGCGGCGCGCGCGCGTCGTTCTTGCATTCCTCGCCGCCGCGCACGACGAGCGGCGGCGAGGCAAGGACCATTGCCGCGCCGTGATGGGCCGCGTAGCGCTCGATGCTCGCAAGCAACCCCGGCCAGCATGCGGCGACACGCTCCTCCACGACGAAGGCGGCGCGGTGCCGGCGCTCGCGCTCGCGGCGGCAGAGCGCCTCGACGAGGGCCGGGTTGTCCACAGAGAAGAGCCCCCTTCCGAAGGAGACGGGATACTCGAAAGAAACGGAAAATCGCTGGGTGTGGAGCATCGGGGAGCCGGCGGGCGCCCGGCACGCGCACGCATCGTAGGCGATTCTTAGCCGGAATTTGCTAGAAGGCTACCCGGTGTCACCGTTCTTCCGGCTGGTGGGTGGCGTGCGTGCAGCGGTGACGCTACGCCGCAAGGTGTCGGGGCCACTGCGCCCATCTTGGGACCCAACCTTCGAGGCCCTCGCCGAGCTGTTTCACCAGGGCTCGCTCCGGATCACACGCCTGCCGCTCGACAAGCAGCGCCGCTGGACGTCCAGCGTCATTCTCGGCTTGCCGTCTTCGCCGCTGTACCAGGAGACGCGGTTCGAGAAGCTCTCGGCAGGCGGCGTGCCGGCCGAGTGGTTCCGCAGGCACGACGCGCAGGGCCCGACCATCCTCTACCTGCACGGCGGGGGCTACGGGCTCGGCTCCATCGACACTCACCGCGATCTCATCGCTCGGATCTGCAGAGCGAGCCGCGGCAGCACGCTCGCGCTCGAGTACCGACTCGCGCCCGAGCATCGCTTTCCCGCGCAGGTGGAGGACGCCCTCGCGGGATACCTCTGGCTGCTACAGCAGGGCGAGGACCCGCGCCGTATCGTCGTCGCCGGCGACTCCGCGGGAGGCGGCCTCACCATCGCGCTCCTGGTCAAGCTGCGCGATTCCGGCTACCCGCTGCCCGCCGCCGCGGTGTGCCTGTCGCCATGGGTCGATCTCGAGGGTCTAGGCGCGACCGTCGACGAGAACGCCCGCTACGACTACATCTCGCGACGCGCCCTCCTGCAGTACAGAAAGCGGTTCGTCGACGACGAGCAGGTGCGTAACCCACTTGCCGCGCCCCTCTATGCGGACCTTCGTCGCCTTCCGCCGATGCTCGTCCAGGCGGGCTCGGCGGAGGTCCTGCTCGACGACGCCCGCCGCATCGCGGCGCGCGCCCGCGAGGCGGGCGTGGACGTCACCCTCCGCGTCTGGGAAGACATGATCCACGTCTGGCAGCTGTTCGCCTTCATGGTGCCGCAGGGCTCTGCCGCCATCGACGAGATCGGGTCTTTCGTGCGCGAGCACGTGCCCGTACGTTCCCGATGAACTCGTCGTGAGGGCGAACCGTCGCCCGGGTGGCCAGGCCTACTTGCGGCCGCTGAGGACCAGGCCGGCGGCGACCAGCAGCGCGAACGCGGCGATGACGGCGAACGCCAGCTTGCGCCGTGACCGCCGTGAGCCAGTACCGAACGAATCACCCGACGACGCGGGCGACGACGGCGCGTGCGTCGAGTGGAGGGAGGAGGCCGGCGATGGGGTGCCCGACGCCGCGGCAACGGCGCTGCCGGCGGCGCCGCCCTCACAGGTCCTCGGCTCGCGCGGCGCGATCCTGAGCACCTTACTCTCCTCCGGAGGGATTCGCATCACGGCGACGTAGAGCGCGCCGTCCGTGCCCATGTCCATGTCGACGACGAAGCCGTCCGCCTTGCCGACGTCCTTCCGGCTCCCCGGCACGATGCCGTCGCGCGCCGCCGTCGGCTCGAGCGACCAGATCCGACCATTCGCGTTGTCGCCGAAGAAGTAACGGCCACGGTACGCGTCCGGCCAGCGGCAATCGTCGACGATGAGGCCGCCGTTGATCGACTTGCAGCCGCTGTCCGCGTCGCCGGGCACGTCGTCGTGACGGCAGTAATATGCGGGATCGACGCAGTCGCCGCGGTCCGGGGTGACGCGGCGGCATTCGGCGACGGGGTGACCCGCGGGGCCCTCACGGAACGGCCAGCCGAAGTGACGTCCTCCCTCCTTCGGGATGACGTCGATCTCTTCGTGGGCGATGTCTCCCACGTCGGCCGTCCAGACGTTCCCCGTCTTCGGATCGACCCAGATACGCCAGGGGTTGCGCAGGCCCCAGGCCCAGATGTCGCGGCGCGGCTCGGCCTTCGGAAGCTTGAAGACGTCGTCTCCGCACGCGGCGCCGCAAGCCGTCACCGCGTCCACCGAGACGAGCGGGTTGTCCTTCGGAATCGAGCCGTCGAGCCCGACACGAAGGATCTTGCCGTTGCCGTTCGTCAGGCACGTCGCGAAGAAGTTCGTCGGCGTGAAAGGAGGCTCTGGAAGCTTCTTCGCGCGGCAACCGGTGTCGCCGACCCCGACGAGCAAATTGCCCGTCGAGTCGATGGCGAGCCCGCCGCCCATCTCGTGGTCGTCCGGCCCGCGCAGACCCTTCACGAGCACCTGCTCGCTCGACGTTTCCAGGTGGCTGTCGTCACCCAGACGGATCAGCGAGATCTTGTGCTTGTCCGTGTCAGGCGCGCTCGCCGACGAGTAGAAGAAGACGAGCTGGTGGTTCTCCGAGAACTGGGGGTGCCGGATGACGTCGAGCAGCCCCTTCTCCGTCTTTGCGTCGACGTCGAGCTTGCCCGCGACCACACGCTCGCCGGACGGCAAGCGGACCACGACGCGCCCCATCTTCTCGGTGACGACCAGGCGCCCGTCCGGAAGAAATTCCATCGCCGTGGGCAGCTCGAGCCCTGCCATGAACGTGGAGAGCTCGAACGCCGACCCCACGTCCGAGGACAGCTCGTCCGCGCGGGCGCCCCCGGCCATGAACAACGCAATCGACAACCCGAAGAGCCACCCAGCCCAGATCTTCGCCACGGATGCCTCAGTACCGTGTTTCGCGTGCGGAATGGAGCCCCGGAGCGCACCGGGCGGCGGAGAACCCGCGCCCGGCGTTCCGGATGCTGCCCCGGCGGCGGAGCCGCTTCGTCCCGTCAGCCGGGGCGCGCGCTCAGCCCGGTACGCGGCGGGCTCTTGCCTGCAGGGCCGCCTCGAAGAACTCGCGCCGCGTCTTCGGGCCGAGGGGGCCCTGGACCGTCCAGCGACGCTCGCCGACCGTCTCGTCGAGCTCGCGCTTCATCATCGAGAACTGGCTCTGCTGGAGCTTGCAGCGCGTGGCCGTCGGATCGATGTGATAAATCTTCGCCGCGTTCAGGCCGAAGATCTGCTTCTTCATGTCATCGGTGATCTCGGGGTAGCCGTACTTGTCCTGGTACTCCGGCGTGATGGTGAACATGCGGAAGAGGTCGATCTGCGCCTGCGGGCTCCCGCCGAGGATGCAATCGGTGCCCCACACCATGTTGTTCGGGCCGAGGTACTTCAGGAGCTTGCCGATGTAGTGCTGGGACTGCACCGGGTCTCGCATGACGTTGCTCCAGGCGCTGCCCATCTCGGCGTAGACGTTCAGGGCGTGCTTCGACTTCTTGGTGCCCGGGCTGTCCGGATCGTCGATGGCGCCCGCCTCGATGAGCGACCGGATGAGCTGATTGACGCCGAGCGGATTCGGGTCGGTCGGGTCGTACGGGACGTTCTCCGTCGGGGTGGGCGCCAGCGCCGCGAGCGACGAGCCGCCAGTGCCGGCGTGGATGCCCGAGTGATAGATGACGAAGTTCGCCTCCGGGTAGTCCATCGAGACCTGGCCGATCTCCTTCGGCTGGTTGTGCTCGACGTCGAAGCCGGGGATTGGGAGCCCCTTGTGCACGGCGAAGTTCGGCACGCCGAGCTTCAGCCCCGCCTCGATGAAGGCGCGACCGATGGGATCGGACAGGTAATACCCCTCGGCGTAGCCCTCCTTCGACACGTAGGTGTCGGAGCGCCACGCCGGGTAGCACTTCCAGGAGCCGCAGCGCCAATCCTTGTCCTCCATCGCGGCGTACATGCCCTCGATCTGGTGCTCGATCATGTCGTTCGGCATGACCTGCACCTGATTGATGACACGCTCCGACTTCGCGAGCGCGTTCAGCGAGTCGCGCAGCTGGCGCATCCCGTCGTTCGAGAGCGGCAGGCCGCACGCGATCGCCGAGTTCTTGATGAGGTCGCGCTCGGGGAAACACGTTGCGGCAGGCCACGACGTGATCACCGTCATGGTCGTGTCACTGTTGACGAACATCAGCTCGCCGTAGTGCTTCTGATCCATGCAGTTGAGCTTGTCCGTCTCGTCGGTGCAGCTCGCGATTAGCCCGAGGAAGATCGGGTAGACGGTGTTGCGCGTGCGCCACTCGCCGTCGTCGAAGCTGTGCGTCTGCACGTCGAAGATGAACTCGCCCTTCGAAAGGTCGATCTCCGTGCCGGGATCGCAGTCGGCGCCCTTCGGAACGACGTAAGGCCCGGAGCCGAAGTTGAAGAGGTCTCCGCCGTCGCCCTGCCCCGCCGGGCTCGCCTTCGCCGGCGCGCCGTCGCTGGTGCTGCTGCACCCCATCTGGTTGATGACGGCCATCGTCGTGAACATGCCCATCGAGCTCGCGAGGAACTCGCGGCGATCGATGCCGAGCTTGCGGGAACGGTCGTCGGCGCGGCGCAGGATCTCCTTGCGCATGGCCGCTTCTTTCTTCGTCTGGGGATGGAAGTACTCGCCGTTCGAGTGGTTCCCCATCCAGACCGGGGGCTCGAGGGGAAGCTCGGGCTGAGTTTTCTTGCGCAACTTGAGCCAGGGAAACTTTGCCATTTGCTCTCTTCCGATTCCTTCTACTTGGCGGGCGCGGCCATGATGCAGCCGTTCGCCTTCCCACAGTCGCCGATTTGATTCGCGAGCGCCGTCGAGACACCCGAGTTGCCCCACTGATCGATCACCGTGATGCAGCCCTTGCCCATCGGGTCGAGCGACGTCATGGCTGGCGCGAGGTAACAGCTGTTCGAGTCCGTGCAGCCGATACTGAGGATGCAGTTCATCTCCTGCTGGCATCCCTGGAGGGCGTCACACTGCTGCTGCAGATCGAAACAGTTGTCGCAGAGACAGGAGCGTGCGTCGGTCATGAACCCGGCGGGGAAATCCGCCGAGCTGAACGACTTGCAGCCGTCGGTGCTGTCGTAGGGTGACTTCACCTGATCGTAGCGATAAGGCACCGGCGTCGGAGTGCCGTCGTCGAGCTTCGTGCCGGGCGGCGCTACGCCGAGCTTCGTGTAAATGTCCACGCCGCCGTCGGAGTTGCCCCCGGACCCGGTGGGAGTCGCGTCCGAGGAACACGCACTCGCACCGAGAACGAAAACCCCTGCGATGGCAGCAAGCGTAATGAGTCGTTGGCCACGCTTCATGTTTCGGCGAACGCAGTACCACAGCGCCGTGACAAGAGCAACCGTTCGGTACAGAGTAAATTCAAGCGTTTAATGTATTCGCACAAACTATCGCAGCCGTCGGGATTTTCACATGTTGCGAGTGATAGCGGCGCAACGCGTCGTCGTGGCCTGGGGCGCTCCGGTGCCTCAGGGGGCGGGACGCGATGCGGTGACGACGGCGCGCGATCGCCACGGGCCGCGGTATGTTGGCGCGCATCGCTCATGAAGCGTCGGCTCACGACATCGGGGTTCCATGGCCTCGTGGTTCTCTACCTGTGGAGTGGCGCCGCCGGGTGCTCGACGAGCCCGACGACCGGGCCCGCGACGAGAGGCGATGCGAGCACCAGGCCTCCGCAGAACATCGTCGATGCGCACGCGCCACGCGTCCCCTTGGACTCGGGATTTCCGAAGGTACCCGACGTCGAGCACACCTACGCACCGACCTACGGCGCGATCTACCGCGAAGTGTTGACCCCGAACTGCGCGTTCGAATTCTGCCACGGTGGCTCGGGGCTCTTCATGGATCTCGAAACGAAGGAGCTCGGCTATCGGACGCTGGTGAATTTCCGGGCGGCCGGCGTCGACTGTCAGTCGACCGGGCTGATGCACGTCCTGCCGGGCAAGCCGGAGGAGAGCCTCCTCTACCTGAAGATCACGATGCCTCCCTGCGGGAAGAAGATGCCGCTGATGTACGTGACGAGCGGCATGCTCGACCCGCGGGAGATAGAGCAGATCCGTCAGTGGATTCTTCGCGGCGCACCCGACGATGGGGCCACTCCGCTCTCCGATGCAGGCCCGGAGAGCGGCCTCGACGCTGCAACGGATCGTGACCTCTAGGTGGCAAGCTCGACGAGCCGCGGAGCGGATGGGGTCCGGGCGAGGGCGGCGGCGACAGCGACGCGCGCCTCGAGCATCGCTGTCGCGCTCTGGCTCCTCGGACCGGGGTGCGCGCGCGCGGCCTCGGTCGGAGCAGCCGAGGCGGGGGCTCCCCCACCTAACAAGCCGCTGCGGTTCGTCGACGGCGGACCACCCCCTGACGCTCGCGTCACGTGTGGCGGCACCGCCTGCGACGAGCCGCGCGAGAGCCAGGTACTCGGGGAGATCGCGTGCTGCCTGCCCTCGGGTGACTGCGGGATCCGCGTTCCGCTCCTCGGCAACCGGTGCTTCGCGAAGGCCCACCCGGGCAGCGTCGACCCGAAGTGTCCGTCCGCGACGATGCCGAACGGCGCGTCCGTGCAGGGCTGTTGCGGCCCCGAGGGGCGATGCGGCTATTACGACCGCTTCGGGGATCTCGGATGCGCGGTCCCGGACACCTCCGACGCCGGTGCCCGCTGCGACTACGATCCGGAGAACGTTTGCAGGAGCCTGGTGGCCGTACCATGTGACGGGCCCGAAGACTGCACCGCGGGCGGCGTCTGCTGCGCCCGCTCGAACTACGGCCTCACCGACCTCGTCGGCTGCTTCCGCTCCTGTCGGGTGGCCGAGGCGAGCAATGGCGGCGTGTGGCTCGAGGCCTGCCACTCGAGGGCTGACTGCAGGGACCCGAACGCACGGTGCGTGCCCGCCGAGGACCCCCCGACCCTGCTCGCCATCTGCTTGCCGAGCGCCTCGCTGCGACCGCCCGACGCAGGGCCCCTGAAGGACGGTGGCCCGCTCGACGCGAACGTCGAGCCGATGACTGACGCTGCTGCAAGCGATGCGCGCGGGTCGGCCGACGGCGGCAGTGCGGGCGTCGTCTGCGGCTCGTCACGCTGCGCCGCAGGGCAGCTCTGCTGCGTGCGTGACCCGGAGGCGTCGTACTGCGCGCCGCCTGCCGACGGCTGCTCGTGCAGTGGCCCACGCGCTCGAGACGACTGAGCCGCGCTCGAGTCGATCGATGCTCGCGTCCTGGCAAGGCGCGCTGTCGATCTCCGCTCTTCCAACTCCGCCCCCGGAGAGGCTACTGTGGCGAGCTTGGGAAGCCGCTCGCCGCTTCCGAGGCGGGCCTCATCTCGCAAGGAGCTGTTTATGGCTGAAAGTGTTTACAAGGTCGTGGAGCTGGTCGGCACGAGCACCGTGTCGTGGGAAAAGGCCGCCGCTGCCGCCATCTCGCTGGCGTCGAAGTCGCTGCGTGATCTGCGCGTCGCAGAGGTGACTCAGCTCGACATGCATATCGTCGACGGGAAGGTCGCCGCGTACCGCGCGAAGGTGAACCTGTCGTTCAAGTACGAGTCGGGCGACAGCCTGGACAAGGTGAGCGCACCGAAGGTGAGTGCACCGAAGAAGGCTCCGCGCGCCAAGGCCGCGCCCGCGCCGGAGATGGCAGTCGAAGAAGCCGCGCCGAAGAAGGCGGCGAAGAAGGGCAAGCGCAAGCCGGCCAAGGGCTGAGCGCGATCACGGACGCCGGAGCGCTGCGAGCCTGCAGCGCTCCGAGCAACCGGGAGCCACTCTTCGTCGCGTCGCCGGCTGGCCCGCGGCGGCGAGTTTGCGAGCGCCGTGGGTCCAAGGTGAACGGCGCCGTTGCGCAGCGCAGCGCGTTGAGGTGTGTCAGCATTCCTAGTCGGACGAACGGGCGTCGTTTCGTCCGGACGTTCCAGACCTTCCGCTACGTCGTTGAATTCGCAGGTGCGCGAGCGCCTACCTCGGCGCCACCCGAGTCGAATGAGCCCTGGTGCAACATTGTGACCGGCGGGTGGAAAGGCTAGGATTTGGCACTTCATGCATTTCCGGTATGTCGGTGTGCTTGCTTCGGTGCTGGTCGCGATAGCGTGCGCTCGTGGAGAGGATATCGGGCACAGCCCTGTGGCGCTCGATGCAAGCCATTGGGGTGACCCTCTCGGAGAGACCGGCGGAGGCGGAGGAGACTCGACGGACACCGGAGGCACGGACGGCAGCGGTGGCGCGCCCAGCACGGGCGACGTTCCGCAAGGCCCGGGCGGCTCCCCGCCCGGCATGGGCGGGAAGCCGGCGAGCGGTGGGAAGCCGAGCACCGGTGGAATGGCCGCTACGGGCGGCAAGCCGGCCGCGGGCGGAACAACCGGTTCGGGCGGGGGCACGGCCACCGGAGGAGCCAGCACCGGCGGGAAAGGTAGCGGGGGCACCGCATCGGGAGGGTCGTCCCAGGGCGGCTCGGCCGGCATGTGTGCGACCGGCCAGAAGCTCTGCGGCGGGAATTGCACGCCGCCGGCGCCGCGCGTCGGCTGTGGCACGACCGGCTGCGATCCCTGTACGACGACCGCGCCCTCGAACGGCTACGTGACGTGCACGAACAACCAGTGCGCGTTCGATTGCCTGTCCGGCTACACGAAAATGGGCAATTCCTGCACCGGCTCCGGCAACGGCGGCTCGGGCAGCGGAAACTGCAACCCGGCCAGCTGCCCGCAGAATTGCAGCGTGATCTTTGGCCCGGCCTGTTGCACCTCGGCCGGCAAGTGCGGGTGCCCCGCGATCCCTTACGTGGCTCCAACCTGCATATGAGGTCTGGCCCGTGACCGCTGACGGGCGACCGTGTCATCGTACGGGGAAGCCCGGATGGTGTCCGCGGGTACAACCGGAAACGAGCCGTCACATTGAGCGCCCGCGTCTACCGGTGTAGGGAGGCTCGCAACGTCGGTCCTGCTTCCGGGCGGACGCCATCGGAAATGCGCTTGCCGCGCGGAACATGAGCGACCCGAGCGACAAGAGCCGACGCGACGGCGGCGAGCCCCTCCCACGGACGAATCGTCCCCGCCCTGAAGGGGCGCGGCGGCGCGCGACGCGGACGGGCGGCGCGGCGGTCGATTCCGCGACGCCCCCGCCCGTGAGCGCCGCCGAACGCCCATCGAGTGACGGCCCGGTCTCGGGTCCGACGCCCGCACCGAGAGACCCGGTGACCCCCGCGTCGCGGGACGCCGTGACGCCTGCGCCGCAGGCAGTCGTCACTCCCGCGCCGATCGGCACCGCGGCGTCCGCAACGGCACGCAGCGTCGTCGCGCAGGACGAGAGCGAAACACTGCTCGGCGAGCGGCCCACGCAGCTGGCGCTGAACGAACCCGTCTCCGCGAAGATCAGCGTGTCCGGTTCCCTGAAGCACGCGACGCTGGAGATGGCGACTCCATCTGCGCCGGGCTCCGCCCGAAATCATGGCGCGGCGTACGTGGGTTCCGTGATCGACGGGCGCTACCGGATCGACGGCGTGCTCGGCCGCGGCGGAATGGGCGTCGTCTACCGGGCTCGTCACGAGGTCCTCGACAAGCTCTTCGCGATCAAGATCCTGCTCCCGACCGAGGACAACGACGTCGTGGAGCGATTCGTGAACGAGGCGCGCGCAGCGACGGCGATCGGCAACGAGCACATCGTCGACACCGTCGACTTCGGACAGCTGCCGGACGGCTCGACGTACTTCGTGATGGAGTACCTCGAGGGGCGGACCCTCTCCCAGCGGATCAAGGTGGAGCGCATGCTCCCGGTGCCCGAGACGATCTCCATCGGAAAGCAGATCTCGGAGGGAATGAGCGCGGCGCACCGCGCCGGCATCGTGCATCGCGACCTGAAGCCCGAGAACATCTTCCTGACGAAGCGCGACGGCGCAGACGATTTCGTCAAGCTGCTCGACTTCGGTATCGCGAAGATGCAGGCGCGCGAGAACAAGCTGACACGCGCTGGTACGATCTTCGGAACACCGCACTACATGTCGCCCGAACAGGCCTCCGCGTCCGAGGTCGACACGCGCGCAGACATCTATTCGCTCGGCGTAATCCTCTACGAGATGCTGGCCGGACAGGTGCCGTTCGACGCCGAGAACCCCATGGGGCTCTTGACGCAGCACCTTTACACCGCGCCCATCCCGCTCACCTCCCGGGAGAACCCTCCGCAGAGCATCTCCGTGGATCTCGACGCCGTCGTCCTCACCTGTCTCGCGAAGGCACCGGAAGATCGCTACGCGTCGATGGACGAGCTCGCCGCGGATCTAGCACGCGTGGAGGCGAACGAGCCTCCCACGGCCCTGGCTCGGCTGATCGCGCAGCGCGATCGCCCGAGCAGCGAGCTCCTGATCCGGAGCGCGCGCAAGCGCCTGCGCGCCGGTTCGGGGCGATGGAAGATCCCCGCCGTGGCCGGATTGCTGGCGTTCTCCGCCGCGCTGGCCACGACCGCCATGCTGAAGCAGCAGCGAGCTGTCACGCCGACACCTCCGCCCGCTGTGTCTGCACGAGTCAAGGTGACGCCTGCGCGCGTTCCCACGGCACGGCGTGGCGTGGCGCTCGTGTTCTCGCCGATCGACGCCGAGGTGTTTCAGAACGGCAAGAGCCTCGGCGGCATGCCGCTGACGGTTCCGGTTTCCAGGGGCGAAGTCGTGACGGTGGAGATCCGGCGCGACGGTTTCTATCCGGAAAAGGTTCTCCTCGACGGGTCCCGCTCGGTGGTCGTGGTGAAGCTCGGCCAGATCCCCGGCGTGCAACCCCGGGTCCCCGTGCCTCCAGGGGAGGCGGGCGACGCGCTTCGCCGCGCTTCCGCGGCCGCGCGCGCCGCGATGCTTGCTGACGCCGGCGCGTGGAGCCATGGCGACCTCCGCGAGAGCGCTCCGCACTCGCTTGCCGGCCCGTCTGCGTCGCCATCCGGCGAGCCGCCCCCCGTCGCACCAACGTCCTCCACGCCACTCGCCGAGCACGCTCCCGAGACCGTGCCGAGCGCAGCACCGCCGGTGCCACCCTCCGGCTCCGGGCACGCACCTTAG
>CAYUAW010000135.1:0-4073 GCA_964442485.1 uncultured Polyangiaceae bacterium
ATTGTCAGCCCGGGGAAACGTCCGAGTGGGAGCCAGGTCGACATTTGAACTACAGCCCGCGTCTTCGGGGACACCATCTTCGCGGCCGGCGTTCTTTCGCTGGTCACGTTCGTGGCGCGCCTCACGACCGGCGGCTCCATCCGGCGCGACAAGACATCGTCTCACCCGCCGAAGGCGTTCGGCGAACCGGAACACGCCCGGTACTCATCGTGATCTGCTGCAAGGAGCGCGGGCTCTACACGGACGCCGATTGCTGGCTCGCCGCAGAGAACCTGATGCTCGCCGCGTGCGACAGGAGGCTCGGCCCGGGGGCGGCCCCGAACCCGGCGCAGCGCGCGGAGCCCCGCGTGCTCTCCTGGGTGCGCCCGGGTGGATGACGTCCACCACCGCACTCTAGCCTCTCCCCAAAGTTGTGTCCTTCCGGTGGGCGGCCGCCTCGATTCCACACTCCCGGGCCGCCCGGGATCGGATAGAGTCCGCGCGAAGTTCGCGATGCAAGACGAGGTTCCGCCGGCGCGTGCCGGGCGCTCGCTCCGCGCGTACTGGTTCGCGGTGGTGCTCGCTTGCTTCGCGGTCCACATGGCAAACTTCCGCGAGCTCGGGCTGGCCGATACGTATCCGGCGACGCTCCTGCCGGGAAGCTTGCTGCGAGGGCAGGGGTTCACGTTCGACGGCTTCCAGGCGCTCTTCGACGAGCCCGCGCCGGGCGGCTTCGTGACTCTTCGGCGGCAGCTCGAGTGGACCAACGTCATCGTCCCCCTGCACGGGCACCTGCGGAGCTCGTATCCCATCGGCGCAGCGCTGCTCGCCCTGCCGGTGTACGCGTTGCCCGTCGCGTTCGGCATGCTCCATCATTTCGACGACTACCGCATCGCCGGCAAGGTCGCGGCCGCCATCATGGTCGCGCTGTCCGCGGGGTTCGTGTTTCTCACGCTGCTCCGTTTCACGGAGCGCCGCGTCGCGCTCGCACTCACCGCCACCTACGCCTTCGGAACGACCACCTGGGTGGTCGCGAGTCAGGCGCTCTGGCAGCACGGCCCCGCTCTGTTCTGCCTGTCGCTCGCCATATGGGCGGCGCTGCGCCTTTCCGAGCGCGGCTCCCCCTGGGACGCGGCGCTGGTGTCCTTCGCCGCCGCGTTCGCGGTGGTGTGCCGTCCGCAGGACGCGCTCGGTGCGCTGTCCATCGGGCTCTTCGCCCTCTCCCGGCGTCCGCGGCTATGGCTCCCGCTCGCCGTCCCGGCCGCCGTCGTCCTGGGCGGCCTCGTTCTCTACGACGTGGGCATCTTCGGCACGCTCTACGGCGGCTACACCGCCATCTACACGTCGCCCGCGCACGCCTGGCGGCACCTGGACGTGCACTCGGTCTTCACGTTCCCGCTGATGGAAGGGCTCGCGGGGCTCCTCATCTCACCGAGCAGGGGGCTCTTCGTGTACACGCCCGTCTGCGTCTTCGCGATGGTCGCGCTGTTCGTCCTCGCGGCGTCGAGAGCATTTCCACTGGCGCGCGCGTTCCTGTTCTGGGTGGTTGGCACCCTGTACGTCCTGTCGAAGAACCAGATCTGGTGGGGTGGCACGTCCTTCGGTCCGCGGTACCTCACCGAGCTCGTGCTGCCGCTCGTGCTCGCGCTCGGCATGCTCTGGCCCAGGATCGCGAAGCACCCGGTCTTCTCCACGGGCATCTGGGTCGCGGCCGGCTTCGGTGTTCTCGTCCAGGCGCTCGGCGCCTTCACCTGGGAGTGCGGCTGGCACCTCTTCCCGGCGTGGCTCGACTATCGCCCCGACCGCCTCTGGGATTTCCGGGACCCGGAAATAATGCGCTGCGCGACCGTCCTTGCCGAGAAGGGACCCAGGCCGGCGGAGTTCGGTCCCTTCGCACACTGACCGAGATGGGCTATCAGGTCGGGCCCGGCTGCTCGAGCCTGAGCTCGACGAGAAGCCGCGCGAACTTGAGGAACTCCGGAACGTGCCGCATCTTCGACCGTCCCTGCGTCCGCGGGACGTAACGCACGGGGACCTCCGCTATGTGCGCGCCTTCCGCTGCGAGCCGCGCCGCGAGCTCGAGGACGACGTCGAAGCCCGGACGGCGCAGCCCACTCGCCGGAAGCGCGCGCCGTTGCACGCCGCGGATCCCGGTGTAGAGGTCGGTCAGCCTCTGACGGAAGAGCACGTTGAAGAGGGAGGTCACCACCTGATTGCCCACTCGCCGTACGGCCGGCATCACCGGGTCGGAGGACGTGCGACCGAGGAAGCGCGAGCCGTACACCGCGGGCGCGCGAGAGAGGGCGTCCACCACGGCCGGCACGTCCTCGGGCAGGTATTCGAGGTCCGCGTCGATCATCACGATGAGCTCACCGCTTCCCGCGCCGATTCCGTCGAGCAGCGAGCGCCCGTAGCCGAGGTCCCGCGCGTGGCGGATGAGCGTCACGTCCGGCAAGCGCTCGAGCGCGGCGAGCGTGCCGTCGGTCGAGCCGTTGTCGACGAAGACGACGTGCGCCGCCGGACAGGCGGCGCGGAGCCGCGCGTGCAGCTCGGCCACGGTCGCCACCTCGTTGAAGATGGGGATCACGACGTCCACGGTCTCGGACATGGGCGCGCGACTCTAACACGCGTGCACGGGGGTCCATGCTAGTCGGCGTCATTCCGGCAGCCGGCCGCGGCGTGCGCGCGTATCCGTTCACCCGGAAGATCCCGAAGGGGATGCTCGAGGTGGACGGGGTTCCGCTGATCCAGCGCAATGTGGAGCTGATGCGCGATCGGCTCGGGATCGGAAGGATCCGCATCGTCATCGGGCACCATGGGGAGGTCATCCGCGATCGCCTCAAGGACGGCTCGGCGCTCGGGGTCAGCATCGAGTACATCGAGAACGACCAGCTCGATCGCGAGCTGGCCTATTCCGTCCACCTGGGTTGCCGCGGGCTCGACTCTCGCGTCTGCGTCATCCTCGCGGACGAGTGCTACGTCGGGACGAACCACGACGGGCTACGGGACGCCGCGCTCTCGGACGCGCTCGCGGTGTGCACGCTCATCGCCTCGCCGTACGTGAAGCACATCCGCAAGAACTACACCGTGACGCTCTCCGGCGATCGCATCACCGACATGCAGGAGAAGCCCACCGTCGTGACGGGCAATCTGATGGGCACGGGGACCTACCTGCTCTCGCCCGAGCTCGTCACGCGGCTCGAGGCCGCCTTCGAGAACCCGGACGAGGGCCCGCGCATCTGGACCTCGTGGCTCGCGAAGCAGTGCCGGGAGGGCGCGGACGTGCGCGCGTTCGTGCTCGATGGGAGCTACGTCAACGTCAACTCCCGCGACGATCTCAACTTCGGGAACTACCTGGTGCGCGAGCTCAATTTCGAGAAGAAGACGACCTCGCTCGTCTACGTCATCGATCGTGAGGAAGAGGAGAAGGCGGCGCACCCCGTCGAGGTCTTCGCGGAGCGGCCCGACATCGACGAGGTGGTCGTCGCCACCCGGCGTACGGCGCCGGCGCTAGAGAGGGTGGCTGCCCGCGCCAACGTGAGGATCGTCGTTGCCGACGAGCAGAGCCCGGTCGGTGCGCTCTTCCGCCTCGGGCTCGACTCGGCGAAGGGCGATATCCTGCTGCTGTCGCACAGCGACGACACCTTCTCGGCCAGGGACGTCTCGAAGCTCCTCGTCTACCTGCGCGACGCCGATCTGGTGGTCGGGACACGGACGACGCGCCAGATGATCGAGCAGGGGACCAACATGCGCGGGGTGGTGCGCGCTGCGCACGTCATCCTCGCGAAGCTGCTCGAGATGCTGTGGTGGCGTTTCGACTGCCGCTTCACGGACGTGTGCTGCGTCTACCGCGGCATGTGGCGCTCCACTTACACCACCATCCGCTCGAACCTGACCGCGCAGGGCGTGGAGATCATCCCGGAGATGGTCATCGAGGTCCTGCGCGCGCGGCGGCGCATCATCGAGATCCCGGTGAACTACTACAACCGGGATCTCGAGTTCACGCATGTGCACGCGCGCTACCAGAGCTTCGGGACGTTCCTTCGCATCGTGCTGCTCATGCTGCGAAAGCGGCTCGCGAAGCCGAGGTGAGG
>CAYUAW010000135.1:4173-8545 GCA_964442485.1 uncultured Polyangiaceae bacterium
GTGCTCTTCGAGCCGCCGCTTCCGGATGCGCCGCCCGCGCCGGACGTGCCGCCCGTTCCTCCTCCTCCTCCCCCGGGAGCGAGGGGCAAGCCGCCGGCGTTCAGGATCGCGCCGGCACGGCTCTTCAGGAAGGGCTGTCCGTCGGTGTAGACGTCGTTCTGGTACGAGCTCTGCCCGCTCGCGCCCGCGCCGAACAGGAGGGCGATGACGCCGTCGTCGGCGAACTTCGAGAGGTGTGCGGTCCCCGAGCCGAAGAAGTACTCCGTGCGGTTGTCCTTGTACCCTTCCGACGGGCCGCCGCTGTTGGCGACGTTCTTCTGATTCGAATTGCCGAGCGGGATCTGCCACAGCACCCAGCGCCGGCTCGCTTTCTGATTCCAGAGTCGTAGCCATTCGGCGTACCGATTGAAGCTCTTCGACGAGATGGACGCCGAGTCGCTCGCGTCCCACCAGCGATCCTGGTTCTGCGTGAGCCGGTAGTAGTCGGAGTCGCGATCCAGCGGGTCGCCGACGAGGAGATCGTAGGTCGCGCCCGTGACGTTCGCGCCGAGACCGAGGGGGGACAGGAAGCCGTAGGCCAGGTCCACCTCGGGCTGAAGCGCATCGGTCACGTTGAAGTAGGCGACGTCCTTTCCGCTCGCCCAGTTCGAGACATGCATGCCGAGGACGGCGTTCGTCGCGCCGACGGACTTGCGGATCTGCAGGAACGCGAGACCCCAGCCGGCGACGGTGTTCGGAAGCCCCGCGAGTTCCGGCATGCCCGACGACGCGATCGCGGCGGCCGTGTTCGGATTGCCGCCCGACTGCTGCTCGAGAAAGCCGTAGCCGTCGGCCTCGAGAAGGACGAGCACCGGCTTTCCGAAGTCCTTCACGCGCTGCATGAGGATCTTGAAGTCGCCGAAGTACGATTTCATCGTGGATGCGTTCTGCACCTTCGAGAGCATCGCGGACTCGCTGCCACCGGCCTCGCCGACGATCTGGTAGTACTGGACCGCGGGCACGTAGCCCTGCGAATCACACTCCTTCAGGTACGAGAGGCCCCACGAGCCGTCGTAGCTGCCGTAGCCCCAGTTGTTCACCCAGCCCTTGGTGAAATAGCGGTACCGCGCGCCCCACGCGACGCCGCTCGTCTTCATCCACGTGCCTCCGGTGTCCTCGAACACTCCGACGAGGAGCTTCGATGGAAGCCCTGCCGGAATGCTCCCTGCGGCGCTGCTCGCTGCGAGAGGATCGGCCGTTCTCTCGACGATGCCCGCGCCCTCGGGAGACGCGGCGGCGCCGCAACCGAGGGCAAAAAACAAGCTCATGATGGAGATGGGCCAGGCTCTGTTCATTGTGTTCCTTCCCGGATGCGAGAACGCGGTCCCCCGCGAGAAAGCGCAATCCGATGAGCTAGATCGACTAGCTCACGCCGCGCGCTCGATCGACCTCTTTCGTGATCGAGGAATCTTCCAGGCCGCACACGCGCAGAGCCGGCTGGCCGCTCGTCACGGTCTCGTCGTCGCACATGTGTCATCTCATGATGTCACATCGCGCAGCGCGTATCGCACATCGTTGCCGTGTTCATCCCTTCGCGAACGTCACGGAGAAGCGCACCCAGTGCACCCCGGAATGCGCATGCTTGATGACGGTCGCTCGCGCACGCTCCTGCACGCACATGAGCACCTGTATCGGGAGGCGTCCCTCGATATTCGTGTTTCCGCCGAGTCGATCGTACAGCTCTGGCACGCGCTGCCGACCGAGAGCGGAACAGCCGCCCCGAAAAAAAGACGCGAAGGCATGTCGAGAGCGGCGCCCCGGCTCCGACTCCCTCGTGAAGGCCGGCGAAGAGCCTTCGAACGGAACCACGAACCCGAAAGCCAGGGACGCTCAAATGCCAACAATCACCACGTTTCTCACCTTCGACAACCAGGCCGACGAGGCCGTCCGCCACTACCTGTCCGTCTTCGAGACCGGAAAGATCCTGAACACGATGCACTACGGGGAAGGCGCCCCGGCCCCCAAGGGCTCCGTCTTGTCGCTCACCTTCGAGCTCTTCGGTCAGACGTTCATCGCGCTGAACGGCGGCTCGACCTTCACCTTCAGCCAGGGCATCTCGCTGTTCGTGTCCTGCGACTCCCAGGAGCAGATCGACCGCTACTGGTCGAAGCTCACGGAGGGAGGAGGCAAGGAGATCCAGTGCGGCTGGCTCGTCGATCGGTTCGGAGTGAGCTGGCAGATCATCCCGAAGGTGCTCGGCGAGATGATGGGCGACAAGGACCCCGCACGAGCAGGTCGCACGATGCGAGCGATGATGCAGATGAAGAAGCTGGATATTGCGGGGCTGAGGCGGGCGTACGATGGAGAGATTTGATTTTCTCACCGCGCCGGCAAAACATTGAACTCAATCTTCCCCGCATCGAAAGGAAAGTCACCGTAGGCGAATGGTCCTCCCGGCAGCATCCAAACGGCCTGCCCCCGGGTGGGGAGCCGCCTCCCGCTGACGAGCTGCCAGCCTTCGATGGGGGTGTTCCACTCCGTGCGCGCTCTCCGACCATCCGGGTAGTCGAAAAAGCGATCGGTGGTGCGAAAGTTCGTGGGAGCGCCGCGGTCATCGATGAAGACGCGGGCGCGAACGGTGCGGCCGCCGTCGGTGAAGGCGACGTCGAACGCGTTGGGGTCGCCTTCCACGGCCGACCAGGCCGTCTCCGGCCCGAGGACGAGCGAGGGCGCCATCAGGATCGCGTCGTTGAGGTAGGTGACGAGCTCGCCGGTGTCGAGTTCCATCCCGGTGCCGTCGACGACGGTGAGCGCGTCGAACGCACGCGCGAGCATGCGACCCCGCCCGTTGACGTAAGTGTCCCGCACGATGACCGGCACGATCGCCTTCATCACGAGGCGCATGTAGAAGTACCGTGCCACGCCGAGCCGGGTGTCGTACTGGAGGGCCTCGCAGGGCAACCACGCGCCAGCGTCCCTGCGGAAGCGTGCGTCGAAGTGCGCGCGCAGCGACCAGTCGCGAGGCCTTCCAACGACGCCCATGAAGTGCAGATACCGACGGACGGGCTCGGGGAGGGGAGCCAGCTGCTGCTCCGTGACAGGGGGACCGGCGGCATCCCCGGGCCGGGGCGCAGCTGATTCGAAGGCGTTCGCGAAGCTGTTCTCGAGGTACATCGAGGTCTGACGCGCGGCCAGCAACGCGACGGCGATCACGGCGAGGTTCGCAATGACGCCGACCTTCACTACTGGCCACGTCATCGCGCTGAGCAGGAGGGACACGACGGCAACGCCGAGCGCAGCCGGGATGGCCAGCGGCTGGCGCAGCACGACCAGCGCAGCCACTGCTGCATAAGAAAAGCAGAGCATGAGCCAGACGATGCCGATCGCCTTCGCCCCCATGCTTCCTTCCTCGAAGAGGTGTCCGAGAGGAGTGGAGCTAAGGTCGGGCGGCGCGCCGACCTTTCCCCACGCACCGAAAAAGCCCGGGAGATGCGCGATTCCGTGGAGGAGCAGGAAGAGAGCGACCGCGAACCGCATGCAGCGCTCGGAATCGAAGGGCGTGCCGCGTCCATGAACGGCGACATGCAGCCTTGCGCGGCTCGCCGGTGCGTGTCGCGAGCGGTGCTGGTTGCCAGGGATGCAGGAACTGCCATTGCGCGCAAACCTTGCGTTCCTGCCCAGCTCTCCTCCGAAACGTTTGCTGCGCGGCAAATGCGCTGGAACGCCATTATTGCGGTAGACCAGGCCTTCGCGTGCACGGTTTGCGAGTGCGGCATGGTGTGTGCACAGCGCCACACCGTCCGATGGCGTCCGTCGTGCCGAGCCCGCAAGCAGGTCTTCCGCAGGCCGAGATTGCCCCTGCTTCGAACGTCCCTGCGACGGGGCTCACGAGCGAGGAAGCGGAGGGACTCTCGGAGAAGTACGGCCGGAACGAGCCGACCGTCAAGTCGGACGAATCGGTCTTCTACCGCCTTCGAGCGCGGTTCGGGAACCCGCTCGTCGCCATCCTCGTCCTCTCCAGCATCGTCTCGGCGGTGCTCGGGGACGTGGTCAACGCGGCGATCGTCCTGTCCATCGTCGTTCTCAGCATGCTCGTGGAGTTCCTGCAGACGAGCAGCTCGACTCGCGCTGCGCGAGCCCTCGCCGCGCAGGTAGCGCAGACCGCGAGCGTGCTCCGGGATGGTAGGTGGCAGGAGCTCCCGGCGGCGGGTCTGGTTCCCGGCGACCTGGTCCGGGTTGCCGCCGGAGACATGATCCCCGCTGACGCCGAGCTCCTCGACGCGAAAGATTTGCACCTGAACGAGGCCGCCCTGACCGGCGAATCGATGCCCGTCGAGAAGGCGAGGGGCGCGCGGGTGTTGATGGGCTCCTCGGTCGTCAGCGGGATGGGCTC
>CAYUAW010000135.1:8645-10488 GCA_964442485.1 uncultured Polyangiaceae bacterium
GGACGAGGTGCCCTTCGACTTCGAGCGCCGCCGCGTCAGCGTGGTCGTCGCCCGCTTCATCAGGAAGCCGCGCCGCTGGGCCATCAGCCTGATCCGCCGCTTCATGCTCGTCCTCGGTCCCCTCAGCTCGGTCTACGATCTGCTGACGTTCTTCGTGCTGCTCCGCATCGTGCACGCCTCCGAATCCCTGTTTCACACGGGATGGTTCATCGAGTCGCTCGCAACGCAGACGCTCGTCATCTTCGTGATTCGCACTGTGAGAAGCCCGCTCGCGAGCCGTCCGAGCCCCGCCCTCGCCGCGACCACGGTGTCCGTGGTGCTGCTGGGCGTCGTGATACCGTTCACCGGAATGGGACGATGGCTGGGGTTCGTGCCCCCGCCGCTCGGATATCTCGCCTTCGTTGTTTGCGCAACGCTCACGTATCTTCTGGTAGTGGAAGTCATAAAACGTCGCGTCCTGGGGGCGGCACTCGCCTGAGCCCGGAACGACAATTCGAGAGGTCACATGTCAGCCGAGAATCCCAAGAATGCCCGTGTACTCATCGTGGACGATGACCCGAGCGCCCTGTCGGCCTTGCGCCAGCTGCTCGAGTCTGCGAACTACGTGGTCGAGTCGGCAGAGGACGGCGTCGCGGCGACGAAGATCGCCGAGGAGCGGCCACCGGACGTGGTGGTCACGGATCTGGACATGCCGAACATGAACGGCATGCAGCTCCTCGAGAAGCTCCGCGTCCAGGATTCGGAGCTCCCGGTCATCGTTGCGACCTCCATGCACGACACCGCTAGCGCGGTGGCCGCCATGCGCGCCGGCGCGGAAGACTACCTGACGAAGCCGCTCGACTTCGACGCGCTCATCGTCGCCGTCGAGCGCGCGCTCGAAGGCCGGAACGTTCGCGTCGAAGTGGAGAATCTGCGCCGGCAGATCCGTGACCGCGACTCGGACGGGATCAAAGGACTCATCGGCACCAGCACCGCGATGCAGAAGGTGTACCGGGTGGCGCGCCAGGTGGCTGCTTCCCGTGCAACGGTGCTCATCACCGGGGAAAGCGGTACCGGCAAGGGCGAGCTCGCGAAGGCCATTCACAACCTGAGCCCCCGCGCCGACAAGCCGTTCGTCACGCTGCACTGTGCCGCGCTCGCCGAGTCGCTCCTCGAGAGCGAGCTGTTCGGTCACGAGAAAGGGTCCTTCACCGGAGCAGAGCGGCGTCGCGCCGGTCGGTTCGAACAGGCCAACGGCGGGACGCTCTTCCTGGACGAGATCGGGGAGATCCCGATGTCCGTTCAGGTGAAGCTTCTGCGAGTGCTGCAGGAGCGGACTTTCGAGCGCGTGGGCGGCAACGAATCCCTCACGGTGGACGTGAGGATGGTCGCGGCGACGAACCGCGACCTGGCCGCGGACGTGCGGGACGGAAAGTTCCGCGAGGACCTCTTCTATCGCCTGAACGTCGTGCACATCGAGATGCCCCCGCTCCGCCTTCGTGGCTCGGACGTCGTGACGCTCGCAAACCACTTCCTGCGCAAGTACGCGCTGGAGAACCACAAGCCCGTCGAAGGCTTCACCACGGAGGCGCGCGCGAAGCTCGTGGGGTACCGCTGGCCGGGCAACGTCCGCTCGCTGGAAAACGCCATCGAACGCGCGATCGTCCTCTCGGAAGGGCCGCTCATCAGCGCCGCGGATCTGCCCTTCGAGACGACCCCCGACAACCTCGGCCCCCTGAAGATCCCGGGCTCGACCCTCGCGGAGATCGAGCGCTACGCGATCACGACGACGCTGGAAGCCACCGAAGGGTCAACGTCGAAGGCTGCCGAGATCCTGGACATCAGTATTCGGACGATTCAGTAC
>CAYUAW010000135.1:10588-16885 GCA_964442485.1 uncultured Polyangiaceae bacterium
GCGTGGTTGACGACCTTCGCGGCGGTGGTGCCGAGCACCCGGTCGAGCGCCTGGTAGCCGTGTGAGCCGACGACGATCAGATCGACGTCTTCCTCTGTCGCGGCGCGTTCGATGGATTGCCAGGGGTTGCCGATGATGACGCGGGTTCCGGCGACGAGGCCGGCCGGTACCGTGGCCGCAAGCGTGTCCAGCGCGGCCTTTGCCCGGCGTTCGAGCAAGGCCGGGACTTCGTCGACCGCCATCGAATAGGCATCGGTCGGCAGCTCCACGGGGATACCGGCGCTGCGGAACAGCACGAGCTTTGCGCCGGAATTGCCGGCCAGTGCAATCGCTGCGTTCAACACCCCGCGCTCCCTGGGAGATCCATCGAGGCAGACGAGAAGTTTTTTCATGAGATACCTCGGTCGAGTGGCTGGGCGAGAAGACCGACATTGACCCTCTTCTTCAAGGTGGGTTTGGCAGCCTTATTGCTTTGGACGAGAGTATGCCCGCTTCGACCCCGCAACGTAAGACACCGGCATCGGCATCTGCGCTCAAGAAGCTGGTGCTCAGGTGCTGGATGACGCCGAACCTTCACTCCATCGGCAAGGACCAGCCTCTGGCGGTCGCGCATCGTCTCATGAAGGAGCACGACCTTCGGCACCTGCCGGTGCTCGAGAGTGGCAAGCTGGTCGGCCTCATCTCCGAGAGGGACCTCTACTATCTCGAGAGCGTCGCGGGGGTCGACATCGAGACGGAGCTCGTCGAGGAGGCCATGACGCAAGACGTCTACTGCGCGTCGCCCGACACGAAGCTCCGCGAGGTCGTCCTCGAGATGGCGAGCCGGAAGTACGGGTGCGCCGTGGCGGTCGAGGGCAACAAGCCCGTGGGGATCTTCACGACGACCGACGCGATGCAGCTGCTGGCGGCTTATCTGCAGTTTGCCTGAGGCGCGGCCCATGAAAGAGGAAAAGCCGCGAGTCGAGGCTCGCCGGATTGAAGAGACGATCCCGGTGCGCTCGCGCCGTGTGATCGGCCCGAACGGAACTCATCTCGCGCTGAACGTTCCCTGCCCCGTGGAGCGAAGGGACGTTCCTCTCGAGGCGTGCGGTGTGTGCGGCCGCTGCGAGGGGCTGCGCGCCGATCCGCAGACGCAGGCGGTCGAGATCACGTGCGTCCGGGTAACCACGGATGAGCCGGCGCTCGAGGAGGTCGTGCACTCGAAGACGGCCGCGAACACGCCCATCTCCGAGATCATGACCCGTCAGTCGGTATGCATCACGCCGGACCTCGCCGTGGCGTCGCTCGGCCCCGTCTTCCTGTCGATGGACGTGAGCGGTGCCGCAGTGGTCGACAAGGACGGACGCCCCGTGGGCGTGCTGTCTCAATCCGACGTCCTGAAGTGGCTCTACTCGCTCGACGCGGATCGCGTGCCGAGCAGTGTCGATCAGAAGGTCGAGGCACTGATGGCGACGCCTGCGCTGTGCCTCTCCGAGCACGAGAGCATCGCGAAGGCCAGCGCCTTCATGGCTTTCGAGGGCATTCACCGGATCCCCGTCGTGGGGGAGCGCGGCCAGCTCGTCGGAATGCTATCGCCGCTAGACATCCTCCGCTGGCTCGCGCGTCAGGACGGGTACGTCCTTGCCCGTCAAGCACCGACGTCGCGCCTTCGCTAGGACTTCGGAAGCAGCGCGCGAGCGTGGCGCGCGATGACGAGGTCCTCGTCCGTCGGGACGACCCGTACCGTGCAGCGAGCGCCGTCTGCGCTGATGACCGCCGCGTGGACGCGGTTCCTGGCGTCGTCCAGCGAGACGCCCAGGAACTCCAGCCCGCGGCATGACTCTGCACGAACCTCGGCTGCGTGCTCCCCGATGCCGCCGGTGAACACGAGCAACTCGAGGCCGCCGAGCGCGGCCGCGAGCGCCGCGATGGCCTTGCGCACGGCGTAGCAGAACATGTCGATGGCGAGGCGGGCACGCTCGTCGTGGGGTGCGCGCTCGAGCAGCGTCTTCACGTCCGACGTGCCCCCCAGCGCGAGAAGGCCGGAGCCGACCTCGACGAGCTTCTCGAGCGCCGTCACCGAGTAGCCTCGCTCGCGCTCCAGGTACAGCAGCACCCCCGGGTCGAGATCGCCGCTGCGCGTGCCCATGAGGATGCCTCCGGTCGGCGTGAAGCTCATGGTCGTGTCGATCGAGGCGCCGTCCTTCACCGCGACGAGGCTCGAGCCGTTGCCGAGGTGCGCGATCACGACGCGGGACGGCCGCTTCGCGCCGAGCGCGGACACCACGTACTCGTACGAGAGCCCGTGAAACCCGTAACGCCGCACTCCCGCCTCGTGCAGCTCGTCGGGGATCGGCAAGCGGCGGGCGACGAGCGGCATGGTCCTATGAAACGCAGTGTCGAAGCACGCGATCTGGGAGAGCCCGGGGAACCGCTCGCTCACCGCGCGCATCGCGGCGAGGGCGCCGGGGAGATGCAGCGGCGCCATCGGCACGAGCGCCTCGAGGCTCCGGAGAAAAGCGGCGTCGACGACGACGGGCTCCGTGTGCTCCGGACCGCCGTGCACCACGCGGTGACCCACCACGTCCGGCTCGGGTGCATGACTCCCGCTGAGCAGCTCGAAGGCCACGGCGAGCGCCGCGCCCGCGTCGGGGAACGCGGCGCGCCGATCGCTGCGCTTGCCCTCGTGGTCGACCCAGGCGTGGCCCGCGCCCGTCCCGATCCCCTCGACGGCGCCCGTGACGAGGCGGCGCTCCTCGCCTGGATCGAGCCGGAACAGCGTGAACTTCAGCGACGAGGAGCCGCCATTGAGACACAGCACGACGGCGCTCCGGCCCGCTCGGGTCACGGGACGTCCCACACGAAGCCGCTGATCTCCGGCATGTCCTCCAGGTACTCGCGCACGTACGCCGTGTGCCGCGTGAGGATCTCATGACATTCGTCGATCAGGAGCTGGCCGTTCGGCGGCGGCTCCGCTGCACGGCGGATGGCTTCCACGACGAGATGAAAGCGGCTCGTCTTGTTCAGCACGACCATGTCGAACGGCGTGGTCGTGGTCCCCTCTTCGCGATAGCCGCGAACGTGGAACCGCGAAGGGTTCGCGCGGCCGTGGAGGAGCTGATGCACTGCGCCGGCGTAGCCGTGGAACGCGAACACCACCGGCGCCGACTCCGTGAACAGGGACTCGAACCGGTCGCTCGGCATGCCGTGCGGGTGCTCACCCGGCGATGCGAGCGACATCAGATCGACGACGTTCACCACGCGCACGCGGAAGCCGGGCGCGTTCTTACGGAGCCATGCCGCGGCTGCCATCGTCTCGAGCGTCGCGACGTCGCCCGCGCAGGCCAGGACGACGTCCGGCGCCTGGCCGCCGTCGTTCGTCGCGAAGCCCCACACCGACGCCCCGCGCGCGCAATGTTCACGCGCGGCGGGAAGATCGAGCCACTGCAGCTCCGGTTGCTTGTCGATGATGACGAGGTTCACGTAGTTCTTGCTCTTCAGGCAGTGGTCGGCGACCGAGAGGAGGCAGTTGCCGTCCGGCGGCAGGTAGATGCGCGACACCGTGCCCTTCTTCGAGAGAACGGTGTCCATGAAGCCGGGGCCCTGATGACTGAAGCCGTTATGGTCGTTGCGCCAGCACGTGGAGGTCAGCAGGATGTTCAGTGACGGCACCGGCGCGCGGAAGGGAAGGTCGTTGCTCGCCTCGAGCCACTTGGCGTGCTGGGTCGTCATGGACGCGACGATCAGCGCGAAGGCCTCGTACGTCGCGAAGACGCCGTGCCGCCCGGTGAGCACGTAGCCCTCGAGCCACCCCTCGCAGTTGTGCTCGCTCAGGACCTCCATCACGCGGCCGTCGGGCGACACGTGATCGTCGGTCGGGATGGTGCGCTCGACCAGACAGCGGTTCTCCACCTCGAAGACCGCGCCGAGCCGGTTCGAGTTCGTCTCGTCGGGGCAGAACAGCCTGAACGAGCGCGGGTTCTCGCGGTAGATGTCGCGCATCAGCTCGCCGAAGCGACGCGTCGACTCGACCTTCGTGCGTCCCGGTGCCGGAACGTCGATGGCGTAGCGCTCGATGTCCGGCACCACGAGCGGCTTCGAGACGAGGCCGCCGTTGGCGTGGGGGCTCGCGCTCATGCGGCGCTCGCCGCGGGGAGGCAGCGCAGCGAGCTCGGGGCGCAGCGTTCCCTTGTCGTCGAAGAGCTCCTCGGGGCGATAGCTCTTCATCCAGCTCTCGAGCATCGCGAGATGCGCGGGGTTGGTGCGCACCTCGCCGAGGGGCACCTGGTGCGCGCGGAAGGTACCGGCGATCGGAACGCCGTCCACCTCCTTCGGCCCCGTCCACCCCTTCGGCGTGCGCATCACCAGCACCGGCCAGCGCGGCCGCTCGCGCACGCCTTCGCTCCGTGCCTTCTGCACGATGGCGTCGATCGCGTCGAGGCAGTCGTCGAGCGTCGCCGCGAACAGGTCGTGCATCGTCGCCGGATCGTCTCCGGTGACGAAGCGCGGCGCGTAGCCGTGGCCTTCCAGGAGCCGCCGCACGTCTTCGTCCGACGATCGACCGAGCACCGTCGGCCCGGAGATCTTGTACTCGTTCAGATGAAGGATGGGGAGCACCGCGCCGTCGCGCGCGGGGTTCAGGAAGCTGATCCCCTTCCACGAGCCCTCGAGCGGACCCGTCTCCGCTTCCCCGTCGCCGACCACGGCCACGACGACCAGGCCGGGATTGTCGAACGCCGCGCCGAAGGCATGCGCCAGCACGTAGCCGAGCTCGCCGCCTTCGTGGATCGAACCCGGGGTCGGCGGCCCGACGTGGCTCGGAATACCGCCGGGCGTCGAGAACTGACGGAACAGCGCGGTGAGCCCGGACAGATCGCGCGACACGTGCGGATAGATCTCGGAGTACGTGCCCTCGAGATAGGCATTGGCGACGATCGCCGGCCCACCGTGCCCCGGCCCCACGAGCAGCAGCATGCTGGTGTCGCGAGCCCGGATGGCGCGGTTCAGGTGCGCATAGACGAAGTTCAGCCCTGGCGACGTGCCCCAGTGACCGAGGAGCCGCGGCTTGATGTGTGAAGCCGAGAGCGGGTCGCGAAGGAGCGGGTTCTCCTTCAGATAGATCTGCCCGACGGTCAGGTAGTTCGCGGCACGAAAGTACGCGTCGATGCGGGCTCGCTCGGCGTCGGGCAGCTTCTTCTGGACCATGTCGCGATCTCCTCGTCACGACATAAGCGAGGGGAGGGCGCTTCACCAGCCGTTCGTACCGGCCGGGTGCAGACACGGCGGCGTCGGCCGGCGCGTTTCGGGCGTGCGTCTGCGTCCTGGTCGGCGGGGTCGCGCGGTTCTGTCAGCTGCCGACGTCGACCGCTCCTTCAGCGCTTCGCTCGCGCTACTTCTCGACGTACGCGTGCCAGCGACCTTCGCGGAACGCGCCAAGGACGCGCTGTGCGACGTCCACGGGCGGGGCCTGGGCCGTGTCTCGATACCGAAAGAAGAAGTCGTTGTATCCGTCGAGATCCTTCGCGGCGCGCGGCGCGACGGAGGCGAAGCCCATCGACCAATCGCCGAAGCGACGCGCCTCGATGGCGCCTTCGAAGACCTTGATGATCCGGTGATGCCGCGGATCTCTGCAGAGCCGCTCGTAGAGTGCATCCACGTCCGGCTTTGCCCCTTCGAGCACCTGAAGGAAGGAACCGTTCTCGTGCAGAAGAAGGCCAGTGAGCCCCCGTGGCGCGTTGCGAGCCCGGGCGTGCGCGAGGAGGGCCTTGAGCGCCGTATCCGAGAACGGCGCCCGGGCGGCGCTCAGGTAAATCAGCTCGTGGAGAGCGTCATCCGCCATGAACGACCGTACGGACAGCCGGTTCGTCCGATAAGGACCGCGGCGAACGAGCCACCGCGTGGTGGCTTCATTCAGGCGCCTGGATGGGCCCTTCAGCCGGTTCCTCGTCCGACGAGGAGCCTGCGCCGCTCGACGCCGCGGAAAACGCGCCAGTCTTCGCAGGAGGGTGCTTCAGGTTCGGCGCACCGATGTCGCCTTCGCTGATGCCGAGTTCCGCGTCGAGACGCCGCTCCGTGGCAGCGAGATCGGCGGCGTTCGCTTCGGCAGCACCGGCGGCCAGCGCTCCGACGACGCCTCCGATCACCGCCCCTGCGGCGGCGCCGGGTGGGCCGGCCATCGCGCCCATCGCAGCGCCCCCGACCGCGCCCGCGGCGGCCGCTTCCGCTTCGTGCCGATGCCGGCGAGCCGCGTTCCTCGCGCCCTTGTTCTCGAACTGCTTCGTCTTCATGGATGGCTCCTCGTGTTTCTCTGGACTTCTA
>CAYUAW010000136.1:0-16855 GCA_964442485.1 uncultured Polyangiaceae bacterium
GCACCGGCCCACGGCCGCGCGCCTCCGGCACGACGGAGAACTCCGCACGATGAAAGCGCAGCACGCGCGTCGACGAAGGCGCCGGGGCCGCTTGCCCGCTCTCCACCAGCCGAGCGAAGAACGTGCGCAGGCCGTCGGCGCGCGGCGGACCCCCGTACGCGCCGAGGAGCTTCCAGAGCGTTCCCCAGTCGCGAGGGTCCCGGTAGACGAGGCCGCGGGTGCCGCCGTAGAGCGTCTGCTCGTCGCCTCCCGCGAGCTTTGCGGTGACGACGAGATCCGGCATCTCCGGACGCGCTTCGTACTGGAAGGTCGGATAGCACGCGAAGGGCCACGCTTGCACGGCACCGCGGAAACCTTGCACGACGTTCGCGCCCACGAGCAGCGCTCCGACCAGGAAGAGAGAAAGCGGCCTTCGCTCGGGACCTTGGGGCGCGGGCTCGGGTGCTCCGTCGTAAAGCCATCTGACGAGGCGTCCGACGGGAAGGAGCGGCGCGTAGCACCACCACAGGCTCGAGAAGCCAAGCCGCATGAAGGCGTTCGCGAACAGATGAAACGCGAGCCCGCCCGCCGCGGCGATCGTCCGTCCGCGCGGGCCGAGCAAGAGGAACGGAAACCCGAGCTCGAGCAAGAGGACGGAGCCGGCACCCGCCCGCACGAGGCTCGGGTACCGATCGATGCGAAGGGGAGGCATCCAGGCGTTCTGGAACCACTTCCAGTACATCTGACTACGTAAGTTGTCGCTGAAGACCCAGTGCAGCCCAGCTTCACGGAGCTTCCAGTAGCCAGGAAAGAAGTACACGACGGCGAGGAGCGCGCGCGCGATCCACAGCGCGCGGGTCGCGTTCAAGGGCTCTTCGGGAGCGCGCCCGCGCGCTGCATCGACCGACCAGCGCGAGCCGGAAGGGCTGACGGCGAGCAGCGCCGTGAACCAGAGCAGGTGCATGTTGTGGCGTGCTGCTCCGACCAGCTCGGAGCAGCCGAACAGGTAGAAGCTCGCCACCGTGAGCGCCGCGAACGCGCCTCGGGTATGGAGCCCGACGAGCCCCGACACGCCGGCGACGACCACGGCCACCCGGGACGCGTCGATGAGCGCTCGGGTGATGGCGACGTGCCCCGCGAACCACGCGAGCCCCTCCGGGGGCGTCCGCAGAGCGGGCGTGATCGCGTCGAGCGCCATCGACGACCAGACCTCCGGCGCGCTCACGACGATCGCGGCCACCGCGAGTCGAAGGAGAGCGAGAGCGGCGGAGGCTTCGGGCTCGGGCTGGGTCAAGGGCGCCGCTTCAGGCGCCGGACAGGCACTTCCAGAGCGCGGCCGTCTGCGAGTCGCATCCCACGAGCCCGACCTGGCCTGCCGAGGTGCAGTTGTACTTCGGCGACGAGCCGCCGCAGGTATACAGCGCGCCGTATTGCGCAGCGCACTGGCTCATCCGCACCGCTTCGCAACCCGACACGCAATCCGATTGCGACGTCGGCCCAGCCGTGCACTTCGCGGCGAGCACACCCGGGCACGTCGCGTCGCAGGTGGGGAGCCCGCTGTTCGAGCCGCCACCGGTGCCGCCTTCGGGTGACGTTCCATTCTTCGAGCCACTGCTGTCGCTTCCGCACGCGCCGAGTAACCCGAGACAGACGACGAGGACGATGGCGATCCGGGACTTCTCCATCCGAACACGATACCGCCTTCGGCGCCGGCCACGGTAGCGGGGCGAGCCTGCATAAGATGACGCGTGAGAGTAGGAACATTGCCGACATCGTCCCACCCTCGACAGCGCGCGTGCCCGGGGACGGGGCTTCAAGACGGGGCTTCAAAAGGAGGGCGAGAGCCCGGTCCACCCCTCGCTCCGCTTCCACAGGCGCTCCGCGAGCTCTGGATCGGTCGCCCACGGCCGGACGCCGCGTTGCTCCTTCGACTCGGCAGGGACGGCCTCGGCGATGTCGACGTCCTCGCAGTACACGCCGCCCAGGCCGTCGAGCATCGGGCTCGTCGCGCACCAGACGCTCGTCGCGGCGCCTTGCTCCACGGTCTTCAGTGGCGATATCTCGTTCGACCTCGCGACCGCTGCGCGCCTCTCCTCTTCCGACATGGAGCGCATCAGGTCGGTGAGGATGGCGCCCGGGTGCACCGAGAACGCCCGCACGCCGTGCGGAGCGCCGCGGGCGTCGAGCCCGACCGCGAAGAGCGCGTTCGCCGTCTTCGACTGCCCGTACGCGATCCACTTGTCGTAGGGGCGCCGCTCGAAGTTCGGATCGTCGAAGTCGATCCCGGACCTTACATGACCCCTCGAGGACAGCGACACCACGCGGGCGCCGTTCGCGCGGAGCAGCGCGGGCCAGAGCTGGAGCGTGAGCTGGAAATGGCCGATGTGGTTCGTCGCGAGCTGCGACTCGAAGCCGCGCGCGTTCCGCTCGAGCGGAGCAGCCATTATCCCTGCATTGTTCACGAGGATGTGAAGCGGCTGGCCGGCCGCGATGAATCGCGCTGCGAACGCATCGACGGAGGTGCCGTCGAAGAGGTCCAGCGTCTCGAGCTCGACCCGCGCCATACCCGAGAGCGCCGAGCGGGCCTTCTCCGGTGTCCTGGCAGGGACGATCACCTGGGCACCGGCGGCGGCGAGCACGCGCGTGGTCTCGAGCCCGACGCCGGTGTACCCGCCGGTCACGATCGCGACCGCGCCATCGAGTCTTCGAGTGCCGACCACGTCGCTCGCCGTCGTCTGCGCGCCGTAGCCGGAGTGAATGGGCTTCTGGTCAGGGTTGCCGTGGCTCATCAGGGAGAGCTCCTTCCGACTGGCCCTATGGGGCGTCCGGGTTCGAATGGCACGTGTGACCCGCAGAGGCGAGACTCGTCGGATGCTCTTTGCGGACTTTTCCCGTGTGGGCTCACCCGCGCGAGATGTAGCGATCTCGTAGCGTACGTGAAGGGACTTCCCTCGTAGCATCCGTCTGGCGGCGTATTGCAATCACGAGGGAGCGTCTTTCAGCTTCGTCGCACCTTGCGATGTTTCAACGGGCGAAGAGGCACGAGCGCGCTTCACGGAATCGAACGATGTTCCACAGAACCAAGAACGAATTCGCTTCGACGCGAGCCGCCCTCGCGGCAGCGCTGGCCCTCGTCGTCGCTGGCTGCAGTGATCACTCATCGAACGGCGCAGGAGGCTCCGGCGGCGTGGCCGTCTCGACGGGCGGAGGCGGCGCGGCAACCGCAGTGAGCACGGGAGGCTCGAGCGGCACCCTCTCCGGAAACGGCGGCGCCGTGTCACCCCCGGGCGCGGGCGGTACGAAGAGCGGCATCGGTGGAGTGCCCGTTGCGGTCGGTGGCACCCCGGGGAGCTCGGGGACGAGCGGCACCGGCGCTGGCGGGACGGTCGCGTCGGGGGGAGCGTCGCCCGCGGGTGGCTCGGGCGGCGCGAACTCCGCGGGTGGGCCGGGTCAAGACGGGGGCGGCCCATCCGGCGCGTGCGATCGCGCGTGCCTCATCGGGGTGCTTCAGGTCTACCTGGACGCGCTCGCGGCGCGCGCGCCGATGAAGGTTCCGGTGGCGTCGACCGTGAAGTACACGGACAACGGTGTCACGGCGCAGCTCGGTGACGGGCTCTGGAAGACCGCGTCCCAGCTCGTGGCCGATGAGCGGCTGGATTTCGCCGACCCCGTTGCTGGACAGGTCGCGAGCCAGCTCGTGGTGAACGAGAACGGCACGACACCGGTCATCTACCAGGTGCGCCTGAAGATCGTTGCCCACCAGATCACCGAGATCGAGAGCATGACGGTTCGCCAGGCGGGTGCGGCGAACGGTTTCTTCTCTCCCATGAACATGAAGGCGCAGCCCGTCTTTCTTCAGGCCATAGACCCGGCGAAGCGGCTGACCCGGGACCAGCTGAAGGCGGAGGTCGATCGGTACATCCAGTACCTGGACGGCAAGACCAACGCCTCGGGGGTGCACTTCGACACGATGTGCAATCGGTACGAGAACGGCTTCGAGACGGCGGCGGGACTCGCGAGCTTCCAGTCGCAGAACTGGGCGTTCAACGTCACGGCGCGCTACCTCGTCTTCGACGAGGAGATGGGGCTCGTGTGGGGCATGTTTCCCTTCGAGCCGGGAGCGTCCAGTCTCGTGGTCGGAGAGTGCTTCAAGGTCATCGTCTCCAAGATCATGATGATCCAGGCCGTCATGGCGACCATCCCGACGACGGCGTGGAACTGATCACACCGCCGACAGCACCCATTCCGCGGCGCGCTCGGCGATCATGATCGTTGGCGCGTTGGTGTTGCCGCGCGGGATGACTGGCATGACCGAGGCGTCGGCGACTCGCAGGCCGTTGACGCCTCGGACTCGCAGCTTCGAATCCACGACTCCCGAGCCGTCCGTGCCCATCCGGCAAGTGCCGACGGGGTGATAGAGCGTGGAGGTGTGACTGCGAACGTATGCCTCGAGCTCCGCATCGCTTCGCACCGCCGGTCCCGGCTTGAGCTCGGCGCCTCGAAAGGGAGCGAGCGGGGCGGCGCCCGCGATCTCTCTGCCGAGGCGCAGGGACGCCGTCAGCGAGCGCAGATCTTCGCCTTCCGGGTCTGATAGATAGGCGGGATCGATGACGGGCGCCTTTCGCGGATCGGTGGATGCGAGGCGGAGCTGCCCGACGCTCTTCGGTGCAACCAGCGCCGCGCCGATGGTGAAGGCATGCACCGTCGGCTCGCTCTCCAGGCGTAGATCGTATTCGACCGGAGCGAGGTGAAACTGGAGATCGCACGCCGGCAGGTCGGGACGCGACTTCACGAACGCGCAGGCTTCGGCGATGTTCGAGCTGAGCGGACCCAAGCGCCGGGTCAGGTAGCTGACGATGCTCGATAGCCCCTCCGCGAGGAGCAGCGAGACCGGGAGGCGGGATTCCTGGATCAGGCCGAGCGCCGGGTGATCGACGAGATTCTGTCCGACGCCCGGCAGGTCGAGCACGACCTCGATGCCGAGCGCGCGCAGGGCGTCGGCGGGGCCGATGCCGGAGAGCATCAGGAGCTGCGGCGAATTGATGGCGCCGCCCGACAGGACCACCTCACGCGAGGCGCGGACCGAGTGGGACTTCCCGCGAGCATCCAGGTACGTGACGCCGACCGCGCGTCCGTTCTCGAGCGTCACGCGCGACACGAGGGCGCTGGTCAGGACGGTGAGGTTCCTTCGCTTGCGCGCGGGATTCAGGAACGCAAACGCAGTGCTCGCCCGCCTCCCCCGGCGCTGCGTGACCTGATTGAGGCCGACGCCCGTCTGGTCCTCTCGGTTGAAGTCGTCGATCCTCGGGATGCCGACGGCCGCGGCTGCCTCGACCATCGCGAGGGTGAGGGGGTTCGGGTCCCGGCAGTCCGAGATGTCGAGCGGCCCGCCTGCCCCGTGGAACCTCGACGCTCCGCGCGTGTTGTTCTCTGATTTCTTGAAGTACGGAAGCACGTCGTCGTACGCCCAGCCGTCGTTGCCGAGCGCCGCCCAGCCGTCGTAGTCCATGCGATGGCCGCGCATGTACACCTGCGCGTTCATCGACGACGAGCCGCCGAGCACCTTGCCGCGCGGCCAGAAGATCTTGCGGCCTGCGAGCGCGGGCTGCGCCTCGGTCTCGTAGGCCCAGTCGACGGCCGAGCGGAACAGCTTGCCGAACGCAGCGGGGACGGCGATCTCCGGTCTCCAGTCGGTGCCCCCCGCCTCCAGCAAGAGCACGCGCGTGCGGTCGTCCGCGGACAGCCGGTTCGCCAGCACGCAGCCCGCAGATCCGGCCCCCACCACGATGACGTCGTACATGAAAATCTCCCGGGTTCGGGGAGGGACATTAGACCCAGCGCTCAGCTGGGTCGACTACACTGGGTAGTCGTCGCAGAGCTCGGATCTCTGCCTGAGCAGAGTTTTCGGCCCCCGCTCGCCCATCGGGCGGAGCCAAACACGGAGTCTACCCAGGCGAGCTCCGGGACAAGAACGCGGTTCGTAACCTGGGGAGCGCGCTCACCGCTTTGGGCAGGGGCATCCGGAGTCGCGTCGAGGGCACGGCGGGATCATCCAGGAAGCCCCGGACGGTCCGCGCGAACACCTCGGGCTGCTCGTTATGAAGGTAGTGTCCAGCGCCCTCGAACGTCCTGAAGACGGCGCCCTCCAGGAGCGCCGTGAACGCGCGGCCCTGTTCGATGGGAATGAGCGCATCGCGATCGCCCCAGAGCACGAGGACGGGCGGGATCTGTTCCACCTCCTGGGCGCGGTGGAGAAAGTTCCGGCGTTGACCACGCCAGTCGATGACGTCCCGCACGCTGCGTGCGAAAGCACGCGCCGAGCCGGCTTGCGAATTGAGCCGGCTGAGCTCGGCGATGTCCTGCCGGGTCACTCCTTCGCGCGCCCCGCGGAGCGCCAGCCGCGTGCCGAGCGCCATGAACGGCTGACCCAGATACTCCACGAAGTGCGGGAGCGACGCGAGACGCAGCCACGCCCCGACGCCCTTGCCGAGACCACCCGCGGCGACCAGCACGAGACGCCGGATCCGCTGGGGGCATTCGAGCAGGAGCATCTGCGCGACGCCGCCGCCGAACGAATGACCGACGACGTCTGCCTTCTCCACGCCGACGGCCTCGAGCCATCGCGCCACCACGTGCGCGTACCAGTCGAGCTCGTAACCGACGTTCGGACGATCGGATTGACCGTGACCCGGCAGGTCCAGCATCAGCACCCGCCGGTCGGTGGCCAGCAGCGGCGCCACCCGCGACCACGACAGACACGAGTTGTTGAGGCCGTGAATGAGCACGATCGGCGTTCGGTCGGACGATTCGCCGAGCTCGGTCCAGTGAAGGCGAACCCCCTCGACCCTTGTGAAATGCTCGCGGTCGTCGTTCGTCATCGCGACTGAACCTAGAGCAGATTCCATCCCCAGTCACATTTTTTAGTCATGGTGCGTCATTCGCTGACCTGCAAAGAAGGCGTGGAGGGCGGTCGCCGGCTGACCGCCCTCGAAACAAACCCGCTCCGCTCAGCTCAGCTGCCCGAGGACGCCAGAGAGTCCCCCGCCGGGCACGGACTCCACCATCCACTGTGCGACCTTTCCGTTCTTGATCGTGATTGCTACTCGCTCGAGCGGGTTTTGAAATCGTCGACCGGTGGCTGGCAAGGTCGGGCCGTGCGGCATCGCGAACGTGCCGGTGTGCGTGCCGGTCACCTCGACCGTGCCGTAGACCACGTTGCCGGCCTCCCGCAAGTTGCGGAGGTTGTGATTGAAATCCGGCAACGCGGCGCGGAGCGTCGCCCAGACGCCGAGCGTCTGATCCTTGTTGAGCGCCTCGGGCCCGACACCGACGAACTTGAAGTCCTCCGCCATGTACGCCGCCGCTTTCGCCAGATCGCCGCCGGAAATTTCCTTCTCGAGGCTCATGAGCACGTTGATGGGATTCATGTTGTCTCTCCTCTCGGATCGTCGTGAAACGATTGTCGGTTCGTCGGTGGCAACGTCGCCACGCAGGTGACTATCGCTGCTCGCGTCGGCATGCGGAATGATTGAAGCTGCACGGGTGCCGTGCGAGCGTGCACGGGTGCTCGACTGGAACGATCTCCGTTTTTTCCTGGCGATCGCTCGCGCGGGCACGCTCGCGGGCGCAGCCCGGGATCTCAAGGTCGAGCACACGACGGTCGGGCGGCGTCTGTCGGCGCTCGAGCAGGCGCTCGGCACGCGCCTGTTCACTCGCGGTCCGGACGGCTTCACCCCGACGCGAGCCGGCTCGGAGATCCTGCCGCTCTCGGAGGAGATCGCAGCTCGCGTCGAGGGGATCGTGCGCCGCGTTTCGGGCGAGGACGAGCGCGTCGAGGGCACCGTCCGGCTGACGACGTCGGAGGCCATCAGCGGGTACTTCGTCCGGCAGCTCGCCGTGCTGCGCGAGCGCCATCCCGCGCTCGTCGTCGAGATCTTGAGCGGCAACCGGGCCTTCGACCTGATGCGCGGTGAGGCGGACCTCGCGGTCCGGGTGCGCAACGACAGCGAGCCGGAGCTCATCGTGAGGAAGATCGGGCGCGCGGCCTGGTCGCTCTACGCCGCCGCCGCGTTCGTGGAGCGGAAGGGCGCGCCCGTCGCCCCGGACGACCTCGCTGGTTGGGACGTGATCGGTTACGACGCGAGCCTCTCGGCCGTGCCCGGCGCGCTGTGGCTGTCGGAGCACGCGACGAGCGCCCACCTCGTCATGCGCGCGAACAGCATCGTCGCTGCCCTGAACGCGACCATCGTCGGGATGGGCATCGGCGTGTTGCCGTGCTTTCTCGCAGCGACCGAACCAGCGCTTCGCCGCCTCACGCCGCTCGCCCTCGGCGAGCGGGACATCTGCCTCGTCGTGCACCCGGATCTCGCGCGCGTGGCGCGAGTCAGAGCGGTCATGGACTTCGTCGTCGAAGCGTTCGCTCGCGACACTCGGCTGTGGGACGGAACCGCCGTGCCTTCAGGGAGCTGAACCGACCCGGGAAACGCGGCCCTGGCCGAAGATACGTTGGTGCCGGCACGGTCGTTGGCGTAGGCTTCGAGGCGTGTTCGGAACATCAGCACCAGTGATTGCGTCTTTCCGATGAGCGCCGAGAGTTGCGGAGTCTGCGGGGGAGACGGGCGCGTCAGCAATTCGTTCGGGCTCACGACGCGGTGCCCGGCCTGCGGCGGGACGGGAAGGAAGGGCGACGCGAGCTCCGGCATGCGCGACGTCACCAAGACGAAGCCCTCGCATCATCACCCTGCGAAGTCGGCTGCTGCTCCGAAGCCGCAGTTTCCGTCGACGTTCGAGGGTGTCAGGCTCGCGAACGAGGTGAACGCGAGCGGCCTCGGCGACGATGTGAAGGGTCGCATCGTGCGGGAGATCTTGGAGTACGAGGGTACGCACGGCTCGTGCACGAAGACGTTCCAGCAGAAGGTCCGCAAGCAGATACGCCCGAAGGGCTGAGACGGGACGGTGCGCACTCCTGCCTCGAACGCGCCGTTACGCCACGCGGGAGCGCTCGTCGAAGGTCAGCGGATCACGCTCGACGCAGCTTGTGCGCGGGGCCTCCGCTTCCGCCAGATCAATCCGAAGGAGGCGTTCACCCTCGTGGACGTCGACGGCAAGTTCTTCCGGGCGTCCCTGTCGACGCTCGACGAGGACGGCGGCAGCGCGGTGGTGTTCGAGGCCATGCGGCGCTCCACCGAGTCCTCCGCACGTATCACGCTGTTCTGCGCGGTGCTTGCCCGGCAGCGGATGCTGGGCGTCGTTCAGAAGGCGACGGAGCTCGGCGTCGAGCGCGTCGTGCCGGTCATCACCGAGCGCTCCGTGCAGCGCGCTGGCCTCGCTCACGAGAAGGCGCACGCCTGGCCCGGTCAGGCGCTGCGCGCGGCTCGGCAGTGCCGCCGGGCGAGCGTTCCGGACGTGCGCGACGCAGTGCCCTTCGCGTCTGCCCTCGATGACGCCTTCTTCGTCGGGGCAGAAGCGCGCTACTACCTGGACGACCGCACGGAGACGCCCCTGGCGATGCCCGGCGAGGGACTCGGCGGCCCTGGCTCGGCATCGGGAACGACCCGCATCGCCCTGGTGGTGGGTCCCGAGGGCGGCTTCAGCGACGAGGAGCGGCGCCTTCTGGATGCGCGCGACGCGGTTGCGCTGTGCTTCGGCGGCCGCGTCCTCCGGGCCGAAACCGCCGTCCTCGTCGGCCTGACGTTGCTGCAGCGCGCCTTCGGTGACTTCGCGTCGTAGCCGCCGCGCGCGACCTCGTTGCGAACGCGGGCGAACGGGGCTACTTCGAACGACGCCGGCGACGCTTCGCGTGTCGTCATACTTGCCGGCAGGGGATGTCCGTATGAAGAAGTTTCTCGTTCTCTACAAGGCGCCGACCTCGTCCTTCGAGCACATGAAGAAGGCGACTCCCGAGCAGCAGAAGGCTGGGATGGACCTGTGGCTCCACTGGAGCAAGAAGGCGGCCCCGTCGATCGTCGACATGGGCGGCCCGCTCGGCAAGAGCCTCCGCGTCACGAAGAGCGGCGCGTCACCGAGCACCAACGACCTTGGCGGATATTCCATTCTGCAGGCGGAGTCGAAGGAAGCGCTCGCCGAGGCGTTGAAGGGACACCCTCACTTCATGATGCCGGAGGGCTTCATCGACGTCGTCGAGCTGATGTCCATCCCAGGCATGTGAGCCAGCCACGTCGGGCGGCGCTCAGCTCGCCTTGAAGGTCCGCCTGTACGACAGCGGGCTCGTCCCCACGATGCGCCCGAAGTGCTCGCGGAGCACCGCCGCCGACTGGAAGCCCGTCTCGCCCGCGACTCGCTCGATCGCGAGGTCGGTCGTCTCGAGCAGACGCTGCGCGCGTCTGATGCGGGATTGTGTCACCCACGACGCTGGCGTCGTCCCTACCTGATCGCGGAAGCGTCGCGTCAGCGTCCGGGTACTCATGGCGGCGCGGCGTGCGATGACGGGAACCGACAGATCTTCGCCGAGGTTCTGCTCGAGCCAGGCGAGCAGGTCGGTGAGCGATGCGCCATCCGGCGTCGGGGGCTGATGATCGATGAACTGCGCCTGCCCGCCGGTGCGTTCGAGAGGCATCACCGCGACGCGGGCAGTTTCCGCGGCCGCCTGCGCGCCCAGATCCCGGCGTACCAGGTGAAGACAGAGGTCGAACCCCGCCGCTGCGCCGGCCGACGTCAGGACGCGCCCGTTGTCGACGTAGAGGACGTTGGGATCCACGTCGACGGCGGGATGACGGCGCGCGAGCTCTGCGGCGCCGTGCCAGTGCGTCGTCGCTCGAAGCCCGTCGAGGGCTCCGGTCGCCGCCAGGAAGAACGCGCCGGTGCAGATGGACGCGACGCGCGCGCCGCGATCGACCGCGCCGCGTATCACCCGCGCGACGGACGGCGGCACGGGCCGGTCGAGACGGTCGATACCGGGCACGATGACCGTGTCGGCGCGGCTCGCCGACGCGAGCCGGTAGGGCGCTTGCAACGTCACATGTGCCGTCGCGACGGCCTTCTCGGCGCTGCACACCCGGACCTCGTACGGCGCGCTGCCGTGCGCGTCGCGCACGAGGCCGAAGATCTCGCATGGTGTCGACAGATCCCCGAGAACCACGCCGTCGAAGGCGAGCACAGCCACGACGTGGCGCGGTGACCCGGTCCGGCTGCCGTTTGGCCGAAAGGCTGCGTTCAATGTCTTTTGAGCCACTCGTGGAAGATGTCAGATCTTCTAGAATCACACCACCTGGAACGTTCTCCATGCATACTCCGCCCCCGCTTGAGCTCGTCGACTGGGTCGGCCCCGCTGCTGCGGCGGCGGTGTTCGTCGTCCTGATGTCGCTCGTGAAGGAGCCGGCGAGGCGCGAGTACAACGCGGTTCTGGTCGCCGGCGCGAGCGGCGTTTACATGAGCGGCGGCCTCGGGGCGTGGGAGCTCGGGTATGTCGTCGTCGCGGGCGGCGTGGTGGCGTACCTGGCGCTGCGCTCCCATCGTTTCATCGGCGTCGGGTGGCTCATGCACGCAGCGTGGGATCTCGTCCACCACCTTCGCGGCAACGCGCTCTGGCCCTTCATGCCCACGTCGTCCTTCGGGTGCATGATCTTCGACGCGGTGATCGCGGTCTGGTTTCTCGCCGGCGCGCCTTCCGTCCTCGCAGCAGGCGCGCGCTCCGTCGCCTAGGTCAGTGCTCGTCACCCTCGGTCTCGTTCGCCGCCTCGAGCCAGTCAGCAATGGTTTTCAGGTGCTGGTCGAACGTGGCCCGTGCGGCGGCGAGCGCTTCCGCGTGGCCACCGAGCGCGGCAACCTTCGCGTCCGCGTAGCCGGCCTCGAGCGACGCCTCCAGCGCCGCGTAGTCGGGAAGCACGCGCGAGTTGACGCCCCAGTGGTCGAGCTCCGTGACCTTCCGGCGTATCTCGGTGAGCTGCCGGGGCATGTCCCCTCGCACCCTTTCGACGGCGGCCTCGGTCTGCGCGCCGTCGTAGCGCGCACGCGCCGCCGTGAGCAGTTTGACGACCGCGCGGTGCTCCTTCAGGTGACGATGGTCGAAGCCGAGCTGGCGCTCGCGTTCCTCGTCTTCCATGTGCTCGCGCCACTGCAGCGTGGAGCGCCGGCCGGCGGCCGGGTCCTCCGGAAGCCGGGACGGATCGGGCGGCGCGACGGAAGCCGACGCGGAAGGCGCGGCGCGAACGCCGCTTCGCTCGTCGGTCGGCGGCACCGGCGCGCGCCGGCACCCCGACGTCGAAAGCCCGAGCGCGCACGCCGCTATCGTCGCGAAACGCGCCACGGCGGCCGCGCTCGCTCCGAGCCGCGCTCGCGCGTTCACCCTACGGAGCCGCTGCACCTGCCGCGCGCGCGAAGTAGATGTCGCCGGAGTCACGCCGCGTGTCTTGCCAGACGATGAGAACGTCCGACCCCTGTACCGCGATTCCCTTGTAGTCGCCGAGGAAATCCGTGGCCCCGCTGCCGTGTCCGTCGGTCACCTGGATGTTCGGCTCGAAGCCCTTCGTGGGGTCGGCGGAGCGGGCGTAGAACGTCTCGTTCTGTCCCCCGTCGCGGTAGTCCGTCCACGCCACGTGCACGCGCCCCTTCTCGTCGACCGCCACCCACGACTCGAATTGCCGGGACTTCGTCGTGTTGTCGTTCACGCGGATCGGCTTGGTCCAGGTGTCGCCGCCGTCCTTCGAGTAGAGGACCCACACGTCGTCGTCGCCCTGGCCGCCCGTCATGGTGCTCGCCCAGGTGATCGCGACGAACTTTCCCGTCGAGTCCGCTGCGGCACCGACGATGGGGTGTTGCCTCGGATTGCACGTGAAGCAGAACGTGCCCATGTCCGCGATGAGATCGCGCGGCGTCTCGTACGTCGAGCCGTTGTCCTTGCTGCGCAGATACCGGAGCTGGTTGCGATCGGAGTCGAGATTGTAGGGGACGTGGAGCAAGCCGCTCGTCGAGGGCACGATCGCCGTGCCGTGCACGATGTTGCCCGTCGACTGGACCGGGCCGAACGTGGCTCCGTGATCGAGAGAGCGCTTGATCCCGCCGGGATTGCCCAGCCACGAGACGAAGAGCTCGCCATCGGCGGTCCCGCCCGTCGCCCACGGCTTGTCGGGCGCGCTCTGGATGGTCTGGACCGCGGACCAGGTCTGGCCCTTGTCCTTCGACGACATCATCCGGATGGCTCCCGACACGCCAACCGGGTTCATGTATTGCTGGCACACCGCGTACATCGTGCCGCCGCCGTCGATGGCGACGGCAGGATCCCCGACGAAGTTACTGGTATTGGGGATGGAGACGTTCTTGCTCCAGGTGACGCCACCGTCGGTCGAGAACGAATAGGCGCAAACCCGCTCGGCGCGCTCATCCATCCAGCCGGCGAGTGCGAGCCCATTCGGACCGGCCGCGAGCGCGACCTCGCTCTGGTTTCCCGTGCCCGTGTCGTCGTTCAGCCGGATGTTCTTGCTGAATACAGGAGGGCCGAGCATCGAAGCGCCGCCGACTCCCGCGCTCCCTCCGATGCCGCCGCCACCGCTCGCGCCACCGCCTCCGCTCGCCCCACCGCCGAGGCCCGCGGCTCCGCCGCCTGCGCCCGTCATAGCGCCGCCCGAGCTCCCCACCATGCCTCCAGCGCCGGGCGCTCCAGCGATTGCCACGCCGCCCATCGACGGGACGACCCCGCCGCCGCCACTCACCGTGCCACCCGCCGCGCTGCTGAACCCCGACGTGCCGCCGGAGCCCGGCAACGCGCCGACGCCCGCCGTGCCGCCGCTCATCGCAGCGGTCTGGGCGGTGTTGTCCTCTCCCGCGCTGCACCCCTCCGAACCGGCCGCGAGCACCACGGACAGCACCAGCACGGAGCGTGTCGACCAGTAGTAGCGGGACGATGTCGATGTGACGGCTCGCATGTCGACGAAGATGCTCCTGCAGAAGCCATCGATGCACAAGAGACGAGGTGAACGAACACCGCGATCTCCTGTCAGGGTTAGCGGTAATTTTCAGCCACCATCGAGTCGATTAGCTTTGTGGGTCAGCCCGGTTGCTATCGAGGCGCTCCACGTTCGCTGAGCCAATTGTCGCGGGGCGACAATCCTCGCCTGCGGCTCGAACAGAATCGACAACTCACGTTGTCTGAGCGAGCCACGATGCTTGCGCTATCCTCTGGCTGCGCTGGACGGCCGAACATGGACGGCAAAGGTGCCGCCCTCGTGGCTCGCATCCAGCGGGAGAGCAGCAATGCGCTACTCGGTTCTCGTACTCGGATCATTCTTGCTCGGCGTGCCGCTCTCGATGGGCTCGGCAGCGGCCCAGGAACGGGACGCGCCTTCGGGCGAGCCCGGCTCGCAGGGCCCTCTGCCTTCCGCCGCAACGGAGACGCCTGCCGTCGCGTACGCGCACTCCGCTTTCGGCGTCTCGGCGGGCACCGTCGGTGCAGCGGGATACGGAGAGTCGCGCGGCGAGTTCCGGTCGAGCACGCCGAACTTCGGCGGCGGTCTCCGGATCTGGATCTCGCCGCTGGATCGGTTGACGCTGTTTGCGGATGCCGAGCGGCGTGACGAGGGCTCGAATCGTCGATTCGCGCCGTCGGCCAGCGCACAGTTGCGCATCGTGGGCGACAGGAAGGTCGGCTGGGCCCTTTCCGCGCTCGCCCGCTACAAGGCGGAGGGGTTCGCAGAACTCGGTGGCGAGGTCGAGTTCGCCGTCCTCGGTTCGTACGCGCGCCGCGGCCTGCACCTGGATGGAAATGTCATCGTGGGGGCGGGCTTCGAGGAAGGCGAGAGCGATGGCGAGCTGCTCGCGCGCGCGGGCTACGACGTTCTGCCGTTTCTCAGGATCGGCGGCGAGGGTCGCGCGCGACAGCGGCTGAGCGGCGACGCGAGCCTCCCGGGCGGGCGAAGCTGGGACGCTTACGCCGGGCCGCAGGTGCTCGGCTACTCCGGAGCGTTCTTCGGCGCGCTGACGGCGGGTCCTTCCACCGTGGGCATCCAGGGCGGCCTCGGATGGCTCGCGCTGCTGACGGTGGGCGGAGCGGCGTTCTAGATCTCGTCAGCGTGCGACCCCGCGCCGACCGCTCGCATCGACGAGCGGCGCGTAGGGGAGCTCTCGCCGCTCGCGGACAGCGCGAAGGAGCAACGACCCCCGGCTCATGTCCCCGCGTCCCTCGAAGTCGCGCGGGTAGAGCAGGCGATGGCCGAAGACCTCAAGGAGAGGCGTGGTGTACTTGTTCGTGGCGATGCTGCCGAGCAAGACGAAGCGTGTCGCTCGGTCGTGCGCTTCCATCAGCTCGGTCGCGTGGCGCAGCAGCGGCGCCGTGAAGTGCGGGTTGTCCTCGTGGATCGCGACGGCCGCCCAGCGACGCAGCCGGGCGAGATCGACCCGCTCGTCGAGGGGAACGAGTCCGCCGCCAGCGGTCAGGACGTGCGCCGACGAAAGGCCGCTCGGCGCTCGACCGAACTGTCGCGCGTAGGTCGCCTTGCCCCGAAAATAGAGGCCGCTCACGAAGCTGAACACCTCGCCGAGCGGCGCGCCATCCGGCGAGCGGAGCTCTCGCGCGAGCTCGAAGTCCGCCGACTCCTTCAAGAGCAGCTGACCGCGATGCCCGCCGAGCTTCGCCGGCGAGATGAGGAGGACGGTGGGCTCGTACTGCGCGTCGATGCTCGAGCATGACGCGCAGGGCGGGGAGGTTCAACGCGAGCTCGCAGTGGCGCTCCGGGTTCGTCGCGAAAGCGCGCGCGAAGCAATCTCACGTTCCCGGGCGAGGGCTGGCGAACGCCAGCCTCCGGTCCGTGCGAGATGACGCGACAGCAGGACCGACACCCACATCCGGAACGGCCGCCATGACCCCGCGTGAAGCCGGAAATCGGCCGGCGAGATCGACGACACGGCGAGGACGTCCGCGAGGCCGTGGAGCACGCGCGGCTCCACGGTCGGCAGGGCATCGATGGGTGCGGCGCCCCGGAAGTAGATGTGGCTCGCTGCCCACGGGCCGACGCCGCGGAGCTTCTGGAGCTCGTGCAGCGCCGCATCCTCGGGCATCTCGCGGAGCGTCGTCGCGTCGAGCTTGCCCTCCAGCGCGGCGCGCCCGATGCCGCGCAGGCGCTCCACCCTTTCCGCCGGGACGCCGGGGAAGGCCTCGAGCGTCGCCAGCACCGCGGGCCCAGGAAACACATGATGCTCGGAGTCTCCAGCCGATACGCGGTCGCCGAGGGTATGCATCATCGCGAGCTTCACCGCGGCGGCCGCACGCATCTGCACGCGGGGCGCGAGGATCGCCCAGACCGCGGCGTCGTAGGGCGACGGCTTGGTCGCCGTGAAGAAACCCGGGAACTCCGCCTTCAGCTTCGCCACCACGGGGTTCCTCTCGCCGAGCTCGGCCCAGGCGTCGGCGTCCGCCTCCAGGCCGAGGATGCGTGCGACCTGTGCTCGCGCCGACCCGAGGTTCTCCGTTCCGAACACCTCCATGCGCAGGGTTCGACCCGCCTGGCCCAGGCGAACGACCGTTGCCTCGAAGGTGCGATCGAGACGAAACGAGAGCGTCAGGCCGTCCGTCGCCGCCGCCGCCATCCCTGAGCCGGGAATGAAATCGGCGTAGAAGTCAGCGGCGCTCTGTAGACGGAAGCCGCGCGGTACGTCGATGCAGATCGTCATGGGCAGTCCTCTCGTTCGGGGGGAGGAGAAGCCTGCCCGATGGGCATGACAACATTATGGCATATTTGAAGGTCAGCGAAAGCCTCCCGACGCGCTCAACCGTTCGCCGGTCAGCCATCCCGACTCATCCGACTCGCGTTCCGTCAGCTGGACCGGCCCGGCTTTTGCCACGCCGTCAAAATACGACTGGCGCCCGTACAGGCAAGGCGTGAGGCGTGCTGCTCGCCGTCAGCCAGCCGAACGGTCTGGGTCGAGC